>DATBFY010000733.1:0-5476 GCA_036558265.1 Tepidisphaeraceae bacterium | reverse complement strand
TTCTGGCAATCCCTGCCTGTCTGGGACTACTGGTATTTGCTGCTGCTGCCCCTGTGCCTGGGCGTTTCGATCGTCTACAAGGCCATCAAGTGCCACACGATGAAGCAGGTCCCCCGCGAGGCCGCGGTGATCTTCATCATGATCATCACCGGCATGGTCCTCGCCGCCGTCCTCCTCCTGGGCCTGGTCCGCTTCATGGAACGGTAGTGATCGCCGCGATCTTCACGTCTTCACGTTTCACGTCTTCACGCTTTCCGCTTCCGCCTCACGTGCTCCAGCACGTTGATCCCCATCGCCATGCACGTCCCCAGATAGACCACTCCGCCCACGCCCATCAGCAGTGCCAGTTGAATCGCCCACACCAGCTTGTGGTGCGCCACCGGCTCACGCGGATACAGCGGTGAATGCCGCACCGCGAAACACGCCACCCACATCAGCGCCGTGCCCACGATCATCGTGACCAGCGGCCGCACGCTCTTCGACAGTCCCAGCGCCCCCACCCGCCGCCGCAGGAGGTAAAGCATCAGCGCCGACTGCACCGCGAACGACACCGCCGTCCCCGCCGCCATCGCCGACTCCCCCAGCGGCGTCCAGAGCAGCGGGATCTCCACCACCAGGTTGATCACCAGGTTCACCGCCGTCGTCCACAGCGGCGTCCGCATGTCGTGCAGCGCGTAAAACGCCCGGTTCAGCACCTGTTGGATCGAAAACGCCCAGATCGCGCTGGAATAGATCGCGGTCGACATCGCCGTCAGCCGCGAATCGTGCGCCGTGAACTGACCCGACTCGAATAACAGCCGCACCGCCGGCTCGGCCACGACGATCATCCCCACGCTCGCCGGTAGCCCGATGAACAGCGACGCCTCCAGCCCGCGCCGGAAGATCCGCCGGAACGCCGTCCGATCCACGTCCAGCGCGTCCCCCGAAAGCTGCGGGAAGATCGCCGTCGCCAGGGAGATCGCGAACACGCCCAGCGGGAACTGGTAGAGGAACTGCGCCCAGTTCAACCGCGCCAATGCCCCCTCCTCCATCGGCAGGCGCAGCGTCCAGCCCAACACGTGGAAATACGTCTTGCCGTCCCCCTGCGCCAGCATCAGCGCGATCTGCTTGTCCAGCACCACCCCCAGTTGCAGCACCCCCGCCCCCAGCGCCACCGGCACGCTCATCAGCAGCATGTGCCGCACCGCCGCCGTCCAGAAATGTCCGACGAAGTGAAACCGGAAGCCCACCCGCCGCAGCGGCGGCCAGAGCACCATCAACTGCACCGCCCCCGACACCAGCACCGACACCGCCACCCACCACACCGCCGCCGCCTGGCCCCCCTCGCTCCGCAGGTCGTGCGTCACCGCGACGGCGGCGAGCGTCGCGATCATCAGCAGGTTGCTGACCACCGGCACGATCGCCGGACCACCGAACCGCCGGTGTACCTGCAGGATCCCCCCCACGAACGCCGCCCCGCATACGAACACGACGTACGGCAGCATCACGATCGTCAGCTTCACCGCGAGCTGCGTGCCCTCCCGCAGGTTGGCGAACAACAGCACGGCGACCAGCACCCCCTCGCCCACCACCGTGATCCCCAGCAGGATCGCGATCAGCAGCGACACGCTCGCCGACGCGAACTCGTTCGCCTCGCCTTCGGCCTTCTCCTGCTTGAGCGCCCTGGCGTACAGCGGGATGAATGCCGCCGACAGCGCCCCCTCGCCCAGCAGCTTGCGAAACAGGTTCGGGATCGTGAACGCATATTGAAACGCGCTCCACACCACCCCCGCCCCGAAAAACCGCGCCGCCACCACCTCCCGCGCCATCCCCAGGATCCGGCTGATCAACGTCAGGAACCCGATCAGCTTCGCATGCGACACAAACGTCCGCTGCTCGGCTGACTGGGCCGCAGCCTCCTCCTTGGCTTGGTAAGAAAGCGTCGCCGCTCCTGGTTCCGCCATGTCTCAAGTCCCTCCATGGACAGGCGAGTGGCTGCGATTTTGAATCTTCTCTTTGAGCCGCGCCGCGGCCCCCTTTGGGTCCTCACACCCCCCCACGGCCGCCGTCACCGCGATCGCCTGCACGCCCGTCCCCAGCACCTCATCCACATTCGCCTCGGTAATCCCCGCGATCGCCACCGCCGGCAGGTCCACCGCCCGCGCCGCCTCGCGCGCAAATTCAAGCCCCGGCAAAAAGTCCCGGGTCTTGGTCGAACTGCGAAACACGGGTCCGACGCCGATATAGTCCGCCCCGTCCCGCCTCGCCCGCCGCGCCTGCTCCAGGTTATGAGTTGAAATTCCGATTATCTTCTCCGGCCCCAGCAGCTTGCGCGCTTCGACGCATGGCAGGTCTTCCTGTCCCAGATGCACCCCGTCCGCTCCCGCCAGCACCGCCAGGTCGGGCCGATCATTCACGATGCACAGCACGTCACTCTTTCGGCAAAGCTCCACCAGCGCCTTCGCCCGTCGCAGCAACTCGCCCGCTTCCAACTCCTTTTCCCGCAGTTGCAGGCAGTCCGCCCCACCCTGGATCGCCGCCTCTGCCACCTCCAACCAGGGCCGCCGGCAAACCGCCTCGGTAATCAGCACGTAAAGCCGCACCCTCGCGAACCTCGCCACGGGACGCCGCAGGGTCCGCGCGACCTCTAACTCTATTTCATAAAACCGGTAACGGATCGACTCGACCGCCGCCGCCGCATCGCCGCGCTCGGTCTTCAGATATTCCTCGATCGTCCGCAGCGCCTCTCCCAACCGCTTGCCCGCCGCCGTCACCACCGCGGCGGTATCTTCCCGTACCGCCTCGCGTTGCGTGGTCAGTTCCGTCCCCACATCCCCCGCCGTATCCCGCAGCAGGATCGCCCATTCCACCCACGGCTCCGTCGCCGCTGCAAGATCGTGACGAAGTTGCTTCAACGAGCCGCAAAGCCCCGGATCGTCGAGCACAAAGCGGGCGTAATCCTCCACGACCCGCAACGCCTCGCGCGCGCGGTTGAAGTTGGCGTCGAGGATGCGCAAAACCTGCGGATTCATGTCCCAGGGGGCAGGGCGACGATTATAGGACCAGCGGCAATGCGCTCCAGTTGAGGTGGGGCAGACATTCTTGTCTGTCTCGCATGACCGAGTGGGGGCATTCCTGCCCCCCCGAGGTCATGCGATCTATGAACTTGCGTAAACTCGCGTACATCAACGGCTTCGAACAAATCAAACGAACGGCTCGCGCAAAAGTGGCGCGTGACGCCTCAACGGTTGGTTCGATCACCCCGGCCCTATACAATCCGCGCGGTATGCCGGAAACCAATCAGATCGTCCAGGGCGATTGCATCAAGGTGCTCAACGACGGACCCGAAGCCTGGGTTGATCTGGTCTTCGCCGACCCTCCCTTTAACATCGGCTACCTCTACCACGGCTATAACGACCAGCGCAAGACCGAGGACTACCTCAAGTTCAGCCACGACTGGATGCAGGCCGTCCACCGCGCTTTAAAACCCTCCGGATCGTTCTACCTGGCCATCGGCGACGAGTACGCCGCGGACCTGGCCGTCATCGCCCGCCGACAGATCGGCTTCCACCTGCGCAACTGGATCGTGTGGCACTACACGTTCGGCCAGCAGATGAAGCAAAAGTTCGCCAAGAGCCACACGCACATCCTCTATTTCACCAAGGCCAAGGATCCCGGCGACTTCACCTTCAACGCCGACGCCGTCCGCGTCGCCTCCGCCCGCCAGACCACCTACGCCGACGTTCGCGCCAACCCCAAGGGCAAGGTGCCGGACGACACCTGGTACCTCCGCCCGCAGGAAACGAGCCAGGAGTTCTTCGCCCCCGACGCCGACACCTGGTACGTCTCGCGCGTCTGCGGCACCTTCAAGGAGCGCGAGGGGTGGCACGGCTGCCAGATGCCCATCGCCGTGCTCGACCGGATCATCAAGGCTTCGAGCAACCCCGGGGACGTCGTGCTCGACCCCTTCAACGGCAGCGGCACGACCGCGGTCTCCGCCGCGTTGCTCGACCGAAAATATGTCGGCATCGACCAGTCGAAGGAGTACGTCGATTTCGCCCGCAAGCGCCTGCAGCACGCCCTGGAAGCCACCCGGAAGAAGGGCAAGCACGCCGCGATCGCCGACCCCAACCGCGACAGCCGAATCCTCACGCCGACGGATGCCTTCGGCCGCAAGCGCGTGCCCCGCAAAAAGGCCGGCCGGAGCATGAACGGCAAGACCATGCTGACCAAGACGGCGTGAGCGCAGGCGGCCCGCCCTTGGTTGTGACTTTCAATCAACGCGCGCAGTGTGATGCGCCTCGTCACTAACAAGTTTGAGCCCAGGACGAGAAAGCCCCAAATGGGGCGGGCTTTGGTGGTGCTCGCTGCGTGGGTCTTCATCGCACTTGCCGACACATCGCGTGCCGAACCTGATCTCTCCGTAGCGCCTGAAATCGCGCCGGATGTGGTGCATTTGGACCCGCTCGTCGGACCCGAGATCACCCATATCGACTCGTTCCCGATTCCGACAACCCTTCCAGCGGTGACGCTGAACAGCTTAGTCCTCTCCCCGGCGCCGGTGCCGTATTTCTCAAGTCCGAGATACCTCATCCTGCCGCTCGTCATCGTGCTTGGCCTTTGCCTGTGGATGTTCCTGCGCACCAAGCCTCATCCACAAATCGCGGCCCCAGATGTCACTTGGCGAGTTCGACGTTTTCGCGCGGCGCTCGTGACGATCATTCCGATCACCGCATTCATAATAATTGGAGTCATCGCTGCTATTCGAACGTCACGTCCCACACCTCAATTCATCTGCAGACCGGTTTCGTTCCCGGCGAATCTCTTGGGAGTGGCGACACTCGCACTTATCGCCTTCACGGCCCTGCTTCGGCGTCACCTGTTCGCATGGGTTGCAGCCCTGTCACTCGCTATGTCACTGCTCAGCCTGACGCTCTGGATACAAAGCTACTGCCGGCCCGGATCGCTCGAATATCGACTCGAGACGACCGGAGCGTCTGAGATCAAACGGGCCCAGACGGCATTGGCTTGGGGGGCCGGCGGCCTTCGCGTCACCGTCTCGCGCCAAGGGTGGCCTGTTCCCGGCACCAGACCACCACCCGTCCCCTTCGAGGTCGGCTGCTACATCAAGACCGACCCATACTCCGGCGGATTTGGTGGCGAAGCATCGTGGGTGGGAAGGTGGAACTCACTCGGCTTCGGGTCTCAGAGCCAAACCATCTCCAGCCCGTTCTCACCGACTTTCGAATGGTACGGTGACGTCATCCTCCCCCTCTGGTCTCCGACCCTGCTCTTTCTCCTGGTCCCCGCCGCCTGGCTGATCCGAACCCACCGCCGCCTGATGCGACGCCTCAAAGGCCTGTGCGTCGCGTGCGGCTACGACCTGCGCGCCACGCCCGAGCGCTGTCCCGAGTGCGGGGCGGCGGCGTAGTACGCTTCTTACGACTTCGGGACCAATTTCCTGCAGTTTTGATGCGCGCCGGTGACGCGCGCGGCG
>DATBFY010000732.1:0-4125 GCA_036558265.1 Tepidisphaeraceae bacterium | reverse complement strand
AAAACGGGGCGCCCGACAGCTTGACTACAGATGGCGTTGATAAGATGCGCAGAATTTGCCGGAAATGACTCTGGGGCCGCCGCACAGATTATTTCCCGCGCGCGCGTTGCGCCTGCAGAAGGGGGATCAGATCCCGCGAGTAGAACGGCTCCTCGGTACAGCAGAAGATGTAGTTCACGCGGAGGTAGTCGGTGGCGAATCCGACCAGGTCCGCGATCGTCACCTGCTTGCCGGTCTTCGGATCGCGGTGCGCGTAGTTCCCGTCCTGCACGGCGATGCCCGTCGGCACGCGGCCGGCGTACTCGCGCAGGAGCGGATAGCTGTTGGCCATCTGCCCCGGCTTGTAGGGCAAGAGGTCCGGGCCGCCCACGCCGACCTTCAACTCGCTCGCCTTCTGATAAACGCTCTTCAGGAACGTGTGCTGCGCGTCGCCGTTCGCCTCGGGCATGAAGTTGGCGTACTGGATTGCGACCGACCGTGGGAACGCGCGCTTGAGCGTCGCCATGTTCCCGACGACCGCGTCGCGGTAGACCTCCGGCGTAAAGCCCCTGGGATAAAGGCGCCCGCGCTCGCCGAAATCGACGGCTGTCTCGGGCAGGTTGATCCCCTCGATCTGGCCGTCGAATTCCTTGCCCAGGGCGCGCAGCAGCCGGCCGAACCGCTCGCGCACGGTCGGGTCCCATCGCCGGGCGACCCAGCCGGCGGGCGTGGCGCGGGTCTCGTCATCATGGGGGATGTCGTACTGCGGGTCGGCGCCGCCGTGATATGCGGGGTCGTTCTGCAAATAGCGCGGGATCGGGACGATCGACGGGTCGAAGGATGCATCCTGCACCTGGATGAACAGCCGCTTGCCGTGCGCCTTGAGGAACGCCAGGTCGTGGCGGATGTCGGCAAAGTCATACTCGTCCTTCGCGTGCTCGAGCTGCGGCCAGGTGTACTTGAGCTGCGCGCCTTCGATGGCCGGGGTGTCGAGAAAGGTGCGTTCGGCGATGCGTTCGCGGTCGCGGTTGAAGAAGATGTAAAAGTGAGGACCGTCGGCGGCCGCGGCGGAAACACCGGCGACAATCAACAAGAGGACGACGAGGCAGGGGCAGGCGAGCGCGTGTGGAAGACCGGATGTGTGTCGCATCGTGCCGAACCTACCGTGTACGTTGGAGAGGTCAACGCCGATCGGCCCTGCTTCCGTACTCCTCACCGATTGTCAATCCATTCCAGGTGGTGCATTCGCGATTTTCATCGGGAGCCGCCCCCGCCCGCCTCCTCAACCATCTCCCGATCCAGCACCTGGTCCCACGGGATGCCCTCGACTCCCGTCATCTGGGCGCGCTTGGCGGCCAGGAACGCCGCCACCTCCGCCGGCCACGCCTCGAACGCCAACCGGTAGCGCGCCAGCCCCGCGCCCTTTTCCTGATACGGTTTGACGACCGGCTGCACCTGGTTCCACGGCACCATTGCCAATTGCTTGCTGTGTCTGCCTTGCTGCGCCACCGGCGCCAGCAGCGCGTCCACCTCGGGCATCAGGATCGGGCAGTCCGGCGGCCAGATCGCCACGCTCTGCACCTCCCCGCCGACATTCATGGCGAAGATCGCCGGCAGAAAGACGTTCTCGTCCCGCGCCTGTTCGGCGGCCCGGGCGTAATTCCAATCCCAGACCTGTCGGATGCGCCTGGCCGGCCAGGTGTGCGGCGGCTCGGTCTGTTCCTTGAGCATCGCGCGGTAGGCGAACGCGTTGCCGGCATTCCAGGCGCGCAGGAATCGCTCGCGGTCGAACGCCGCAGGCTCGCCGTCGGACTGGTCGTCCTGCGGGTCGATGGCGCTCAGGCCGCCGAACGCCCCCGCGAACGTCTCCAGCTCCACCGCGGCTTCTAAGCCGAAAACGTGCGGGCGATGGAAGTTCAGGTTGAACGCGACCACCGAATCCGACGGCTCGTCGAAGATGAAGTAGACCCCGGTATTATCGTTCTGATAAACCGCCTGCCCCTTGGCGACCTTGTAATTCGCCCGCTCGCCGAAGTACGTCGCGAACGATTTCTTATCGATCGTCCGTCCGGAATCGGTGTTGAAGAACAGGTCGTAGCTCATGGGCCTTCCTTCCCGCTACCGCACCTATCGTCAGGAAACGCGGGCGCTCAGGCAACATATGCCCGCTTGCGCCGCGGCAGCACCCCCCCCAGCACGCAGAACACCGTCAGGAACAGGATCATCAGGTCCAGCGAGAAGCTGATGTTCTCGACGTACTCGATGTCGTACTTGATCCACTCCTGAAAGTCGGCCCCGGGGATGCGCGTGCGCTTGACCTGCCACAGGCCCGTGATGCCGGGCTTGACGCTCAGGCGCGCCTCGCGCCACGCGGGGCAGAACTGGTTCTCGTTGAAGGGGCTTGGCCGCGGGCCCACCACGCTCATGTGCCCGCGCAGCACGTTGAAGAACTGCGGCAGCTCGTCAAGCCGCGTGCGGCGCAGGAACCGCCCGACGCGCGTCACCCGCACGTCGTTCTCCATGAAGAACTGCGGGCCGTCCGCCTGGTTCTTCCCCGCCTGCTCGAGCCGCTGCCGCATCTTGTCGGCGTCGCGGTACATCGAGCGGAACTTGAGGCACGCGAACTCCCGCCCGCCGGTTGTCTCGCGACGATGCGCGAAGAAGAACGGCCGAGCGTCCTCCAGCCAGATCGCCAGCATGATCAAGGGGTAAAGCGGCAGCGAAACCGCGATCGCCACGATCGAGAAGACGATGTCGAACGCCCGCTTGCATGCCCCGTGGACGCGCTTGGCGCTGCGCGTCAGCGAATCGGTCGGCCGGTGTACCCGCGGCAGGTCAATGTGCCGCTGCGCCGGCCAGGCGATCGGTTCCACCGCCGGACGCTGCGCCGGATCGTCCCACAGCACGAACGGTCCGATTACGGTCGTCAGGGGGTCCACGGTGCGTCCCGCGCCGACCCAGACCGACCCGGCGAACCGCGCCGCGGGGTCCAGCGACACCCCGCCGTCCGCCCAGACCCCCTTGCTCACCGCCCGAGCCCGCCGGATCATCGCGCCGGGGTTGGACCACATCCGCGTCAGGTCCCGCACCAGGTGCGCCAGGTCCGCGTCGCTGGCGCGGTCGTACATCACCCCGTTGCACGCCAGCGTGCTGCGGCGTTCGCGCGGCACGCGCCGGCGCAACGCCGGCCACCCGTCGCGCCCGCTGGGGGCGCTCCGCCACGCCTGCGCGATCGCGCGGTCGGTCGTGAACGCGGCGCGCATCAGCCGCGGCGTCGAGCGCGTGTAGATCCGCTCGAAGCGCACGAAGTTCTGCTGCGCGTCGGTCACCACCCGCTCGCGGTACTCGCGCTCGCGCACGTCGCGCACGCGGATGTAAACCAGGTCCGGGCTGGACCAGGAGAGCATCTGCAACTGCCACCCCGGCTCGAACGTCGCCAGCGCCCGCTCGTCGGTCAGGAGGTAAAGCTGCGCCTCGGGCGAGATCGGCTCGGGTTCGCCCGGCCGCACCACCTGCACCCCGCGGTGGGCCCAGAACCGGTCGTGCAACTGCACGGGCGACAACCCCCAGACCGTCGGCGTCGTCCGCGCGGCCGCGCGCGCCTCAGCGGCAATCGAGGCCGATGCGGCGATCGAATGCGGGCTGACGGGATGGACGCCCCGCGCGATCATGCCGCCGAGACTCCTCCACCGGCCCCCTGGCCGTTGCCGTTCGCGTGACCGTTGCCGTTGCCATTCGTGTACGCATTGCCGTTCGCCGGCGTCCCAGTCGTTCCGGCGCCCGCCGGCGGCAGGTACGAGGCCACCGACCGCGCCAGCGGCCCGAACCGCGACGACTCGTCCGCCTCCGGCAAGAGCCCCCGCGGCTCGTGAGGCCTCGCCGACAGCGACCGGATCGACGCGCTGGCGACCGACCGCTGGAAGTCCCGCTGCTCCGCCCGGTTGAACACGATCCCGAACACGTGCGCCCCGATCGAACGCAGGTGCTTGATCGCCTTCTCCACCAGCGGCTGCTGCTGACCGCGCGCCACCGCCATGATCACCCCGTCCGCCTCGGTCGCCACGACCGACGCCTCCAGGCTCCCCAGGATCGGGCCGGTGTCGATCACGATGATGTCGAAGTGCTCGCGGCACGCCTCGATCAGCC
>DATBFY010000731.1:0-5778 GCA_036558265.1 Tepidisphaeraceae bacterium | reverse complement strand
CCGCCGTGCCGCCGGCTTTTCGCTGCGCTCAAAGCCGCCGGCACGGCGAGAAGACTTTACACGATGTTTTGACTGTTTTGGGAACATACAAGACACGAAGGCACGAAGAAAACGAAGATGGAAGATCGAGGATGGAAGTTGGCAATGAATTGCGCCATCCTCTATCCTCCATCCTCCATTCTCGTATTCTTTCGTGCCTTCGTGCCTTCGTCGTTCAATCTCTTCCGCGAATGAGAATCCTCGGCATCGACCCCGGCCTCAAGCTCACCGGCTACGGCATCCTCGAGTGGACCGTCGGCCACGATCACCCGCTGCGCCCGCCCGCGCTGATTGATGCCGGTGTCATTCGCCTCGACGCCAAGGCCCAGATGTCCGCGCGTCTGCTGGAGCTCGAACAGGAGCTCGACCAGCTCTTCCGCGAGTACAAGCCCGACGTCTGCGCGGTCGAGCAACTCTACGCCCACTACGCCCATCCGCGCACCGCGATCCTGATGGGCCACGCCCGCGGCGTGATCCTGCTCGTCGCCCAGCGCCACCACGCCACCCTTAAGCAGTTCGCCGCCAACCGCATCAAGCAATCCGTCGCCGGTCACGGCCACGCCGGCAAGTCCCAGATGCAGCGGGCCATCCAGGCCACGTGGAACCTGCCCGCCCCACCTGAACCGCCGGATGTCGCCGACGCCTTGGCGATCGCGCTGTGCTGCGGGCGATCGATGGAAGTCGAACGCGCCCTGGGTAAATGAACTCTGGAGCATCTGCCGCGAAGACGCGATGGCGCGACGGAAACGCGAAGAGATTGTTTTGTGCCGCCATCCTCCATCCTCTATCTTCGTTTTCGATTTCTTCGCGACGACCCTTCGCGTCATCGCGCCTTCGCGGTAGATTCCTTTCCACCGATCCCCTAAAATCCACCTACCATGCTTTCTGCCCTCACCGGCGAACTGATCTCGGTCGAAGAAACCACCGCCCAACTGCGCTCCGGTCCCTTCGTCTTCGAGCTCCTCATCCCCGCCGCCGACGTCGAATCCCTCCGCTCGCAGGTCGGGCAGGAGCTCACCTTCCACACGATCTTCTACCTCGAAGGCACCGCCGGCGGCGGCAACCTTGATCCCAAACTCATCGCCTTCCTCCGCCCGCAGGACAAGGCCTTCTTCGACCTCTTCACCACCGTCAAGGGCATCGGCCCCAAGACCGCCCTGCGCGCCTTCTCCGCGCCCGTCGGTGAGATCGCCCAGGCGATCGAGTCCAAGGATGCGCGCTTTCTCATCCGCCTCGACGGCATCGGCAAGCGCACCGCCGAATTGATCATCGCCGAGCTGGCGGGCAAGGTGCAGCGGTTCGCCACCGCCCAGGCCGGCGCCGAGATCGCCTCGTACGCCGCCAGCGGCACGCGCCTCACGCAGAACGAGGAAGACGCCCTGATCGCCATGACCACGCTGGGCGAGCGCCGCCCCGACGCCGAGCGCCTCCTCGAACGCGTCAAGACCCAGCACAAGGACCTCAAGTCCACCGACGCGCTTTTGCGCGAGATGCTCCGTCTCCGCAGCACCGGGAAGTGAGACGTAGGGCTCGCTTCTAGCGAGCGGAATTCTCTTGCCGCCGCGAAGCGACCTCCTCTATTCTTTCTGCCGATCGAAAACAGGAGCCCCGCCATGCCCATCACCGGCCTCCACGCCATGTTCTACTCCGACCGCGCCGCCGAACTCCGCGCCTTCTTCCGCGACAAGCTGCGCCTGCCCTTCACCGACGTCCACGACGGCTGGCTCATCTTTGACGCGCCCAGCGGCGACCTGGGCGTGCATCCCACCGAGCCCGGCGGGCACTCCGAGGCGCACAACACCCACAACATCTCCTTCTTCTGCGACGACATCCAGCAGACCGTCGCCGATCTCCAATCCCGCGGCGTCGAGTTCACCGCGCCCGTCACCGACCAGGGCTATGGCCGCGTCACCTACTTCAAGGCCCCCGGCGACCTGGTCATCCAGCTCTACCAGCCCCGCTACAAGAAGAACCCGCGTCAGTGACGCGGATAGCCCTGCCAGACGTATTCCAGCGCCTCGGGCAGGAGCTGCTGCTTCATCGCGCCGTCGCAGTGCCCGGCGTTGCGGACGAAGCTGAACTGGTAGTGGTACCCCTTGGCTGCCAGTGCCTTGGCCGTGTTCTCGTTGGCCAGCACCCAGTCGTGCATGTCGTCGCGCATCGAGTTGGGGTTCAGGAGGTCCCGGTCGCCGACCTCCATCCAGATCCGCAGCGGCTTGGGATCGGAATTGGGGATCAACGTCTTGTGCAGTTCCCACGCGCCGCCGGGCGTCTGTGGGTTGTAGGGCCACTGCTGGTTCACGAACGTGCCCGACGTGCTGAGCACGCGGTGGTACAGGTCGGGGTGATACCAGGCCATGATGATCGCGCACGCCCCGCCTGAGCTGCACCCCATCGTCGCCCGGCCGTCCGGGTCCTTCGTCAGCTTCACGTTGCATTTGGACTCGACCAGCGGCAGCACCTCCTTCTCGACCCACTCGGCGTACAGGCCGCTCATCGTGTCGTACTCGAGCCCGCGCTGGCTGCCCTGGGCGTCGCCACTGCCGTTAGCGATCGAGATGGCGACCATCGCCGGCACCTTCTTCGCCGCGATCAGGTTGTCGAGCGCGGTGAAGAGCGACCGGTCCGGCCCGTCCGCCCCGACGATGAAGGGGGCCTCGGTCCCCGCCACGTATTGTTTGGGGACGTAGACGGCCACCTTGCGGGTGTACGGGGCCGGATGGCTGGTCGTGACGTCGAGCTTTGCCGGGTTTGTCGGGTCGGGCTTGCCGAACGTCCCGGGCTCGCGCGCGATGCCGGGATAGATCTTGCTGTCGGTCGATTTCATGACCAGGTCGAACACCTGTCCCTTGGGCGCGCCCTCCTGCGCCGACATCTCCGGCGCCTTTTTATGGGTGGGGCCGACGATGAAGTTCCCATCCACGTCGGCCGGCGGGACGGCGCCGTCGGGCAACTCTTTCGCGGAGACGTAGCCGGGGGTGTTCGGGTCGCGCGTCGGGGGCGCCGGGCGGGCCGGGCGCCGCGCCGGGGCGGGGGCCGGATCGGCGGCCTGGACGACAATGCAGGCGGCGGCGAGCAGGAGGGTGAACAGCGCGACGTTCAGTGGCCCTTTGCGCATCATATTCTCCAAGTGCAGGTGACCGGATGGTTCGGCGCCGTGGCCGTCGGTCGGCCTGGCGCGCGCAGGGGAATATATCGCCCGCAGCGGCGCGGGGGAACTCCCACGGCGACCGACTGGGTTCGTTTTGCGCCAGCGCGCGGGGGCAGGAGCAGTTTGGAGCATTTTGGCGGGGCGTGGTCTGGCTTGGTTTTGCGCCGGGCGAGGGGAGCGGTGTTGTCGCGGAGACGCAAGGAAGCAAAGAAGCAGAGAAGCAAAGAAGATTCGGGGTGTGAAGATGGGGGAGCGGAAACGCGAATTGGTGTCGGATTCTGTCGGGTTTTGACGGGCTTTCGTAACTCAAACGGACCCTCACTGCCGCCCTCTCCCAGCCGCGGTTGGCGGGTTGCGCGGAGTGAGCCCAAGGTCGCGGCCGGGAGAGGGAGAAGGTTGTCGGCGCGCATGGAGTGCCCTCCACAAGAGGGCAGGACGGTGCGCGCCGGTGACGCGCGGGGCGCGGTGGACGTTGCCGAAGGCGGCAAATTGCTGGGGTTGTCGCGCGAAAAATATCTTATTTTTCGCGGGAAGGGGGTGGCGCCGCGCGCGTCACCGGCGCGCAACATGCGTTCGGAGCATAGCCGAAACCGGGTTCACGATTATGATGTCGGGCCAACACGATGAAGGTACTCCTGGCGTTGGTCGCGATGCTGTCCGGCTGCACGAGCGTCTGTCCCGGCGCCTGGTCGGAACTGCCGCCGTTGCCGGACAAGGAAGGATTCGCGGGATCGTTCGCGGGGGTGAGCGATGGGGTTTTGCTGGTCGCCGGCGGCGCCAACTTTCCGGACAAGAAGCCGTGGGAAGGGGGTACGAAGGCCTGGTACGGCACGATCTTCGCGCTGGAGAAGCCGGATGGGGAATGGAAACCTGCGGGCAGGCTTCCGCGGGCGCTGGGATATGGCGTGAGCGTGACGTATCGAGGCGGGGTGGTCTGCGTCGGCGGGAGCGACGGGACGCGGCATTACGCTGATGTTTTTCGGCTGGAATGGAAGGCCGGCCGGGTCGTCACGACGGAGTTGCCGCCGCTGCCCCAACCGGTTGCCAACGCGTGCGGCGCGCTGCTGGGCGACCGGCTTTACATCATCGGCGGGTTATCCCAACCTGACGCGACGCAGACGCTGAAAACGGCATACCAGATCGACTTGGCGGAGGCAAAGCCGAGTTGGCGAGAGATGGAGGGGTGGCCTGGCAGCGGGCGAATGCTGGCGGTTGCGGCCGGGTTCGACGGCGCGCTCTGGGTGATGGGGGGCGTCGATCTGGGCGTTGGCGCGGGCGGAGGGGTCCAACGGCGATATTTGAACGATGCGTTTCGTTTCCGACCTGGCGAGGGGTGGCGGCGGATCGCGGATCTGCCCTATCCGGTCGCGGCGACGCCCTCGCCGGCCGCTGTAGATCGTTTGGGGTTGTTTGTGCTGGGTGGGGATGATGGGTCGCAGGTGGGCGCGGCGCCCGGGCGGCATCGCGGGTTTAACCGAAGTGTGCTGCGGTACGACGCGGGGGCGGACCGGTGGAGCCGGTGCGGCGAGATGCCGGTCGCCCAGGTGACCACGCCGTGCGTGGACTGGCAGGGCTCGTGGGTGGTTCCGGGCGGCGAGATCCGGCCGGGGGTGCGGTCGCCGCGGGTTTGGCGCCTGACGCCGGTTGGCAGGGAGTAATCGCAACGTGAGCGGTGAGTCATATCCTTCGACACTTTCGCGGATGGCGTGGCTGGTGGTGGCGCTGCTCTGGCCGGTCGCGCTGTTGAACTATCTGGATCGCCAGATGCTGGCGTCGATGAAGTACTCGGTGATGTCGGACATTCCGAGCATCCGCCTGGAGGAGAACTGGGGCTTCATGCTCGGGCAGTTCAAGTGGGTTTACGCGTTCCTGAGCCCGATCGGGGGGTACGTGGCGGATCGGTTCAGCCGGCGGGCGACGATCTGCGGGAGCCTGTTCGTGTGGTCGGCGGTGACCTGGTGGACGGGGCACGTCCACACGTATCACGAGCTGCTGGCGGCGCGGTCGCTGATGGGGATCAGCGAGGCGTTTTACATTCCGGCGGCGCTGGCGCTGATCACGGATTATCACAGCGGCGAGACGCGTTCGCGCGCGGTGGGGCTGCACCAGATGGCGATTTACTTCGGGGTGATCGTGGGCGGGTTTGGCGGGTATGTTGCCGATTCGCCGGCGCTGGGGTGGCAGTGGGCGTTCACGGCGTGCGGCGTGTTCGGGATGGCTTATGCGATCCCGCTGGTCTTCCTGCTGCGCGATGCGCCCAAGCTCGAGCCGGTCACCACCGCTGTCGCCGATCCTGGCGCATCTCCTGCCCGCAGCGTCGCGGAATTGGTCGCGAACGTTTCTTTCATCCTGCTCGTGCTCTGCTTCACGCTGCCCGCGCTCGCCGCGTGGGTCGTTCGTGACTGGATGCCCACCGTCCTCAAACATCAGTTCGACATCGGCCAGGGGAAGGCGGGCGTGGCCGCGACCCTCTCCTCGCAGGCCGCCGCCATCATCGGCGCGGTCCTCGGCGGATGGCTCGCGGACCGCTGGGCGCGACGGAGCCTCCGCGGCCGCATCTACGTCAGCGCCATCGGCATGTGCATGAT
>DATBFY010000730.1:0-6842 GCA_036558265.1 Tepidisphaeraceae bacterium | reverse complement strand
TGGCGTCGCGGCTGTCGTTCTTCCTGCAGAACACCGCGCCCGATGACGAGCTTCGACAGCTCGCCGCGGCCGGCAAGCTGCACGATCCGCAAACGCTTCGCGGCCAGACCGATCGCCTGCTCTCCGATCCGAAGTCCCGGCAGTTCGTCGATGCGTTCCTGGATTACTGGCTTGACCTGCGGAAGATGACCGCCACGTCGCCCGATGGCACGCTTTACAACGACTATTATCTCGACGACCTGCTGGTCGAATCGGCCGAGGCGGAAACGCAGTTGTTTTTCGCCGAGCTGATCAAGTCGAACCTGCCGGCCAGCAACATCATCTCGTCCGATTTTTCGATGCTGAACGAGCGGTTGGCGACGCATTACGGCATTCCCGGCGTGCAGGGCGTGCGCTTGCGCAAGATGCTGCTCGCCCCGGACAGCCCGCGCGGCGGGATCATGACGCAGGCGAGTATCCTGAAAGTCACCGCCAACGGCACCACGACGTCTCCGGTCATCCGCGGCGCGTGGATCATGGAGCGGATGCTGGGCAAGCCGCCGCCCCCGCAGCCCAAGGGCATCGCCGCCGTGGAGCCGGACACGCGCGGCGCAACGACCATCCGCGAGCAGCTTGCCCGGCACCGCACGATGCAAACCTGCAACGCCTGCCACGCCAAGATCGACCCGGCGGGGTTTGCGCTGGAAAGCTTTGATGTGATGGGCGGCTGGCGCGACCACTATCGCGCCCTGGGCAACGGCCCGTTTGAAAAGGGGATCGGCAAGAACGGCCAACGGTTCGTCTTCCACGCCGGGCAACCGGTGGACTGCAGCGGCGAACTTCCGCCCAACGTATGCACGACCCAGCCCACCCGCACGTTCAAAGACGTGCGCGAGCTCAAGCAGCTTCTCTTAAAAGATCAGCGACAGATCGCCCGCAACCTGGTGCAACAGTTGGTCATCTACGCCACGGGCGCGCCGGTGCGGTTCGGCGATCGGGCCGGGATCGAGCGGATCCTCGATCGCACGGCGGCCGAGAAGTACCCCGTGCGCAATTTGATTCACGAGATCGTGGAGAGCGAGTTCTTCCGGGACAAGTGATCAAAGACGGTGGCGTCATTTCGGCGCTGCTCCTGATGCGGACGCGATGAAATACATTCGGTCGCTCGGCGAGATCCGTAATGCGGTGGTCACTGCTGGCCGGACGACGAACCATGGCGATCAAACTCGCGAAGGTTGAATATTCTGGCCTCAACGCCCGGCAAAAGGAAAACTACAACTTCCTCAAAGTGTCGGCGGTGCTGGCAGACTACGGCTTCATGACAATGCGGCTCAGCGACGATTGGCAAGGCGCCGACTTTATCGCTCAGCACGTAGACGGGGGCACCTTTCTGAAGGTGCAACTGAAGAGTCGACTAGCGTTTGGAAAGAAGTACACGGGCAAAGGTCTCTACGTCGCATTCTTTTACGAGGGCGATTGGTACCTTTACCCGCATGATGAGCTTCTCAAACGCGTGCTCGAGGAGACCGGGGTGGGCAAAACCGCCTCATGGATGGGGCGTGGCGGCTATTCAATGGGCCATCTGAGCCAGCAGATGCGGGCATTGCTGGAGGAATATAAAATCTGTGGCGATACCCGCGGGGCTGAATTACCGCCCGGTCATTGAACGGTCCTGCGTTCTCACGCGGCGCGGCGGCCGATGCTGACGGTTGGCGCAGCCCGCCGACTTCTGGCTACGTCGGCCCTTGGGTCGATCCCGGGCGGGTGGTCGCGGATTCGTAGTTGCGGCGGAATTGCCAGATCGCTTCGAGGAGTTCGGCGTCATTGGCGTCCCATAGTCCGCGGCCGTGGAGGTCGGCGCAGAGTTCCCCGACGGCCGCCATGAGTTGGGCGCAGCGCATCTCGGGTATCAGGTCGGACAAATCTTTAAGTCTGTCGAACACTTCGTTGCGTGTATTGGCGTCGCTCATAGGCGGTCCTCGATGCGAGCGGAGTTGGCCCGACTTCGGCGGTATCGTCCGATGATAATAACCGGGACCGGCTGCCGCGGCGCCAGCTTCGCGATTCGCGTGGCCCGGGTCACGCCGTCGATGATCTCCATCACGCCATCCGGATCCTCATACACGAGGATGGGCGGCATCCCGCTGGTTGAAGCACCGAACTGACGGATTTGCTGGTGCAGTTTCCATGGGTCGGCGCCCGCCGAGCGACTTGGCGGCAATCGCAGTTCGCCCGGCAATACCTCCTGAATCGCATCGCTCACTCAAATAGGGTAGTGGGTGATCGTGGGAGCCGCAATTGTCCGCGCTGACGCGTGATGCTTGTGACGCGGCCAGCCGAGCGCCACCGGGACGTTTACATCGAGCAGGTACACCGCGCCATCAGTCATCCTCGTCGATATCGCTCATTAGGCCAGCCGTTCGGTTCGCAGCCGCAGCAGCGTGAGCAACTCCGCCAGGTTCACCAGGCCCTCCGCTTCGCTGCGCTCCTGGGCGCTGAGCGGCTGGCCCGCGTCCTGCCGGTCCAGCAGCGTCCGCAACCGTGCCGCGACCGCGTCGGGCAGGCGAAATCGCGCCAGGTCTCCGGGGAGTTCGAGCTCGAACGTCAAGGTCAGGTCAACCTCCGACTCCCATTCCTCAGCCAGGCCCATTTTATCAGCTCATCGGCCCCAGAGTCACGCGACTGAGGAATCGTGTCGCGCCACTGAGCGGAGGTTTCTGGGCACCATCGCCCGGTGGCGGTTTAACGTCCCCGCGAGTCGGCGCAGGGATCGCGCCGCGGCTAGTATGGAGTTCGCCCGACGCCCAAATCATTGCCCGGCCGATGTTGCGGGATCCTCGAGGAATCGACCCGCATGCTGATTTGCGCGCCGGTCGGTATAATCAAAGGTAATGCGGCAGGACGTGCCCCTTCTTCGTGCGGTCCCCGCGCGGGTAGTAGGCCTGCTCTCCCGCGATGAGGTCCACGTCACGGCGTATCCGGACACGCGGGCCGATGAACCGATCCGTGGCGGCGACGGCGGGTTCTACCATTCCAAATTCCCCGTCCCTCGCGACGTTTGGCCGCACGACCTGCTCAGGGCCAATGCCGACGTCTGGTTGATCTATCAGTCCGATTCCGTGGACGGTCCGGAGGACGTGATCGAGGTGTGTGCGCGCATCGAGAAGGACCCGCCGGAGAAGTACCGCGCGGCGCTCGCGGAGAGCGACGAGATACGGTCCCGTGAGTTGAAAGTTCGATTGGGAGCCGCGGCGGCAAAGCGTGCCAGCAAGAAGTCCTCGCGCGGCAAGTGGTGGCAGTTTTGGAAGTGACGTCCGCGCGGCCGCGACGTACCTGCCGCATAACCCGTCAATGCAGTGCACCGAGCCGGCGGGTAAGCTTGTTTGCGGTTCGAGAGCCGGCCCCAGCCCGTGTGGTTCAATTCCTTCTGACCGGTGACGAGACTCGGCTGATTTGCGCACCAGTCGGTATAATCATGGGTTGTGCGTACCCGAGCGAGGTCACTTGTTGTCCGACAGCGGCGCGCGCCGGGGGCGGTCTTGCGCATCCCGATCGGCGACTGGCACGCCTACGCCCTGATGCTGGAGAGCGTCGACATGGCGTTCTTCGATGCCCGCTCGGCAAGCGACCTGCCGATCGACGAGATTGTCGCGCGGCCGGTGCTCTTTCGTCTGGCCGTTCACAAGTCGGCTTACAACACCGGGCGTTGGCCGAAGGTCGGCTCCGTGTCGGTGCCCGAACGTCTACGGGGCGGCGTCCCCCGCTTCAGGCAGGACCCGATCAACGGCCGCCTCGATATCTCAGACGACGGCGGCACGACGTTCCGTGCGGCAACGTTAGACGAGTGCCGCGGCCTGGAATGTCTGGCCGTTTGGGAGCCGGAGCACGTTGAGGATCGTTTACGCGACCACTACGCGGGCGTGCCGAACAAGTGGGTCGAATCGCTGCGGCCGCGCGGCGGGCACGCATAACCCACACGGATTGCTCCCGTCTAAATTCTCCTCAAAAGACCAGCGACAAATTGCCCGCAGCCTTGTACAACAGTTGGTCACATACGCCACGGGAGCACTCGCCCCATGAATAACGGATCCCATCCCCCGGCCGTCGGTTCCCGCCGTGTCTCTATGCCGCGCGGCCCGCGCCGTGGGTTCTCACGGCGCAACCTGCTTCGCGCGGCCGGGGTCGCCCTGGCGTTGCCGCTGCTCGACGTGATGCAACCGGCGCTGGCAAGGGCCGCCGTAACGACCGCCGCCGCCGGCAAGCCGCGGCGCATGCTGGCCATCTGTAACAACCTTGGCGTGCTCCCCGAGATGTTCTTCCCCAAGGAAGCGGGGAAGAACTACGCGCTGTCGCCTTACCTGCAGATCCTCAACGAGTTCCGCAATGACTTCACGGTCTTCAGCGGCGTCTCGCATCCGGACGTGGACGGTGGGCACCCGGCCGACAACTGCTTCCTGACGGCCGCGCCGCATCCCGGTTCGGGCGGGTTCCGGAATACGATCTCGCTCGACCAGTACATGGCCGAGCGCATCGGCCATCTGACGCGCTTCCCGTCCATGACCCTGGGCGTCAACGTTCAGCGCGGGCAGCGCTCGCTCTCCTGGACGCATTCGGGCGCGCTGATCCCCTGCGAGGAGAAACCGTCCGAGGTGTTCAAGCGCATGTTCATGCAGGGCACGCCGGACGAGGTCGATGCGCAGGTGCGCAAGCTCGCCCTGGGCCAGAGCATCCTGGACGCCGTGGCCGATCAGGCGAAGGACCTGGAGCGCAGCGTGAGCCGCCGCGACCGCGACCGGCTCGATCAATACTTCACCAGCGTGCGCGAGCTGGAGCGCCGCATGGAGATGTCCAAGGACTGGGAAAAGAAGCCCAAGCCGCACGTCACGGCATCCTGCCCGCTCGACCCCGCGAGCCCGCGCGAGTACATGGAAAAGGTCCGGCTCATGTACGACATGGCGCGCCTGGCGTTCGAGACCGATTCCACCCGCTGCGTCACGCTGTTGCTGGACAGCGTCAACTCGCCGGCCATCGATATCGACGGCGTCAAGATCACGGATGGGTATCACAACCTCTCGCACCACGGCAAGTCCGAGGCCAAGCTCAGCCAGCTCAAGGCCATCGACGAGTGGCACATGAAGCTGCTGGCAAAGCTCTTCGGGGAGCTCCAGGCCGTCAAAGAGGACGGCGAAGCCCTGTTCGACCGCACGATGGTTCTCTACGGCAGCAACCTGGGCAACGCCAACACCCACGTCACCGACAACCTGCCCACCCTGTTCGCCGGCGGCGGGTTCAGGCACGGCCAGCACTTGGCGTTCGACAAGGCCCGCAACTATCCCCTGCCCAACCTCTTCGTCTCGATGCTGCAGCGGATGGGCCTGGAGGCGGATCGATTCGCCAGCTCCACCGGGACGATGCGCGGGTTGGAGATGGCGTAAACGGGTGCGCGGCGCGCCCCGCAAGCGGGGCGGCTAAACGGGGCGAGGGTGATTATTTCTCGATCATGATCTTGGCAACTTCGGTCTCGGCGTTGACGGTCTGGATGTTTCGCGCCAGGAGCTTGCCGTCGGGGCCGATGATCACCATCGTCGAGGGCGAGCCCATGTAGTCCGGCGGGAACTGCTTCTCGTCCGGCACCGTGCAATGGATGCCGGGCATCGGGTGGTCGGCGATGCGCTTTTTCGAGAGCGAGGGGTCGCCATCGAAGCCGATGGTGATGATGACCCAGTTGGGGTCCTTCTTCATCGTCTCGTAGGCCTTGTTCATGGCGGCAGCCTCGACGTCCATCTCGTTCCAGCTCCAGAACCACTTGAGCAGGACGTACTTGCCCCGGTAGTCGGAGAGCTTGATCTGCTTGCCGTCGAGCGTCTTCGCAGAGAAGTCCGGCGCGACCTGTCCGACCAGGACGCGCGGCTTGAGCTTCACCGGGAGGGTCCCGATATCGAGCGGATCGTCTACGCGATCGACCCCTGGCGGCAGGGGCGGGACCGTGAACTCGGTCGAGCAGTCGACCAGGTCTTCGCCAAAGCCGTTCTCGTTGTGGAACATCCGGACCGACACCTGGTAGGTGCCGGGCATCAGGTCGTCGATGCGGAACGAGCCGTCGGCGTTGACGATCGTGTCCTCGCCCCACATGTGGCGCATGCGTTCCCTGCCGGCGGGGGTTTTTTCAAAATCCTTCTGCCATTTGCGCTGCTGCTCGGGGGACATTTTCCGCCAATCGGGCGGCAGCGTCATGCGCGTGCCCAGCGTGTTGCTCCACTGGCCTGAGACGTCATGCCCGCGGCGGGGCCCCCAGTCGAGCTTCTGGTCCGGCGCGTTTGACGGGACCGACGCCGCCCGGCCGATCACGGGCCTGCCGTGGCCGCCGATATCGATCGCCAGCGTCTTGCCCGGCTCGACCTCGGCGAGCGTGTGGCGGATGCTCATCAGGCGGCGGTTGGGGCCGCCGCCGGTCGGCTCCCAGGCCATCCACGAGTCGCCCGGCGCGACATTCTCGAACACGAACTTGCCGTCGGCGTCGGTGCGCGCGGTCCGATTGTGGGTGATGCGCATCGCCATCCACTCGTCCCGCGTCCCCGAGCGGAACAGCACCACCTTCTGGTTCGGCTGCGGCTTGGAGCCCACGCGCAGGTAACCTTCCACCTTGCCCCAGGCCTGGAGGTAGAGGTCGGCGCCCTGCTTGTTTTTCTTGTATTCCTCGTGGGTCATCTGGAGGTATCCGGTGTCGTGGCGCGCGACCAGCACCCACGGCTCCTTCAGACCCGTGAACGAGAACTTTCCGCTCGCATCGGTCGTCTGCGTGCCGTCCGGCCACTTGTCTGCATACACGGACACCGAGGTCTGCTTGCGCTGGGGCGGCGGCG
>DATBFY010000729.1:0-4252 GCA_036558265.1 Tepidisphaeraceae bacterium | reverse complement strand
CCTATGCCCAACCGGCTTGCCGCCTCTGCAAAGCTCCACACCACGTCACACCCGAAGCGCCTCAGGTCGGTTGTGATCCCTGGGTCGTCAAAGTCTTTTCGATTCCGATTTGCGAACAGATGTTGCGTCGCGCTGGGCGATCGCTTGAGGTCGGCAATGACGACGGCCAGGACGACCGCGTCTTCGATTTCGAGGGCAAAGTCGGTTCGATAGCCCATCGCGGCCTGGAATGCCGCCAGGTCGATTTCGATGAGTTTCGCAGCCGCCAAAGTTCGTTCGACCGTGGCCGTCAATCGGTCCCTTTCTCGTCTATTGATCCGTCCGACGAGATCGGGAACCACCAGAAGAGTGTCGACTTCTGCCCGGTGCGGAGTTGAGCACGCAAGCTGCGCAACCTGGGAGTTGAGTTGACTCATCACCCGGTGGCGATCCCTGATGCTTCTGGTGATCCTGGCAAACGATTCGCTCAGGGAGAACGACGGCAGCGCCAGGGTGATGGTGCCGCTTCGGCCGCGGCAAGAAGCCGTTCGGCCGGACCATTTCCTCTTGACCCAAGGCGATTTCGAGGACGAAGTTCGCCTCGACGTACAACGTCAAAGGTCGCTCTCCGTCTCCACGCGGCCCCCTTTGATCAGCCGCAGGAAATCCGTTTTCGCGAGCGTGGCCTCGGGTTCCCTTGGTCGGTTTACGACCCCGTTGGCGAGATCCCACAGCCACTGGATCACTGCCAATTCGACGTCCGATCCGTCCAAGCGGCCCCGGTTGACGAGCGACGGCAGGTAGAATTCGACCACCGACCGCATCGGGAACTCAACGGTCGGCAGCGGGACATCGCCTGGGAAGAAGGACTCCTGATCCCACAGATAGCCGGCATCTTGGGACACGATCAAGAAGAATCTCGCCCACCCGTACTGGAGACCATGCTCGATCAGGTTGCGTCGTATCACCGATGCCACGTCTGGCGTGAGATTCTCGCGATTCCTCACCTCGACGAGAGCGAGCACGCGCCCGTCGGCGGCTTGGACAACCATGTCCGCCCTGATGGCTAGCGTCTGCATGCCCACTCGCCTCCTCTCAGGCGTCCAGGAAAGGCTTGTCCTCCTCAGCTCTGAACGATAGCACGTCGCCCCTGGGCACGGGGCTCACCATTCGCGGCGCCAAGAGCCCACCAGGAGCGTGCACTGGCCGGACTTTTCGATGCTGCCCAACCCCCGGACCGGCGTCCTGTTGTGGTCGTTCCTGGGGCAAATTGCCGCGGAGTAGGGTTCAATGTCCCCAGAGATGCGTCTCGGATAAAGGACCGCAAGGCCGACTTTCGAAGCCGGCTTTGTGGAACCCAGACCACCTGCCGCGTAGCGCCGATGGCGCACTTGTCGCCGCCCGCGCCGCTCTCGTCGTGCCCGAGCAGATGGGCAGACCCGGCGATGGGGGGCGACGGTCAGGACGTGACCTTCCGTCGGGTCGATGGCGGTTTCGGCGGCTATCGGTGAAAGGGTGGTTGCGTTGTGGGCCACGGGCGCGTCGTCTCCATTTTGGGGTCAACGTTAACCATAAGGGGACGAATCGTCGCCCCGCAGACACATTTTACCTGGGCGAGATCGGGGGGCTTCCGTATTGGGTCTTGATCTCGCTCGTGTTCATCCTTGGTCGCATAGACTTGCCCTCGTGGCGGGCAATAGGATGCTCCTCGATCGCCGGCTCTTCCGGCGGCGGTCGACAGGCGAGGTGATCGAGCGAGATCGCAAGGGCGGCGCCGCGTGGATGCGCTTCGCCTTCCCGACGTGGTGGCACTACGACGTGCTGCGGGGGCTCGAGTACCTGCGCAGCGCCGGCGTCGCGCCCGACGAATGGGTGGCCGAGGCGATCGAGTTGGTCGCGTCGAAGCGCGACGGCGACGGGCGGTGGCCGCTTGAGACCCGGTATCCCAGCGTGATGCCGGTCGAGATCGACGAGGGCGAGGGCCGACCGAGCCGGTGGAATACCTTACGCGCCCTGCGCGTGCTCCGCTGGTACGAGCGGGCTGATTCGTAGGGAGGCTTGGACCGCGCCGGGCGACGTGCCACACGCCTCCGCTTCGTCTTTGGCGGCCGAAGGCGGAAGGCTTCGGTGGGCGGGACAGGCACGGCGGGCGCCCAGCGCAGCGATCGAGCGCCGCCGCAAGCCGTCGGCTGGTGCGTCGCAGTCAAGCGGTCAACCGGGTCCGGCCCCGATTCCGCCTGATCTGGCCCAGCAAGTGATGGGCGACATCTGGCAGGCGCTTCTTTCCCGGTTGATGACGAATCGCGGGTTGGGATGAAGTTTTCCGACGTTCTCTCCGGCAGCACCCAATTCCTCCCGTCGTCGTCCTCGGCTGCGACGACCCGGATGGCGCCGACGACGCCGGTGACGCGGGCGGCCGCTGCTCCCTGCGCTACTTCGACTCGCGCGGCGTCTTCCGGCGCAATGCGCTCGGGGCCGAGGCAGAGGCCTGGCGGTTCCGGCGCGACCGGCCCGGCTTCTCGCAGCGCTTCACGGGCACGCTCGGCGCCGACGGCACCAGCATCGCGGGCGTGGTCGAGCTGTGCCAGGATGGCACCACGCGGGAGGAGGATCTGCGTCTTACGTACAAGCGAGTGGGGTAAGCCACGCGTTCCGCGTTGGGCCGTGGCCACAGTTGAGTGCGCGTCCGTGCCCGTGACGTGCGATGACGTCACCCCGGCCGAGACGCAGACGCTGTTGAGCGGCGTCGCCCCGACGCTGCTGTCGGCGTGCCGTCGGGTTACTCTCACTTGTCGCGCTTTTGTCACGGCCGAAGCCGACGCGTTGCGCGGCTGCTACCGCTGCCGCCGTACGATGGCGGTCGGGTGGGCGAGGCCGGGCGTCGGCCATCCCCGCCCAGCATCAAGGAGTCGCGGCCATGAGGGCACGAATCATTGCAGCACTCCTGCTGGCATTGACCGGGTTCGGGGGCGTCGCCGTCCCGGCGCGGGCGGCCCCCACGACGGTTTGTCCGAGCGGCTGCCTCTATACCGGCATCCAGGCGGCGGTCGATGCCGCCGCCAGCGGCACCACCATCAGGATCAAGTCCGGCACCTACGCCGAGCGGGTCACCATCGCCAAGGACCTGACGCTCACCGGCGCCGGGGCCGACGGCACGACGATCGACGGCGGCGGCGGTGACGTCGTGACCGTGGCCTTCGGGGTTACGGTGCGCATTTCGGGCCTCACCATCACCGGCGGTGGCAGCGGCATCCGCAACGACGGCGGCACTGTCACCGTGACGAACAGCCGCATCGTCGGCAACGCCAGCGGCGGGATCTTCCACCAGGGCACACTGACGCTGAAGAACAGCGTCGTCAGCGGCAACAGCACGGACCAGTCGGGCGGCGGCATCTACAACAACGAGTCCACGGTGACGCTGAAGAACAGCCGGATCACCGGCAACTCTGCCCCCTCCGGGGGCGGCATCTACTCCGCCGAGGGCCACGTGACGCTCGACAACAGCCGGGTCGAGGACAACTGGGCCACGTTCGATGGCGGCGGCATCGCCGGTACCGAGGTCGTGCTGACGCTGAACCGGAGCACCGTCAGCGGGAACGGTGCGGGGCGCAACGGCGGCGGCCTCGATAACTATGCCGGCACGGCTGGGGAGATCCCCGTGACGCTGAACGAGAGCACGGTGGCGGACAACACGGCCGCGAACGACGGCGGAGGCATCCACAACGACGCCGGCATCGTGCGCCTGGACAGCAGCGCCGTCACCGGGAACCGGGCGGGCGGGGACGGCGGCGGCATCTTCAACACCGGCTTCAACTACTACGCCCCTTCGGCCGGCGTGCTGTCGTTGGAGCAAAGCCGCGTGACCGGGAACGTGGCTGGCAGCGGCGGCGGCATCTTCAACGTCGAGCCGAACCCGGTCACGCTGGAGACGAGCAGGGTCCGCCGCAACACCCCCGACGATTGCGTCGGCATGGAATGCTGAAAGCCTGCTTGAGAACCGACCCGGTCGTCGCGTGAGCTGCTTGAGCGCCAAGTGGATCATGCCGAGGTGGCCCCAGGCTTCTCAGAGCGGTGAGACCACCATCTTCGTGCGTACGGGCTAGTACTACAGTCGTAGATCGCGCGGGACGGCGCCGCGGCGCTGGTAGTGGCTGCGTTTGGCCCGGGCTTGGTGGGCGCGCCGCCAGCGGGACCGGGCGAGCACGAACCCCGCCGGCGGCCGCCAGGCCCAGACCAGCCCCCACAAGAGGCGCTTGATCCCGGCTGTGCTCAG
>DATBFY010000728.1:0-16594 GCA_036558265.1 Tepidisphaeraceae bacterium | reverse complement strand
CCGACTTCTTCAAGAACAACTACTGGTTCAGCCGGACCAACCGGAAGATGATGGACGAGATGGCCAACCACTCGACCCGCTTCCGCAAGCACATCGAGAAGCACGGCTACGACACCGTCGAGAAGTTCGCCGACATCTGTCTCTCGATGGAGCACCTGATCGACCCCTACAGCATGTTCATGAACCGCGGCCCCGTGGACGCCCCGCCGCCCACAGATACCCGGCGCGAGGCCCCGACGGTCACCCGCTACCAGGCCAAGGACTACATGGACCGCTGGATCAACCCCAAGGCCGCCCTGGAAGCCGAGGCCAAGAAGAACCGCGAGGACGCCGCCAGGAAGAAACACGCCACCCCCGCGCGCCCGACCCGCGACGTCCTGCTCTACCTGCTCCAGCACGCGCGCCTCGAAGACTGGCAGACCGACATCCTCTCGATCGTCCGCGAGGAGTCCTACTACTTCGCCCCCCAGGGCATGACCAAGATCATGAACGAAGGCTGGGCGACCTACTGGCACTCAACCCTGATGACCAAGCATTTCGTCGAGGCCAAGGAGGTCGTCGATTACGCCGACCACCACTCCGGCACCGTCCACATGCCCCCGGGCGGCTTCAACCCGTACAAGATCGGCGTCGAGATGTTCCGCGACATCGAGGACCGCTGGAACAAGGGCAAGTTCGGCAAGGACTACGAGGAGGCCGACGACTTAGGCGCCAAGAAGAAGTGGGACAAGGGTCTGGGCCTGGGGCGCGAAAAGATCTTCGAGGTCCGCCGCGTCTACAACGACCTGACGTTCGTCGACGAGTTCATGACCCCCGAGTTCATCGAGAAACACAAGTTCTACCAGTACGGCCGCGACCCCCACACCGGCCAGCTCCGCATCGTCAGCCGCGACCCCGAGCGCATCAAGCAGACCCTGCTCTACCAGATCACCAACATGGGCCAGCCGTTCATCTACGTCGTCGACGGCAACTACGGCAATCGCGGCGAGCTCTACATGGCCCACCAGCACAACGGCCTGGACATCGAGATCAAGTACGCCGTCGAGACGCTCAAGAACGTCCACAAGCTCTGGCACCGCCCGGTGCATCTGCAGGCCAGGATCGACGACGAGATGATCCTCTTCACCTTCGACGGCCATCAGCCCAAGCAGCAGACCATCCACGACGACGTCCCGCCGCCAGCGCATCAGGTGATGTAGTCAAGGTGTTCAGCGACCGGTACTTTTGTCATCGGTTGGGCAGGAACTTCTGGATTCGCTTGCCGTCGATCTCGGTGACGTAGACGGCCCCGTCGGGCGCCACCGTGATCCCGTGCGGGAGGAAAAAGTTGCCGGGTTCCGGCCCACGCCTGCCCCATGTTTCGAGGATCTTCCCCTCCAGGGTCATCCGGTGAACCTCGTCCTTGCGCCCGTCAGCGACGAACAATTCGTCCGCCGGTGTGATGAACAGGCCGAACGGCGCGAAGCCGCCGAACTGACGAATGAAACGGCCGTTCTGGTCGAAGACCTGCACGCGGTCGTTCTCGCGGTCGCCGACGTAGACCAGGCCCTTCGAATCGATCCGCACCGCGTGGGGCAGGTTGAATTCGCCTTCGCCTTTGCCCTTCTTGCCCCAGGCCAGCAGGAACTTCCCGTCCTTGTCGAACTTGACGACGCGCGAGTTGCCGTACCCGTCGGCGATGAAGAACGTCCCGTTTTCGCCCAAGGCGATGTCCGCCGGCTTGTTGAAGTGGCGATCGTCCTCGCCGCTGACGCCGCGCTCGCCCAGCGTCATCAGCACCTTCCCCTCGTGGTCGAACTTGATCACGACGTGATCGGCGTTGTCGGTCGTCCAGATGTTGTCGTCCTTGTCGATCCGCAGACCGTGCGCCGACTTGAAGAGCCCTTTGCCGAATGAGCGGATGAACTTGCCCGAGGGCTCGAAGACCAGCAGCGGCGTCTCGCCGCGATGGAAGACGAAAACGTTGCCCTTCGAGTCGGTCGCCACGCCGGACACCCCCGCCAGCCGCACGCCCGGCGGAAGCTGCGGGAACCCCGGCATCAGTCGATAGTCCGCCCGCGCGCCCAGCGCGACGACCACCAGAAGACATGCGAAGCCGCGGATCATTGCCGTCCTCCCCGCGCGGGCTAATGTCCCGTCCCGCCACACCCTTTGACGATCGCGATCAGGATCACCGCCGCCCCGACGCCGACCGCGATCATCAGCCAGGGCGCGAGCGTCACGCCCAGGCACCCCAGGCCGGTGCCAACCACCGCGCCCAGGCCTTCCTGGGCCTCGTGGACGGCGCGGTCGTGGGCGTCGTCCAGCCTCGTCGATTCGACGCTCGGGTTCACCGGCACGGGCCGGTGTTGCGGGGGTTGCTGCTGCGGACCCCTCGTGCCGCCAGGATCAGGCGCTTCGGCCATTTCGGTAGCCTCCGTTCCACACTGTTGAGTTCGTATGCGCCGTCGGTTCTACCGCAAGCCGGCCTTGCGGCGAAGCGCAAAACTTTTGCGCAGCGGCCTCGGCAAGGCAATTGGCCGTTCGCGCTCTCCATGCGAATCATTAGCCTCGCACGCATGGACACGCAACTGCTCACCCCCCCGCGAATGAGCGCCGCGCTGGCCGATGATACACTGCTTCCGCCCGCGGACGTGGCATACCTGACCACCGTGCTGGTCAACGTCGGCTTCGTCGGCACGCCATACGCCGGCGGGCCGCTCAACGAGTGGGTGCTGATCGATGCCGGCATTCCGATGCAGGCCTCGCGCATCGCGGCGTTCGCGCGCGAGCGGTTCGGCGATGCGCCGCCCCGCGCGATCCTGCTGACCCATGGGCACTTCGACCACGTCGGCTCGCTGCACGCGCTGCTGCGCCGCTGGCCCGACACGCCCGTGTACGCCCATCGCCTGGAGATGCCCTACCTGACCGGGCACTCCTCCTATCCGCCGCCCGACCCCAGCGTCGGCCGTGGATTGATGGCGCGGACCTCGCCCCTGTTCCCCAATCACCCGTACAACTTCCGTCCGAACATCGCGCCGCTCCCGGCCGATGGCGTAGTGCCGTTCCTCCCGGACTGGCGATGGATCCACACGCCGGGCCACAGTCCGGGGCACGTCTCGTTCTTCCGCGAGTCGGACCGCACCCTGATCGCCGGCGACGCATTCGTCACCCAGGAGCAGGAATCGCTCCGCGGCGTCATGACAATGAAGCACGTCCTCCACGGTCCGCCGAGGTACTTCACGCCCGACTGGGTTTCCGCCAAGGCCTCGGTCAAAGCGCTGGCCGCGCTGCGGCCGCTTTACGCGATCACCGGCCACGGCCTGCCCGTCGCCAACCCGGTGCTGGCGCACGACCTGAACCTGCTGGCGGCGCGGTTCGAGGAAATCGCGATGCCGCCGGACGGGCGGTACGTCCGACACTCGGCCTGGAGCGACGAGACCGGCACGGTCTGGGTGCCGCCGGCGATGCCCGACTGGCGGCCGAAGATCATTGCCGCCCTGGCGATCACGGCGGCGGCCTTGGCAATCTCCTGGTTCGCGCGGAGCGGAAAAGACGATTGAACCTGCGAAAGGGGGCCCAGGCGCCGCATCGACCTGTTCGGACACCGCCGCTACCATGGCCCCTTGATCAAGGAGCTCCATGGCCGACGCCCACGCCACTAGTCCGCACCAGCACACCAACCGACTCGCGCAATCCACGTCGCCCTACCTGCTCCAACATGCGCACAACCCGGTGGACTGGTACCCCTGGGGCCCAGAGGCGATTGAAGCCGCGCTCGCGCAAAACAAGCCCATTTTCCTCTCGGTCGGCTATTCAACCTGCTACTGGTGCCACGTCATGGAGCGCCAGTGCTTCGAGAACGAAGCCATCGCCGCCCAGATGAACCAGCGCTTCATCAACATCAAGGTGGATCGCGAAGAGCGGCCGGACGTCGATCAGCTTTACATGACGGCCGTGCAAGTGCTGACACGGCAGGGGGGTTGGCCGATGAGCGTCTTCCTCACGCCACAGTTAAAGCCATTCTTCGGCGGCACGTACTTCCCGCCCGACGACTCATACGGCCGGCCCGGGTTTCCGCGGGTGATCAACAGCATCGCCGCGACGTACCACGCCAAGCGCGACCAGGTCGAGCGCAGCGCCGACGGCATCGTCGAGGTGCTGCGCCGCGTCGCCGAGCCGCGCCAGCCCACCGAACCGCTTCGCTTCGACCTGGCATGGATCGAGACGCTCATCGAGCGATCCACGCTGGATTACGAGCAGTGCTACGGCGGTTACGGCCAGGCGCCCAAGTTCCCGCGCCAGACGCTGCTCGAGATGCTGCTGACCTACGTCCAGCTCCCCGACGCTACCGAGGATGCCCAACAGATCAAGTCGCAGGTCTTCTACACGCTCGACTACATGGCCGAGGGGGGGATCCGCGACCAGCTCGGCGGCGGCTTCCACCGCTATTCCACCGACGAGCGTTGGCTCGTCCCGCACTTCGAGATCATGCTCTATGACCAGGCGATGCTGGCGGTCGTCTACACGAAGGCGTGGCAGGTCGGCGGCGAAATGCGCTACCAGGGGGTCGCGCGCGGCATCCTGGATTTTGTGCTGCGCGAAATGACCGGCCCCCAGGGGGCCTTCTACACCGCGTTCGACGCCGAGGTCGATGCCCAGGAGGGTCTCTCGTACCTCTGGACGCCCGACGAGGTCGACGCAGTGCTGTCAGGCTTCCCGAAGCACGACGTCGAGCTCTTCTCGAAAGTTTACGGGCTATCGGCGGGACCGAACTTCGCCGACCCGCACCTCGGCAGCGGCCAGCCGGACAAGAACATCCTCTTCCTGCCGACGCCGATCGCGAACATTGCGAAAACATTAAACACAACCGAAGAGGCGCTGGACGCGCGCCTGGAGCCGATGCGCCAGGCGCTCTACGCCACCCGGCGTAAGCGCAAGCAACCGCTCCTCGACACGAAGATCCTGACGAGCTGGAATGCGTTGATGATCCGCGCCCTCGCGCTCGCGGGCCAGACGATGAACGAGCCTCGCTACACCCAGGCCGCCGCCCGCGCCGCCAACTGGCTCTGGGACAATCACCGTATGTCCGACGGCACGCTGATCCGCACCAGCCGCCCCGACACAGCGCCCCTCACCCCCTCATCCCCTCATCCCCTCATCCCAGGATTCCTCGACGATCACGCCTTCCTCACCCACGCCCTCCTCGCCCTCCACGTAGCCACCGGTGAAATCGAGTGGCAGGATCGCGCCCGGCGGCTGATGGAAACCACCAGGTCAAAGTTCCTCGACGCGGAACTCGGCGGATTTTACTTCACGGCTACCGACGCCACCGACCTCATCGTCCGCCAGAAGACCGCTCAGGACTCGCCGCTCCCCAGCGGCAACGCCGTCGCCGCGCTGGCCCTGCTGGAGCTCGGCGATGCGGAATCCGCCCGCCGCGTGCTCGCCGTCTTCGCCCAATCGCTGGAGGATCAGGCCGAGGCCATGTCCTCGATGATCCAGACGACCCTGCTGTACCTGTTGAATGGCGAACCGTTCACGGTCTCGACGGCGGAACAGGCCGATCGTCCGCCGACTCCGGACCAACTCGCCCGCGCCGCCGTCGAACTGTCGGCAGAGTGGACTTCGCCGACCGAATTACACCTCAACGTGAAGGTGCTCGACGGCTTCCACCTCAACGCGAACCGCGCCGCGCAGGGGTTGATACCCACGACACTGGCCCTGGCGATCCGCGACGACGACATCGATGCGACCATCGACTATCCCCCGGGAGAAGAACGGCGCTTCTCCTTCGCCACCGAGCCGATACGCGTCTATCACGGCACCGTAACGATCGCCGCGCGTCTCAGTAAGCCTCCGACGGGCGGCGGCCTTCGCGCGGTCCTCACCTACCAGCCATGCACCGACGACGCCTGCCTGTCCGCCACGAGCAAGATTATCGAGCTGCCCGCGCCGTGATCCCCTCGCCCGGACGACATCAGCCGCTCACACCTTCACCCGTCGCGGCCACTGCTGGTTCGCCTCCCAATACGTCTTCTTGTTCTTGATTGCCGCATCGTCTGCGGTCGGCTGCACCCGCCCCTTCGCGTCGATCGCCCGGCTGACCAGCGTGTGCTCGCCCCCCTTCGCCCCCTTCCAGTCGAATGACCAGAACCGCCACGTGAACGGGTCGGTGCGTTCTTCGATCTTCACCGCTTGCCATGGCCCGCCGTCGATCGACAATTCCACCGTCTTGATCGGCGTTTGCCCCCAGGCCGCCCCGGTGACGCGCAGCGTGCCATCCTTCTGTCTCGCCACGCGCGCCACGACCGACTTCACGTCAATCGGCCCGACCAGCGTCTCCTTCCACACCGTCTTGCCGTTCACCTCTTCGCCCCGCAGCGTTACGTAGTCCTTGGCCATGAACCGCGTCTTCAGCGCCCGGTCGCGCACCTCGATCCGCTCCAGCCACTTCACCCAGGCAATCCCGAACCACCCCGGCACGACCAGGCGCACCGGAAAGCCGTGCCCGCCGGCCAGTGGCTCGCCGTTCATCTCGTAACACAGCAGGACGTCCTCGCGCATCGCCATGGGGATCGAGAGGCAGCGGGCAAAGTTCTGCTCGTATTCACCCCCGCGGATCTTCTCTTTTCCCCGGTCGGAGCCCCAGAACGCGACTTCGATCGCGTCAGGGCTGACGCCCGCCTCCTTGAGAATGGGCGCCAGCGGCGTGCCGGCCCACTTCACATTGGCGATCGCGCCGCGGAAGCTCGGCGACGCCCCGTTGCCGCCGCATTCGAGCGTCGCGGTGATCTCTTTTCTGGGCCGCTTCTGAACATCGTCAAGCGTGAGCGTCAGCGGCTTGTCCACCAGCCCATGGATGTCAAGCCGCCACTTGGCCGCGTCAACCTTCAAGTCGCCGTAGTGGGCGACGTGGTAGACCCGCGACGTGGGCGTAAGCCAATCCGTGATCTTCAACTCGTCCCAATTGAGCATCGGCCGCTTGGGGTCGTAAGGCTGGGGATCGAGGAAGGGCAGCACGTCGTCATCCGCGCCCGCATCGTCTCCCGCGAGCGCCAGGGGCGCCGGTCCGAGCGCGGCGACGACCGCCGCCACGCCATATCGCATCACGTCCCGCCGACTCGCCCGCCGTGCCGTCGCGATTCCCATCGCCTGCTCCTCCTGTTGAAAGGTGCGCGCGCGAGAGTGTCACCGAAGCAAGCTGGCGACGCAACGCGCGCGTCGCTCATACGGATTTATCCTTCGTAATCCACCGCCCCTCTGGCGTATAATCGCAACTCCACATCGCGAGAGGAAGCCATGCCCGCCGACCCCCCCGATCCCATTCTCGTCTCCAAAGCCATCGACGTTTATCTCAAACTGGCGTACGAGGGCGACCCGCCGGCCGTCGTCCGCTCCGCGCTCTCGACCCTGCACGCCTGGGGCGGGCGCTTTTACGCCTGCCCGGTTTTCGTCAAGGACGCCGCCACCCCGCCCGACAAGTACAGCATGCGCCTGGGCAACCGCTACTACCCCCACATGAAGATGGTGATCCAGCGGGCGACCGACGGCAAGTCGTTCCTCTTCCGGGCCGATACGCATGACCGCCACATCTGCCCCCCGCAGGGCGCCCCGGAGCACGAGGAGTTCGTCGAGTTGATGATGAAGAACCAGGAGATCGCCCAGAACGTCGAATCCGCCTGGGCCGCCGCTGGCATCCCCACCTTCAAAACCTGGCTCCGCGAAGACCTGGCGCGGCGAAACGCCTGAACGCCTCGGGTGACAACTTCACTCTCCCTGCGACCAGAAATCGATCACCAGCACGTCCGCAACCACCGGACCCAGAATCTTTCCAAACGCCTTATGCTCCGGGTGCGGCAGATAACCATCGCGGTCCTTCTCGCTGGCGAACGTCAGCACGAAGCAGTGAGTGAAGCCCTTGTTCTTCTGCTCCGGGCTGACGTTCGTGCCCCAGTTCTGGCTCACGACGCCGGGGATCTTCGTCTTGAGCGCCGCAAAGGCTTCCTCGGCCGCCTTGATCTGCTCCGGCTTCGCCTCAGGCTTGAACTTCAGCGCAACCACGTGATAGAGCATCTTCTTGCCCGCCGGGTCCGGCTCAGCGGCGCGGGCAACGGACGACAGGACGATCGACAGCGCGACCGCGACGAGCAGCATGAGGGTCTTCATGGCGAAACAGAATACGAGCGCGCGCGGCGAAAGTGCAAGAACATGCTCCTTGTTGCATCCGCCTCCCGTCCATAAGATCGGCGCCCAATCAGAAAGGACCCGCCTCCCATGCCCCGCTCCCGCTCACTCCTCCTCTTCCTCTGCGTCCTCTGCGCCTCCGCGGTGGTCTGCCTCGCCGCCCCACAGGATGATTATCAACTCGGCCCCGACTCCCAACCCAGGAACGGCGTCCCCAGGGGAACCGTCACAAAGCACGAATGGGCGTCGAGCAAGATCTTTCCCGACACCTGGCGCGAATACTGGGTCTACGTGCCCGCCCAGTACAAGGCCGACCAACCCGCGTGCGTCATGGTCTTCCAGGACGGCCGCGGCTACGTCAACGAGAAAGGCGCCTTCCGAGCGCCCATCGTCTTCGACAACCTCATCGCCGCCGGGCAAATGCCCGTGACCATCGGCGTCTTCATCAACCCGGGGGCCCACCCGGACCGCCAGGGAGGCCAGCAGGACAAGTCCAAGTGGCGCACCGACAACCGCTCGTTCGAGTACGACACGCTCAGCGACGTCTACGCGCGCTTCCTGCTCGACGAGATCCTTCCCGAGGTCGCCAAAGAGTACAAGCTGACCGACGACCCGAACGGTCGCGCCATCTGCGGCCTCTCGTCGGGCGGCATTTGCTCATTCACCGTCGCGTGGCAGCGCCCCGACGCCTTCCGCAAGGTCCTGTCGCAGATCGGTAGTTTCACGTCCATTGCGTACCGGTCGGCGACCGCTGAGCACCCCTTGCAACCCGGCGGAGACCTCTATCCCACCCTGATCCGCAAGAACCCCATCAAGCCGCTCCGCATCTACCTCCAGGACGGCTCCAACGACCTCAACAATGAACACGGGAACTGGTTCCTCGCCAACCAGCAGATGCTCAGCGCCATCGAGTGGGCCAACACCAACGCCGACAAGAAAAACATCCAGGGCCCGCGATATGAGGTCAACCACGAGTGGGGGCACGGCACGCATAATCCCAATCACGGCGGCGCGATCCTTCCCGAGTCGCTCCGCTGGCTTTGGAAGGACTACAAGTCCAGGCAATGAGCCGAGGCAAAATCCGCGCACCCCGGCAGTTGGCAACGACCGCGCCGGTCTATAGAGTGTGCGGCGCGGTGGTTGCGTCCGGCGGATGGCAGCCGCTAACATGTTCGACCGCAGCAGGGAAGGCTGGCGATGCAGGAATCCACCACCAAGCTCATCTACGACATCCACTCGAACTTCTACGACGCCACGTTCGGGCGCCTCGTGCGCAAACGCATCGCCCGGGCGATCGGGCATATGAACATCAACGAGCACGAACGCGTGCTCGACCTGGGAATCGGCACGGGCGCGAGCCTGGCATACTACCCCCAGCATGCCCGCGTCGTCGGCGTGGACCTCTCGTCGGGCATGCTGCGCGAGGCGCGCAAGAAGATCGCCGCCCGCAACATGACCCACGCCATCGTTTTCCAGGCCGACGCCCTCAAGCTCCCCTTCGCCGACAACACGTTCGATCACGTCTTCATCAGTCACGTGATCAGCGTCGTCTCCGACCCGTACAAACTGGTCATGGAGGCGCAGCGTGTCGCCAGGGGGGGCGCCCGCATCGTCATCGTCAACCACTTCCAGTCCACCAATCGCTTCATCGCGCTGATCGAGAAGTGGCTTTGCCCGCTCTGCACCAAACTCGGCTGGCGCAGCGACCTGGCGCTCCAGGATCTGATCAAGCGCACCGGCGTGACGATCGATTACCGCTACAAGCTCGACAGCATCGACCTGTGGGAGACCGTCGTGATCAACAACGACAAGTCGGCCCTGCGAGGCAGGTCACAACCGCTCAAGCAATTGCGCACGGTCGCCGCCTGAACGCTATCCCGGTCGCGTCGCCGGCGCGGTGGATCTCGTGGTCGTCGTCCGCCTTGGCGTCGCCACGCGGGTGAACGGACCGGACTCGAGCTTGTCCTTCAGATACTCGGCGCGGTCGAGCAGGCCCTGCGGATGGTCCTTCGCCGGGTCGAGGGGCGTGAGCGTGTAGCTGTAACTGCGGTGGTCCTTGAAGGTGAAGGGGAGCAGGTTGGCGAACAGGTCGAAGGGAACCCAGTTCCACGCCGGCGCGATCACCTTCTGGTGGGTTTTGAGCGCCTCGTGGCCTTCCAGTCGAAGTTGGACGTCGTAATCGCCGTACCACTTGAAATCGCGCGTGACCGGCGTGCGTCCGACCTCCTGGTCATTCAGGTAAACCAGCGCGTTGGGGGGATCGCTCTTGATCTCCATCGTCTGCTCGACGCAGCCGGGGAGGAGCAGCGCCAGCGAGGCAAGGAAAAACGAAGGTGGAGGATGGAGGATGGAGGATGGAGGACGATCACTCGCGTTCATGCCTTGTGTTGCTCCATCTTCCATCCGTTATCCTCCATCAACGCATTGGTTCTTCGCGCCCCGCCTCACCCTCGCGACTCGATTGGCGCATAGTCGGTCCTGGTCGGCCCGGTGTAGATCTGGCGCGGCCGCGCGATCCGCCCGCCCTCGTCGCGCTGTTCCTTCCACTGGGCGATCCACCCCGGCATCCGGCCGATGGCGAAGAGCACGGTGAACATGTTCACCGGGATGCCGATCGCCTTCATGATGATGCCGCTGTAGAAGTCCACGTTGGGGTAGAGCTTTCGATCGACGAAGTAGGAGTCCTTGAGCGCCAGTTCCTCGAGCTTGCGGGCGATGTCCAGGAGGGGGTCGTTCACGCCGAGCTTGGCCAGTACCTTGTCCGACGCCTCCTTGAGGATCTTGGCGCGGGGGTCGAAGTTCTTGTAGACGCGGTGCCCGAACCCGTAGAGGAGGACCTTTTTCTCCTTGACCTGCTTGAGGTACTCGTCGGCGGTGATGCCGCCGGCGTGGATCTGCCCGAGCATCTCGAGCACTTCGGCGTTGGCCCCGCCGTGCAGGGGGCCCCAGAGCGCGCACACGCCCGCGGCGCACGACGCGAACAGGTTCGCCTTGCTCGAACCGACCACCCGCACGGTCGAGGTCGAGCAGTTCTGCTCGTGATCGGCGTGGAGGGTCAGAATCAGGTCCAGCGCGTCCTCGACCTCCGCGTGGAGCTCGTATGCCGCCCCAGGCTTGGAAAACATCATGTGCAGGAAGTTCGAGACGTAGGACCGCGAGGGGTCGGGCGCGACGTACGTCAAGGCGTTCGCCATCCGGTAGATCGCCGCTGCGATCGTCCGAACTTTGCTGATTAACCGTGCGGCGGCCTCCTCGAACGCCTCGTCGGAGTCGGGGTTGGCCAGGTCGTAGTTGAAGCACGAGATCGTGTTGATCATCGCCGAGAGGATCGCCATCGGCGGTGCGTCCTTCGGATATCCGCTGAACTGGTTCTCAAAGCCCGGGTAAAGCGGCGCGGTAGCGCCCAGCCGCCCCGCGAACCGGTCCAGCTCCGCGCGGGTCGGCAACTTTCCGAAGATCAGCAACCACGCCGTTTCGATGAAGTTCGACCGCTCGGCGAGCTGCTCGATCGGGATGCCGCGGTAGCGCAGGTAACCCTTGTCGCCGTCGATGAACGTGATCGCCGACTGGCAGGCGCCGGTGTTCCCCAGCCCGGGGTCGTAGGTGATGGCCCCGGTTTCCTGGCGAAGCTTGGCGATGTCGATGCCGACCTCCCCCTCGCTGCCGACGATCACGGGGAGGTCGATCTTCTTGTCGCCGATGGTCAAACTCGCAACACGCGCCATAAGCCTACCTGTTCCTGAACCTCTCGTCGTCGTCGTCGTCGTCATTCGAGCCGCCGCCGCGACCCGCGCGATTCACGAGGGACCGCGGGCGGTCTGGCGGAGTATAGCAGGGGAGTCGGACAGACCCAAACCGCGCCCCCGCGTGTCCGCGATGGGGTCCCGGGCTCGACCGCTGGCGTCGCTCACGATAGGTTGCCCGCATGGACCTGCGCATCGATTTCAACGATGCCGATTTTCGCGCCGGCGTCGTCGTGGCGCGCGGCGTGACCGTCGCCCCCGCCCCGCCGGATTTGGCCGCCCGACTCGACGACCTGATCGCCCGCCGAAGCGCTGAAGATTTCCCTCCCCCGCCCGTGAAGGACGCCGTCCGCGCCATGCTCCGCAAGGGCGGCTTCAAACCCGCCGGCCGCAACAAGCCCGCGAGCGAATACCTCGCCCAGTGCGCCCGCGAAGGCCGCTTCCCCCGCATCAACAACCTGGTGGACATCAACAACTTGCTGTCGCTCGAATCCGGCCTGCCCATTTCCCTGCTCGACCTCGCCGCCGTCGGCGAAAACGTCGAGATCCGCTGCGGCCGCCACGGCGAGCGCTACGTCTTCAATCCCACCGGCCAGGAGATCGAACTCGAGGGCCTGATCTGCGTCTGCGCGCGGCAGGACGACGGCGTGAGCATTCCCCTGGGCAACCCCATCAAGGATTCGATGACCGGCAAGCTGAAAGACCACACCCGCGACGTAATCGGCGTCATCTACAGCTCGATCCAGGCGTCTTGCGAATCGACGCTCCAAATCGTCGTCGATGAATTCGCGCAGTTGCTGACGCGCTTCGGCGCCGCGACCCAGGCCGATGGCGCCGTCTACCCACGCCTCAGGCGCTCATGACCGCCGTCGCGGCTCCCCGTCCCACCTCCCGATACAGCGTATCCCGCTCCACCGGCGTCTTCCCCGCCTCCCGGATCAGCCGGCGCAAATCCTGCTCGTGCAATTCCTGGTGCGTCGTCCCGTGCCCCTCGCGCTTGGTGATGTCATACCAGACCACCGTCCCGTCCAGATCATCACACCCGTAATCCAGCGCAAGCTGCGAAAGCCCCACCCCCTGCATGATCCAGAACGCCTTGATATGCGCGATGTTATCCAGCATCAGCCGCGCGATCGCCAGCGTCTTCAGATCCGTCAGCCCGGTCGGTCCCGGCAGATGCCCCAGCTCCGATCGTTCCGGGATGAACGACAGCGGAATGCAGCAGTTGAAGTGCGCCGGCGACGACCCGAGCGATTCCCGCTGTAATTCACGCAACGCGATGAAGTGGCCGACCCGCTCGGCGGGCGTCTCCACGTGCCCGTACAGCATCGTCGCGTTGCTGTAAATCCCCAGCGAATGCGCCGTCCGATGCACCTCGAACCACTTGTCCGCCCGCACCTTCCCCTTGAACACCTCATCGTGCACGCGGTCATCGAAGATCTCCGCCCCGCCGCCGGGCAGGCTCCCCAAGCCGGCCTCCTTGAGCGCGACCAGCACCTCGCGGATCGGCAGGCGCGCGATCCGCCCGAAGTGGATGATCTCGATCGCCGTGAACGCCTTGACGTGCAGTTCCGGCGCCGCCGAGCGGATCCCCCGCAGCATCTCCAGGTAATAATCGAACTTCAGCCACGGATGGAGCCCGCCGACGATGTGTACCTCCGTCGCCCCCGCCTGCCTTGCCTTGACCGCCGTCGCCACCACCTGCTCGACCGGCATCTCGTAAGCGCCCTCCTCCCCGCGCTTGCGATAGAACGAGCAGAACTTGCACGAGAGCGCGCAGACGTTCGTGTAGTTGATATGCCGGTTGCGGTTGTAATACGCCCGGTCTCCGTGCAGCCGCGTCCGCACATGATGGGCCAGCCGGCCGATGCCGTGCAGGTCTCGCGACCCGTAAAGCGCCAGCCCATCTTCCCGCGACAGCGGTGTCCCCTCGAACACCTTCTCCGCGATCGGCCGAAGGGCGGGGTCGAGGATATCAATCGGCTTGGGCATCGATGAGGCAGTATAGACAACGCCGCGTGAACGGGTAAGCGTTTCGCTGCTTTTGAAAGATCACCGACCCGCGGCACGATCTGTCACTTCGACCCCTCCGGCGCAACCTGCCCCGTCCGCTCCAGGCGCCTGAACGTCCGCCGCCGGATCAAGAAATATGGCCTGGTCACCCACCGATGCGCCTTGATGAACCAACTGATCTTCCCCGCGCGCGCCCGTTCCTCGGCCGTCAACAGATCCGGCCGCAGCTTCCGCTTGTGCTTGAGGACGTGATACCGATCCTCCTTCTGCAGCCGTCGCAGGATCGCCCGCGTCAGGAAGTTATCCCCGAAATCCGCCAGCCCGAAGCTGATCTGAAAATCGATCAGGTGCGGCCGACCATCCTCCCCCTGCAGGATGTTCTGCGGCTTGTTCGTGTCCACGTAAGCGATCTTCCGCCGGTGAAGCTCCGCCAGAAGCGCGAACAGCTCATCAAACATCCCATCAGGAATCGGATGCTCCTTCGACAACGGCCTTCCCGGCACGTAGGCGTGGGCGAAGCCCGTCACCCCGACGTTCCCCAGCCACTTGGGCACGTTGGGCAGATCCGCACAGGCCTGATAGAATCGCGACTCCCGCTCGCAAAGCCACCGCCCCAGCCACGTCAGCGGCAACCCGGCATAATCGGCCGTCCGCCCCACTTTCAGAACCACCCGCTCGCCATCGGGCGAAAGGTAGAACCCCGTGGCCGCGAAAAAGTCGTGCTTGATCGTCCGCTCGTGCCGGTAGGTTACGCCGCCAAGACTGAACTGTGCGGGCAGATCCGCCCGCCCCAGGGCACGCAATGAATAGAGGGTGCGATCGCGCGACGTCGATGGGTTGACCGGCACAGACACGGGAGACGGAGTATAGCACTCGCCCGTTTTGCCGCGACCCAAAGAGGAGCGCGATCCCAAGGTGCATCTCACCGCCCCGCCGTCCCCCGCACCTCGTTCCTCACCTCCCCCAGCATGAACCGCCGGAATGCATCCCCCGTCAGTGCGAACGGGATCACCTTGGGCGCGGGCTTGCCCACCGTCCCCTGGATGCTCGCCGTCGCCACGGCGCCCTGCAACGCCCGCAGCACCTGATCCACGTCGGCCATGAACGGCAGCTTCAGGTCCTTCAGCGGGCGCGCCGACGCCGCCGCCGTCCCCTCGACCGGACTGTTGGCGCCCAGGAACACGTTCACCACCGCCGCGTTCGACCACAGGTCCACACCCCGGTTGAAGTACCGCACCACCGGGATCTCCAGGCGTTCCCCCTCGAGCCGCGCCATGATGTAGCCTCGCCCCGTCGGCTCGTACGGTCCGAGTTTCACCGACAGCACGTTGTAGAGCAGGTTGACCGTTGCGACGTTCACCAGGTCCGACTCCGTCAGGCGCATCTCGACCTCGCCGGACGCTTCCTTCCGACCGCGAACGGTGAGCGGGTTCGCCGCCGCGATCGCGTGACCGGTGACGCGCCCGGGCACCGGCTTGTGCTCCTGGCCCGCCGGACGCGCCGCGCGCACGATCTCGTCAAGGTTCAGCTTGTCGAAATCCACCACCACGTGCACGAACGGGTCGCGGTCGTGCCACGTCACGCGCGTCCAAGCCCTCAACTCTCCCCCGGCGATCTTCCAGTTCAATCGCTGCATCACCGCCCGCTGGTAGTCGGCGTAAACGATGAAATCCGCGTCGCCGATGTGCATGCCTTTCAGCGTCGCGTCGGGCGATGCCTGCACACTTCCCTGCAGCGCGAACGGCCCGGTCGCGTCCGGATTGCGGTCCGGCGAGGTCGGCGAAAACCGCACCGAGCCCGAAAACCGCCCCGCCAGGCCCCCCACCGCGGGATATAGCGCCGCGATCGCGTCGGCACCGACGTTGCGCCAATCCACCCGGCCCGAGCTCTGTAGCGGATTACCCAGGTGGAGGATGCCGTCGCCCGTGATCTCCCCGCCCAGTCCTTCGCCGCGGATCGACGTGACGTCCAGCGCGCGGCCGTCGATGTTCGCGCTGGCATTGATGATGATGCTCTGACCTTGCTTGATCGGTACGTCCGCCCGGAAGTTCGCCACGCGCCCCTTGGCCGTCAGCGCTTTGAGGTCGGCGTCGAGTTCGGTCTGCAACCAGATCAGCGAGTTCTCGCGGTAACGGGCGCGCCCGGCGGAATACTCCACCGGCCACGCCGCCACCGTCGATTCCACGTGCATCTGCCGCGGCGCATTCAGCGGGAACGAGATCTTCGCGTCGGCACGCCCCCCCTTGCGCCGCAGGACGATCGGCTCGAGCCGCACGTTCCCGTCCCGGGCGATGATCCCGCCCTCGATGCGATCCGCGATGGGGATGAGCGCCACCTGCGTCGTGGGAGTTTGTCCCCGTCTCCCGGTATTCGATGTGAGGGTCGTTTTGACCGGCCCCGTTGTCGCGGGCACGCTCACCACCGCCGGACCCTTCACCTGGCTCACGTGCGACGCCTGCACCGCCGCCGGCATCGTCGACGCCCGGGGTCCGCCGGCCCCGGTGTCCAGCGCCGCCGCCACCGCGGGCGACGTGGTCGGCGCCGGCGGCACGAACCGCGCCACGTTCAACAGCTCGTACTTCCCCTCCACCGTCATCCGGTTCTTGTCGAACTCCGGCAATTCGATGTTCCAATGCCCGTTCATCGTCCCCCGCAGGTTCGGCGGCGCCGCC
>DATBFY010000727.1:0-6429 GCA_036558265.1 Tepidisphaeraceae bacterium | reverse complement strand
TTGACCCGGCGAGGAAGCGCGCGGAATTTTATCAACTCGATCGCGCCGGGCGGTACCAAGCGGTTCCCGTCGATGCCCGCGGCGTCTATCACAGCCGTGCGGTCAAGGGGATGTGGATGATGCAGCGCTGGTTCTGGTATCCGTTTCCTTCGCTCTACGAGATCCGTCGCGCGTGGAAGCTCGTCTGAGCTGCGTAGCCTGATTGTCAGAATCATCCAGCGTCTCGCGTTTTGCCCTTCGCGTCCGGTTCCCCCCGCGGTTCAATGGACGCGATCATGAAGCCCAGAGACCTCCTCAAGCTCGGCTACCAGCCCGGTCCCGCGATCGGCGTGGCGCTCAAGCTCATCCCCGAGGCCAAGCGCGCACTGGGGCACAAGGTGCTCGAAAGCGACCTCAAGGCGCTGGTGAACGAGCCCAACGCGTACACGAACCATCCGCACCTGGCGCTGTTGGCGCAGGCCGTGCTCGAGCAGAACGCGCGGCGGAACACGTATGTCGAGCGCGACCAGCCCGCGCCGTATCAGATCTGGGGCAAGGACCTGGAGAAGGGGGCGGTCGATCAGATGGTCAATGCGGCGCGGCTTCCCGTGGCGGTTGCCGGGGCGCTCATGCCCGATGCTCACCAGGGCTACGGCCTGCCGATCGGCGGGGTGCTGGCGACGCACAACGCCGTCATCCCCTACGCGGTGGGCGTGGACATCGCCTGTCGCATGAAGCTCACCGTCCTCGACATCCCCGCGGAGGATCTGGACAAGGTCCACGATCAGCTCGCGAGAACGCTACAGCGCGAGACCGTCTTCGGCACGGGAGGCGAACAGAAGAAGATCCCGGATCACCCGGTGCTGCATGAGGATTGGTCGGTCACGCCGGTCACTCGACATGTCTTCGACAAAGCCCGCGCGCAGATCGGCACGAGCGGCAGCGGGAATCACTTCGTGGAATTCGGGATTCTGACGGTGGCGCAAGAGATGAGGGGCAGGGGAGATGAGGGGATGAGGGGCGAAGAGGCCGCCTCTCCTCATCCCCTTACCTCCTCATCCCCTCGCCTTTTTGACCTCGCGCCCGGGCGCTATCTCGCCCTCCTCTCGCACTCCGGGTCGCGCGGCAGCGGGGCGACCGTCGCCGACCGATATTCCAAGCTCGCGATGGACCTTCATCCTGAGTTGCCGCCGGAGCTCCGCCGGCTCGCCTGGCTTGATTTGGATTCTGACCCCGGCCGCGAGTATTGGGCGGCCATGAACCTGATGGGCCAGTACGCGCACGCGAACCATGAGGTGATCCATCAGAAGATCGCGCGGGCGCTCAACGCGAAGGTCATCGCCGGGGTTGAGAATCACCACAATTTCGCGTGGAAGGAAACCCACAACGGTCAGGAGGTGATCGTGCACCGTAAGGGCGCGACGCCCGCGGGCGAGGGGGTGCTGGGGGTGATCCCGGGCTCGATGGCGACGCCGGGCTTCGTGGTCCGCGGCCGCGGATCGGCGCCCTCGCTCGATTCGGCGAGTCACGGCGCGGGTCGGCAGATGTCGCGCACGGCCGCCAAGGAAAAGTTCCGCTGGGCGCACGTCAAGCCGATCCTGGAGCGGGCAAACGTCACGCTGCTGTCGGCGGGGCTGGACGAGGTGCCCGGTTCGTACAAGGACATTCATGAGGTGATGGCCGCGCAGTCGGACCTGGTGGAGGTGATCGCGCAATTCGACCCGCGGATCGTGAAGATGGCGCCGGCGGGGGAGAAGCCTGAGGATTGAGCTCTTACAGCACCGCGAATCGCCATGCAATGCTCTTACGGTGCGCCAGTCGTGCGAAGATCACCGGAGAGGAATGTATTCGATTCGATGTCTCATCTCGCCCGGCTCCGTGACCTTGGCACCCCTTGGACGATCCCACTGGGTTACCTGCCGCACACGCGCCAATCGTGGCAATATTTTGAGAAACCCTCGCGCGTCGATTATGGTTCTGTGACTCGATCCGAGGAGGTTGAACGCGATGTCCCACCGGCTTGAACCTCTCGAACGCCGCACCCTGTTCGCCTCCCCGGTCACCTATACCCTGGTCGAACTCGACTTCCAACCGCAGGACCTCAACAACACCGACCAGATCGTCGGCCGCGACCTCCACCAGATTCGCCGCGGCGGCCGCCTCACGACGATGCCCCTCCCCACCCTTGATCCCGCGAACAACCCGGGCGGGGTGAAACTGAACGACGATGGCATTATCATCGGCTCCGAAGGCCGGATCCTTCCGACCGACGACTCGGTCGGCCAAGCCGTCATCCTCGGCCCCGACGCTACCGGCCAGTATCAATCCCGCTACCTCTTCGACGGCACGACCCCAGACGACAGCCAAGCCAACCTCTTTTGCGTCATCAACAACCGCGGACAGATCATCACCAGCGGCGACGGCGACACGTTCTTTGACGAACCTATCCACGAAGCGGTCTTGGGGCAGGTCGGGGCGCGCGGCCGACTCTCTATCACCCCCATAAACTCCCTCCGCCTCCCCGGCGAGACCCTCGCGGTCAACCGGGTGGCCGACCTCAACAACCTTGGCCAACTCGTCACCAGCAACCCCGAGACCGACCCGGCCGTCCAGATCGACAACTTTGCGGTCCTCCGCCGCGGCCACCTCTACCTCACCCCCGCCAGCACCCTCTCCGGCGACACCGGCAGCCAATCCCAGCAACTGGCCTCCCTCAACGACTCCGGACAGATCGTCGGCGACACCGCGGCCACCCTTACGGACAGCCCGGCCGCCACGCTTTACCAACTCAGCGCCCGCGGCCGCTACTACCGCACGTTTCTCGCCGCCCTTCCCGGCGACGACGCCGCCGCGGCAACCCAGATCAACAACGTGGGGCAGATCCTCGGCTACTCCTACTCCACCCCAGGCTCGGGCCCGATCCTCGACATGACCGCCACGATCACGCAGAGGCGTCGTAACGGGCGCTACGGCGCGACCCAGGACCTCAACGCCCTGATCCCCGACCCCGGCAAGGACCGCGTTACCCGCCCGATCGCGATCAACGACGGCGGCCTGATCCTCGCCGAAGGCGTCAGCACGAGTAACGGGAGCCAGCGCTTCCTCCTCCTGATCCCGTCCCGCGCCAACCGCCTGCCGACCTCGCCAATCGCCGCCGCAGCGATGACCTCGCCGCTGCCCGGCCTCCCCACCATGCCCCTGGCTGCCACTCGCGCCACCTCGTTCGCAAAAGATGATCAAGTCCGTTCGGATGACGATCTCTGGTAAACCGCCCGATCCGGCCATCCATCTTGCGAAAGATTGCGCGACGGCAATAGACTGATCGTGATGCACTCACGCGAGACCGGACTTGAGTCGCTGGAACCCCGCCGGCTGCTTGCGGCCACCGTCACCTACACGCTGATCGAACTGGACTTTGAGCCGAAGGATTTGAATAACGCCGACCAGATCCTGGCCGCGGACGCGATCGAGCAGGTTCGGCGCGGGGGACGGTTGACCGCTACGTCCCTCCCTAAGGTGGATTCGGCCGCGACGCTCGTGGCGCGACGGTTCAACGACGACGGGATCGTCATCGGGTCGGAGAGCTTCCGCGGGCCCAACGACGAATCGCGCTCGCAAGAAGTCCTCATCGGCCCCGATCGGACGGGCCAGTACCAGTCCCGATACCTTTACGACAACACGACGTCTGCTGACGACCAGCCAAACGCGGCGGTGGTCATTAATAACCCGGGCCAGATCCTGACGAACGGCGGGGAGGACGCGACGCCCGATCTCACCGGCGATGTGCGGTTGATCACCGTGGGCCGCCGGGGGGCGCTGACGTCGGTCAATGCCAATGGCCTTCTGCCCGGCGGGACGCGCACGATCGATGACCCGATCGACCTCAACAACGCGGGTCAGTTCGTGACGACCGATGCGCACTTTCCCGTGGATAACTTTGTGACGCTGCATCGCGGTGTTGCATCTTTGCGCACGGCGCAGGAGTTGGCTGGAGGGGTCGCTGCGCCGATTCAGCAGCTCAGCGCGCTCAACGATGTCGGGCAGATCGTCGGCGCGACCCAGCAGGCGGGCGCGGGACAGCAGTTGTCTGCCACCCTGTATCAGACCAGCCGGCGGGGCCGGTACTATCGCACGTTTCTGGGGGCATTGCCGGGGGACGACACCTCGGAAGCGGTTGCCATCAACAACGCGGGTCAGATCCTCGGGACGTCGTTTTCGACGCCGGCCTCGGGTCCGATCCTCGATCTGACCGCGACGATCACGCAGCGCGGCTCCAACGGCAAGTACGGGGCCCCGCAGGACCTCAACGGGCTGATTCCCGATCCCGGCAAGGATCGGGTGACGCGGCCGATCGCGATCAATGATGCGGGATTGATCATCGCGGAGGGCGCGAGCACGCGCAACGGCACGCAACGGTTTGTGCTGCTGATCCCCTCGCGGGCCAACCGCGTGTCTTCGGCGAGCGCGGCGGCTGTAAGTGCGGCCCCACCGCAAGGCGTGGCCGTTTCGGTCATGTTCGCTTCCAGGAAGCGATTGGTCGGGCTTGACGATGTGCTCGAGTAGGCGCGCGCGCGCGCGCAAGGCGTTGCCGTGCCGCGGATTCCCGATTAACACTTTCCACCTATGGCTAAGACTTCCACCTTATCGAAGAAGCGTCGCGGGGTTTCGGTGAAGCGGACGAAGCTGCGCCGCCCGCGCGCCAGTGCCAAGCCGTCGCCGAACGGCAAGGGCCAGTCCCTGCCGCCGCGCGCGAAGGTCAAGATCCAGGATACCTGGGATCTTTCGTCGCTCTTCCCGTCCGACATCGACTGGGAGGAGGCATTCAAGACCTGGGCCGCCCGCATCCCGCAATATGCCAGCTTCAAGGGCCGGCTCGGTGAATCGCCGGAGGTTCTGGCCGACTGCATGCGGTTTGACGCCGACATGGACCGCACCGGCGAGCGCCTGGGTGTTTACGCGTTTCTCAAAACCGCCGAGGACCAGGCGAATTCCGACTACCAGCGCACGAAGGGCCGCTACCAGCATGCCGCCACACACGCGGCCGAGGCTGCCAGCTTTATTCGGCCGGAGCTGATGGCGATCCCGTCGGAGACCATCGAGCGGTTTCTGGACGCGCCGGAGCTTGGCGAGTGGCGGTTGGCACTGGAACGCACCCTCCGCTACCGGCCGCACACCCTTTCCGACCGGGAGGAGCACCTCCTGGCGATGCAGGGGCAGATGTCGGAGGCGAGCAACCAGATCTTCCGGCAGCTCAACGACGCGGATCTGAAGTGGCCGATGATCAAGGACGAGAGGGGCCGGCTGGTCGAGCTGGGGCACTCGTCGTTTTCGGCGTTCCTGCATTCGCCGGATCGCAAGGTGCGGAAGAACGCGTTCCACACGTATTACACGCAGTATGAAGGTCACAAGAATTCGATCGCTGCAGCGCTGAACGGGTCGGTGCAGCGGGACGTTTATTATGCCCGCGCGCGGAGCTTCAAGACGGCGCGGGAGGCGGCGCTGTTTGCCGACAATGTCCCGCTGAGCGTCTACGACAACCTGATCGCGTCGGTGCACGCGAATCTTCCCGCCGTCCACCGCTACTACGACCTGCGCCGCCGCAAGATGAAGCTCAAGGACGGGATCCACATGTACGACACGTACGTGCCGATCCTCGCCAACCTGGAGAAGCGGCACACGTGGGATCAGGCGGTGAAGGTGGTCATCGATTCGCTGGCGCCGCTGGGGGATGAGTACTGCCGGACGCTGGAGGCGGGGCTGACGAGCCAGCGGTGGAGCGACCGCTACCCGAACCAGGGGAAGCAGTCGGGCGCGTTCTCGTACGGCACGTTCGACGGCCTGCCGTACATCATGATGAACTATCAGCCGGCGGTGCTCGACCACGTGTTCACGCTGGCGCACGAGGCGGGGCACTCGATGCACTCGTGGTACAGTGCGCGCAACCAGCCGTTCCAGTACTACGGCTACACGATCTTCGTGGCCGAGGTGGCGAGCACGTTCAACGAGCAGTTGCTTTCGGAGCACCTGATGAAGCGTGCCAGGAGCAAGCAGGAGCGCGCCTACCTGATCAACCGGCAGCTCGACGGGATCCGCGGGACGATCATCCGACAGACGATGTTCGCCGAGTTCGAGCGGGTCATCCACGAACTGGTGGAGGGGGGCGAGCCGCTGACGGTGGAGACGCTGCGCGGTCAGTATCGCAAGCTGCTCGAGCTCTACTTCGGTCCGGAATTCACGATCGACAAGGAACTGGAACTGGAGTCGCTGCGCATCCCGCACTTTTACCGGGCGTTTTACGTCTACAAATATGCGACGGGGCTGTCGGCCGCGATCGCGCTGTCGCAGCGCGTGCTGAACGGCACGGACGGGGAGCTCGATGCGTATCTCAACTTTCTGAAGGGCGGTTGCTCGAAGTGGCCCCTGGATTTGCTGCGCGACGCCGGGGTGGAC
>DATBFY010000726.1:0-6066 GCA_036558265.1 Tepidisphaeraceae bacterium | reverse complement strand
GGTGGGCTTGTCGGGGTGGACGGCCAACGACTGGACCAAGGGCTCGGCGCTGGACCTGATCGCCCCGCCGGCGGCGCCATCGCCGGACCTGATCACGAATGTGCAGGCGCTGGTGCGTGAGAACCGATCGGTGACGCTCGCGGACGTGCAGAACCGACTTTCGATCGACGCGGCCATGGCGCTGGCGGCGCTGCGGCACCTGGCGCACAGCGGGCAGGTGATCCACGACCTGGTGGCGGGCGTCTATCGCTGGCGGCAGGTGATGCCCCGCGCGCTGGGCGAGGCGGAGATGGGGCCGGAGCACGAGGAACTGGCTGCCGCGCGGCAGATCATGGAGCGCGGGCAGGCGGACCTGGCGGGCCGCGACGAGGCGCCCGGGGGCGGCTACGTGTTGCAAGGCCGAGTCGCGTCGCACGAGGTGGAGATCCTGGTGGACGCCGACCAGCGCATCCGCCGCGGCAAATGCATCTGCGCGCACTATCGCCGCTACGGGATGAAGAACGGCCCGTGCCGGCACATGCTGGCGTTGCGCTACCGTGCCTACGCCTCGGCGTATGCGGCGTACACGCAATCGACGTGGTACAACCGCCTGACGGGAAGGAGCTGACTACCAACCACTGGCAATTAACAATGCGCTACGGAAATCCTCGTCTGCCGCGAGCGACGTCATCCTGAGGAGGTTCTACCGACGAAGAGCCTGCCCTGAGCTTTTCGAATGGATCTGGCCGCCAAGGGTCGCAAGCGTCCAATTTGGAGCAAGATCCTTCGGTCGTTGAAACTCCCTCAGGATGACGAGCCTTGCGAGGATTTCAGCAGAGCAAACTAAGAACCAACTATTCGATGAGGGCGCGTGCCGGCGAGTTGAGACTTTCTCCGCGGTGTTCCGCCGCGGGTGCAGCTTGGCCACCCATGCGTTCCCGAGATCGTTGCTCGTTCTGGGCCGTCGCGATACCGGTGGCGGGCCAGGACACAACTCAAGAGTTCCCCGCCACCGGTATCGCGACGGCCCTTGAGTGAACGACCTCGGTCCGATGTCAGAAGTCAGCGAGCCGGCCGCCCCTCATCGATTTTCCCTTTTTCGAATTTCGCATGGATCCGAATGACTGGCGCAACATGGGCGTTCTCGCCGCGGTGCTGCTGACGCTGCTGGTGATCCTGCTCATCGGCGTGCTCATCAACTGGTTCGACAAGCGCGCGGCGCGGCGGGCGCAGGAGGCGCAGCAGGCGCGGGCCCGGCAACTGCTGGAGGAGCAGCGGCGGCGCGCGGAGCGCGCGGCAGCGCAGCCGTCGGTTGTTCCGCCGGAGGGTTGGCCGGCGACGATCGCCGGCCAGCCGGGTACCGTGGTTCCTGCCGCACCAATTGAGCAACGAGTCGCTCCACCGGCCGCCTCGCCGGCGCTCGACTTGGCCGCGTTCGCGCCGATGTCGGACGAGCAGATCAAAGCTGCGGCGCAGGGGGTCAACCTGTTCACGACGTTCCGTTTTGGCCTGCGAAGCCAGATCCCGCCCGTCACCGACCTGCGCACGCAACTGATCGACAAGGCGCTGGTGGCCCATGGCCTCCTGACGCCTGAAGAACTGCTCGAGATCCATCGTGTCGGCCAGCAGATGGATCAGCTCAGCGCCGAGCACGCCGCGATCGCCCAGCGCGCCAACCAGGCGGTCGCGCAGGCGCTGGAAGACCGGGCGAGGCTGAAGGAGCGCAAGAAGGCCGAGGCCGCCGAGCGAAAGCGCAAGCATGCCGAGGCGGTGGCCCAACGGAGGGCGAGTGACATCGTCTTCCTGGGCAGAGGGGTTTCGAAGGGGCTGGCGGATCGCACGTCGGACGCCGGGAAGCTTACGGCGGCCGGTTTGCCCGTAATGGCGACGCCCGCCGACGTCGCCGCCGCGCTGGGGCTGCCGATCCCGCGGTTGCGCTGGCTGGCGTTTCACGCCGAGGCCGCGACGCGCACGCACTACGTGCGATTTACGATTCCCAAGCGCTCGGGCGGGACGCGCATGCTGCTGGCGCCGCACGAGGCGCTTTCGGACGTGCAGGAATGGATCCTGCGCAACGTCCTGGACAAGGTTCCGGCGCACGCGGCGGCGCACGGGTTCGTCAAGACGCGCAGCACGGTCAGCAACGCCACGCCGCACGTGGATCGGGCGGTCGTGGTGAACACGGACCTGGAGAACTTCTTTCCGACGATCACGTTCCCGCGGGTGCTGGGGATCTTCCGGCAACTGGGTTATTCGCCGGCGGCGGCGACGATTTTCGCGCTGCTGTGCACGGAGTCGCCGCGGCGGCTGGTGACGTATGCGGGCAAGCCGTTTCACGTCACAACCGGGCCACGCGCGCTGCCGCAAGGGGCATGCACGAGCCCGGCGCTGTCGAACCTGGCGGCGCGGCGGCTGGACTCGCGGTTGAACGGGATCGCCGTGAAGCTGGGGTGGACGTACACGCGGTACGCGGACGACATGACGTTTTCGTTCGCGGGTGCGCCTGCGGACGCGAAGATCGGGTATCTGTTGGCGCGGCTCCGCCACATCGCCCGGGACGAGGGCTTCGCGGTCAATGAGACCAAGACGCGCGTGCTGAAGCGCGCTGCGCGGCAGGAGGTGACGGGCGTGGTGGTCAACAAGCGGCCTGGTGTGCCGCGGGACCTGTACAAGCGGCTGAGGGCGATCCTGCACCACGCGAAGACGGAGGGGCTGGCGGCGCAGAATCGGGACAAGCGGCCGAACTTCGAGGCTTGGCTGCGGGGGATGATCGCGTACGTATCGATGGTCAACGAGAAGCAGGGGCGCGCCCTCGCCGACGCGCTCGCCCGACTCGGCTAATGCCACTTAAGAAGAGCGATCACCGGCGACGTGCCTCCGCCGCACCACGAGCAACCCGACGGCGGCGGCGAGTCCGGCGAAGGTGCCAGTCGCCGGCTCGGGCACGCCCGCCCCGCTCACGGCGAAGATCGCCGTGTGCGTGTCGGGGCCGGCGCCCGTCCATGCCAGGTCGATGCTCGAGACGGGGTGCGCGCCCGGACCGGGGAACGCGAGGCTGATCAACTCGTCGTAGAGCCTGGGGTTGTCGCCGTTCACGTCGGTGAAGTTCCCGGTGAGCGGCTCGACGCGGCCGTTGGCCGTCACCGCCCGCGGGTCGACGAAGAACCAGTCCGGCGACGTGATCGTCTGGCTCGCGTCGGGGAAGGCGTCCGCGAAGTGCACGGTCACGTTCACCGCCCCGGTGCCGTTGCCCGATGCCGTCAGGATCGACAGGTACGTGTAGGTCGCCGGCGTCACCAGGGTCAGCGTCCCGGTGGGGGCGGCACTGTCCAGCATGCGGATGTTGTTCCCGGTGAACGGCTGAAGCGCGTACGACCGATCCGGATTGGCCGTGCTGACCACGACACCGCCGGGCAGTCCCGTGGTCGGGGCGGCGGTGTTCAGGCCCTGCTGGTACCAGGTCGCCCCGTCCTTGCTGATGCCGCCGTCCATCGACGCCGTGACGGAATTTGAAAAGTGAGTCGTCGGGTCGTTCACGGCGCCCAATTCGACGACCGCATCCTGGTTGAAGCTCGCGGGAGTCAGCGGGACGGGCACCATCGCCGGCTGCGCCCCGGCCGACCAGGGAAACGCCGCTACCGCCGCCGCGCCCGCCCCCACCCACACGCAGGATCGAATGCCACTCATCGTCTCCTCCTGGAAGAAGCTGGATGTGAGGAACCACCCGTCGGGCGATCCCGCAAACGGCATACCCCTTTCTTGCTGCCGCTTCAACCAAAATCCGGATTCGGCGGAAAAGCCCCTACAGAAGACTCAGCGCTTTGACCATCGCCTCGACAAAGAAGAACTCGCCCCACATGACCGACTCGTCGACGCCCAAACCCTTGTGGATGTGGTAGACGCCGCGCTTGAGGATGCCCTCCCACTTCGGGTCGTCGCTGGCCAGGTAGGGGGGGCGGGTCAGCGTTTCGACCGTTCGCAGCGCGAACTCTTCATAGGCGCGGGCCCGGACGCGGTCGGGGGTCAGGCGTGCGAGGTTGAAGAGGCCGACGGCGGCGATGGCGGCGGCGGAGGAGTCGGGCTGGGTGATCGTCAGCTTGCCGTCGAGAGGAGCATCGTAGTCCCAGGGGGGGACGCCGTGGTCGGGGGTGCTCGTGAGCCAGAATTCGGCGTGGTCCTCGGCGGTCTTGAGGAAGCGGCGGTCGCCGGTCAGCTCGTAACAGGTGCCAAAGCCGTAGAGCGACCAGGCCAGGCCGCGACTCCAGCAGGAATCGCCGCGGTAGCCCTGGTGGGTGGTCTGTCGGAGGAACTCGCCGGTCGTGGTGTCGAAGATGCCCTCGTGTGAGGTGCTGCCGTCGCCGCGGCAGATCGTGCGCTGAGTGGTCAGGCAGTGCTGCATGGCGCGGCGGTGGAGCTCGTGGGCGTTGAGGCCCTCGGTGGAGGTGGCGGAGCCGTCCATGTTCTTCGCGGCGTAGAAGATGACGCCGACGTTCATCATGATGTCGATGAAGAGGGACTCGTCGGAGATGAAGGATCGCAGGTACTGGCCGTTGGGCTTGAAGCGCAGGGCGAGGACCTGTCCGGCGCGAATCACGATATCTTTTAGATGCTGATCGGGTCGGGCCTCGCGAAGGCTCGCTTCGTACCAGCGCTTGTAGGTGCCGTGATAGAAGATGAAGCCCAGGTCGTGGACGTCGCGGTCTTCCTTGCGCTCTTCGAGGTTACGCGAGTATTCTTCGGCCTTGGCGCGCCAGTACTTCGGGTCGTCGGCGACGCCGGCTTCGAGGAAGAGCCACATCATCCCGGGGAGGAAGCCGTCGCACCAGCGGGTCCAGGCGGGCTTGTCGTGGCGCCATCGTCCGCGGTCGGTGTAGAGGGGATAAAAGCCGGGATGGCTTTCGATCAGGCGGCGCACCTGGGCCTGGGCGAAGGAGAGGGCCGAGGTCACCTGCTTTTTGAGTGATTCCGTCATCTTGTGCCTTGCGTGGAAGGAGAAGTGTACCCTAAGTTGCTGAACCAGCGTTAGTTCGCTCACGTATAGCTCCAGGCAGAGCCACCTTGTCGCACTGGCATCGGCTTTGCCCTACGCTCGTTTGGTCGGGCGTTTTGACTGCCAAATCTGCAGCCGGGAGGGATGAACGGAGAACCGATGCGTTTTGACAAACTGACCATCAAAGCACAGGAAGGCGTCGTTCGGGCCCAGGAACTGGCGCAGCAGAACAACCATGCCGAGATTCTGCCGCTGCACCTGCTGGCGGCGCTGCTCTCGGAAACCGAGGGCGTGGTGGCGCCCATCCTGCAGAAGGTCGGCGCCAACGTGGGGCGGATCAACCAGATCGTCGCCAGCGAGCTCGAGCGTCTGCCGAAGGCGACCGGGACGCAGCTTGGGATGTCGCGCTCGATCCAGGACGTCTTCACCCAGGCGCAGAAGGAGGCGGACCGTCTCAAGGACGAGTACACGTCGACCGAGCACCTGCTGCTGGCGCTGGCGGACGTCAAGTCCGAGGCGCGGGAGATCCTGAACGTCAATGGCGTCAAGCATGACCTGATCCTCAACGCCCTGAAGGACGTGCGCGGCGGGCAACGCGTCACGGACCAGAACCCGGAGGACAAATACCAGGCCTTGACGCGATATGGTCGGGACCTGGTCGAGCTGGCGCGGCAGGGGAAGCTCGACCCGGTCATCGGGCGCGACGAGGAGATCCGGCGCACGATGCAGGTGCTTTCGCGCCGCACGAAGAACAACCCGGTGCTGATCGGCGAGCCGGGCGTGGGTAAGACGGCGATCGTCGAGGGGTTGGCGATCCGGGTCGTTAATGGCGACGTGCCGTCGGTGCTGCACAACAAGCGGATCGTGGCGCTGGATATGGGCTCGCTCATCGCGGGGGCGAAGTATCGCGGGGAGTTCGAGGACCGGCTCAAGGCCGTCATCAAGGAGGTGACGCAGTCGAACGGGCAGATCATCCTGTTCATTGACGAGCTGCACACGGTGGTCGGGGCGGGCAAGACGGAAGGCTCGATGGACGCGGGGAACCTGCTCAAGCCGGCGCTGGCGCGCGGGGAGCTGCGGACGATCGGGGCGACGAC
>DATBFY010000725.1:0-6283 GCA_036558265.1 Tepidisphaeraceae bacterium | reverse complement strand
CGGCGGCAGTTGAACCGCCTCGTCCGAGCGGTCGCCACCGTCCGGGGTCGCCGGCACGGTGAATTGGGCGTGCCCGTGGCCGACCACCCCCGTCACGCCCGTGTCCCCGTCGCGGTCGATGTGCCGCACGTCGAGCATGTACTGCCCCGGTCGCAAGGCGTCGATCCGAATCGTCCCGTCGGGGGCGACCGGGTACTCCTCGCCAAACATGATCCGCCGGAACTCCCGACCCTGGGGCGTGCGATCCCATTCGCGTTGCAGTTCCAACTGCTTGTCGCGCGGAAGTTTGTCCCAGTTCGCGGGCCGATCCCACCACTTGCGGGGCATTGGATAGACCGAAACCGCCGATTCATGTTCCCGATCCGTCGCGAAGACGAACTGTTCCTCGGATGCGGGCATCAGGACCCTGCCAGTCACCGGCCGGCCGCGCGTGCCTAGGTCCACCTTCACCGATTTGCCCGGCTCGACCCTCACGCACTCCCACTTGCTCCGCAGGCTCCACATCACCGTCTGCTGGCAGACCATCGCTTCCCCCGGCGCGACGCGATCGACGGCGAAGTGGCCGTTCGCGTCCGTCTTCACCTCGCGCCACTTGTCGGCGCTGCCAGCCAACGGGTCGGGGAAACCGCTGCACTCGTCCACCCTCACCTGTACCCCCGCGAGCGGCTTGCTGCCGGCGTAGACCGTCCCCTCGATCCGCCCCCAGGGCCGGAGCACGACGAGCGGCGATTTGGCCAGTTCGGTGTCGTACGCCTGTCCGTAACCGTCGGCCGTCCGGGCAATGATCATCCAGTCACCGTCCGGGCGGGGGAATGAGAACTTGCCATCGATTTCGGTGACCAGGGGCCGCAGCCGCGGGCGGGGGTCGTAAACGTAGACCCGTTGCGCGGGCGCGACGAGAAAGACCTCGGCATCGCTGACCGGTTCCCCCGCCACCGTGACGACGCTGCCCTCAATCGTTCCGGAAGGCCGCGCCGCCGCAACACCCGCTAACGCAACCGGGATCACCGGGCTGGTCACCGTCCGCCGCAGGTGCGCCCTCACGCCGCTACCCACCGTCACGATCACTGCGGCCGTCAGCGATGCGACCAGGAGCTTCGCCTTGACCCAGCCCATGAGGACTTCAACGCCCCTGACGAGCATTCCGTGGCTAGCGGGCAGCGTACCCGGAACTCCACAAGAAGCGGTCAGGCCGGTGGGGGCCGCATCCACGCAGCGCGTCGTCATCATCGTGGCCAGGCCGGCAGCCGACAGCGCCACGCCGCGCCGCAGCAGAAGTTCGCGCAGCCGTTCGATCGCCCGCCCGACGCGCTTGCGCGCCGCCTCTTCCGAGATACCCATCGCCTCGCCGACCGCCCGGTGACTCTTGCCCTGCATGAATTTCAGCAGCACGGCCTCCCGCTCCGCGCGACAGAGGCATGATAGCGCCTCGTCCAGCAATGGCTCGACCTGATTCCAGCCCGACGGCTCCCCGTCCTCCCGGTCACGGCCGTTCTGTAAGGCGCCGGACAGGATGCCCGCCCGCCACTCATGCCGCCGCCGCCCAGACTCGGCCCGGCGCAAGTTGGCTGCGGCGTACCCGGTCGCCGTATACAACCATCCGGCGATGATCACGCCGGGGCGGATCCGGTCCCGCCGGGCTTTGTCGGCTAGCAGCAGAAACACGGTTTGCGTCACGTCCTCGGCCAGGTGCGCGTCGCCCCCGACCTGCCGCCGGGCTGCGGCGTAAACCAGGTCCACGTGTCGCTCGACGATGCCGGCGAACGCCGCGTGCGAGCCGCTGGTGGCATACTCTCGGAGCAGGTCATGATCCGACACGGGCCGGGCGCCCGCCTCGACGTCCTTCGCGTCCATCGCCCCTATCATGTGCCGCCCCCAGGAAACCGGACAGGAAAAAAAATGATCCTGCCATTGCAAGCTTGAACACTTACTCATTTGCGCTCGAGCATCACCTGCGCCAGCGCCGTTTCAACCTTATCCCCCTGGAACAACTTGGTCAGCAGCACGCCGTCCGGGCCGATAATGAAGATCGACGCCGGCCCGCGGCTGTAGCCCTCGTCGAAGCCGGCGAACTGCCCCAGGGCACCCCGCGACGCGACGGCGACCGGCCAACTCAGTCCCTCCCAAGCCCCCGGCTTGGCCGTGGCCGGCGCAAACCCGCTGTCCAGTAGAACCGTCAGCATCGCGAATTGCGGGTCCTTGCCGAATGCCTCGTACGCCTTCTTGAGGCCCGGCCACGTGTCGCGCGGGAGGTGCGCCCACTGCACCTGGAGCACGAGGAACTTGCCCTTGTAATCCGCGAGCTTCACCGGCTTGCCGTCGGGCGTCCGCAGATCGAACGCCGGCACGGCGTCACCCTTGACGATCCGCGGCTGCGGCACGAGCTGCACCGCACCGATGTCCAGCGGCTCCTCGGTCGCCTTCGTGCCCGCGGGCATCTCGGGAACGGTGAACTCGAAGTTCGCCCCCGCCACGTCCTCGAGGATGCTCTGCTCCGGAATCAGCTCCAGGCTCCGCACGTTGAGCGCGTAATGCCCCGGCCGCAATACGTCGAAGCGGAACGTGCCCCCATCCTTCAAATCGGTTTGATCGGCGAACATCACCTTGCGATGGGCAATCCCCATCGGCGAATCTTCCCACTTGTGCCGGTACAAGTTCTGCTGGCGCGGTGTCATCCGTTCCCAGTTCGGCGACGCGGGCATGCCGTGCAGATACTGATAGGCCGGGTCGTTCATCTTGTCGGTTGGGGGCATCATTCGGGCGCCGAGGTCCCACGAATGCACCTTGTCGCTCCGCAGCGGCACCTTTTTCTCCCACCCGGGGGGCACCACGACCCGTCCCAACACCGGGCGACCCGCCGTGCCCAGCTCCACCTTCACCGTCTTGCCCGGATCGACCCTGATGCACTCCCACTTGCTCGAATGCCCCCAGGAGGTCATCTGCTGATGGGAAAACATGGGGCTGCCGGGCGTGACCCGATCCGCGACAAAATGTCCGTCCTTATCCGTCTTGACGGTCGTCTGGTTCGTGACGCAGTTGTCCAGCGCATCGCCCGCCCACCCCCACTCGCCCAGGTGGACCGTCTGCCCCGCCAGGGGCTTGGTGGCGGCATAAAGTGTCCCCTCGACGCGGCCCCAGGGCTGGAGGACGACCAAGGGGGATTTCGCTAGATCTTCGGCCAGCACCTGTGCCACCCCCTCGGGCGTCATGGCGACGATCTTCCAGTTGTCATCCGGTGGGCGGACAAAGGAGAATTTCCCGTCCGGCTCGGTGATCTGGGGCTTGTTCCGCTGATTGCGCGAGTAGATGTTCACGCTGTTCTGCGGGGTCGCGAGGTAGACCTCGACGTCCGGCAGTGGCTCGCCGTCGCCCCGGACGACCGTGCCCTCGATCAGCTTGACCTCGACTGCGGGAGGGGCTCCGGTGCTCGCGGCGGCGGGAGCTTTCGGCGTGGCCTGGGCCGGCGCCTGGGCGAGGATTACCGGAGCCCGCGCGGCCTGCCGCGCCTTGATGATGTGCATGGCGTACCCGGTCCCACCGCCGACGACCATCGCCGCCGCCACGCACGCGGCGCCGAGTTTCGCCTTGGTGAAGGTCATGAATCCCAAGGTGCCTTTGCCAATGACGGTGCTGGTGGTGGCGCCGGATGCCGCAAAGCCACAGGCGGCGGTCAGGGCGGGCGGGGCCGCCTCGGCGGCGTGGGACGTCAGCAACGCGCCCAGGGTGACCGCTGACAGCGCAACACCCCGCCGCGTCAAGAGTTGCCGCAAGCGATCGATCGCCCGGCTGACGCGCTTGCGGGCGGCTTCCTCGCTGATGCCCATGGCCACCCCTACGTCCCTGTGGCTTTTGCCCTGGATGAACTTGAGCAGCACGGCGTCGCGGTCGGCCGACGCCAGGCGCGCCAGCGCGCCGTCCAGCAGGGGGGCGACAGTGTCCCACGGCGCGTCGCAAACATCGCCAGCCGTCGGGTGACAGGACATGAGACCTCCCTGGCGTTCGTGGTGTTTGCGGCGGGCCTCGCTCTTTTTGGCGTTGGCGGCGGCGTAGCGCGTGGCGTTGAAAAGCCAGCCCGCCAGGATCGTGCCGGAGGGGATCTGTCGGGCGCGGGCCTTGTTCGCGAGGAGCAGGAAGACCGCCTGCGTGACGTCCTCGGCAAGGTGGGGGTCGCCACCGACCTGGCGGCGTGCAGCGGCGTAGACCAGGCCGATGTGGCGCTGGACCAGTCGCGCGAACGCGGGCTGGGAATTCTCCCGGACGTAGTGGGCCAGCAGGTCGTGATCGCGGGCATCCGCCGCCGAGACGTCCAGCAAACCGGCTTGATCGTCCATAAAACGGCCCTTTCGCCCTGCTAATGTACGACAGGACGGTGGGCGGACAGCCGAAATTCGCCGGCGGGTCGCTCCCGCTCCCTTCATCATCTGATCGGCTGTGAGGTATGCTTTGGAAGGAAGCCACCCCGAATGACCCGCAACGTCCACATCTCTTTACTGTTTTGCCTCATTGCGGTCTCACAGCGTTGTTGGGCTGCGCCGGAGGTGAATCCATTCCTGACCAAATATTGCACCGAGTGCCACGATGCGGAGACGAACAAGGGCGATCTGGACCTGACGTCGTTCAAGCTCGATCTGGCGAACGCGCAGAATTTTTCGCGGTGGGTGCTGATCCATGACCGTGTCGCCTCGGGCGAGATGCCGCCGGCGAAGAAGAAGAAGAGACCTGATGCCGGGGACGTGTCTTCGTTCACGTCGAACCTCTCCGCCGCGCTCACTGCGGCCGATCACGAGCGCGGCGTGCGCGAGGGGCGCGCGACGCAGCGCCGGCTGAATCGGTATGAATATGAGAACGCGCTGCGGGACCTGCTCCATGCGCCGTGGCTTCAGTTGAAAGACTCGCTTCCGGAAGATGGCGAAGCCAATCGGTTCAACAAGGTGGGCGATGCGCTGGACGTCTCGCACGTGCAGATGGCGCGGTATCTGAGCGTGGCGGACCTTGCGCTGCGGCAGGTGGCCACGACGATTTCCGATCAGCCGCCAACGAAAACCATCCGCTTCTATACGCGGGATCAGCGCAGCTTCACGGGCAAGATGAAGTTCAGCGTCTTCAACACGCGGCCGGAGCGGGCCACGTTCGCGGTACTGGGCACGAGCGGGCAGCCCGATGTCCGCACGGGGAAGGCGCCCATCAGCGTGGGTGATTCCAATCCGGCGCTGCGCGAGCAGGAAGCGGTGGGCGTGGTCGCCAGCACCTATGAGCCGCTGGAGATCACCTTTAATCGGTTCATCGCTCCGGTATCGGGCCGGTACAAGCTGCGATTCAAGACATGGACGGTGTGGACCGGGCCGGGCAAGGGGGACCGGTGGTACATCCCCGACCTGGACAACGTCTCCCCCGGACGCCGGGATGAGCCGATCACGATTTATTCGGAAACCCCGCCGCGGCTGCTGCGCTGGCTGGGGCAGTTTGACGCTCACATCGACCCGACGGTTCACGAGATCGACACGCACCTGCTGGCGGGAGAGACGATCTGGCCCGATGCGGCGCGGCTCTTCCGCTCGCGCCCGCCGAGCTGGATCAACCCCTTGGCGGAGCGGGACGGATCGCCGGGCGTGGCGTTCGCGTGGATGGAAGTCGAAGGGCCGATCTACGACGACAACGCGACTAAGGCCCGGGAGCTTCTCTTTGGCGATCTTCCGATCGTCAAGCGGGCGATGACGTTTGCTGCGGCTCCGGAGCGCCAGCGCAACCTGACTCCGGGCCAGGAGCGCCCGCAACCGGCGACCCGGGTTTCCTTCACCGAACCGCCGCCCCTGGCGGAGGTTGTCAGCAAGAATCCGCGCGGGGATGCGGAGCGCCTGCTGCGCAACTTCCTGGCGCATGCGTATCGGGAACCGTTCACGAGTGCCGACGTCACGCGCTTCCTGAAGGTCTTCGATGCGGCCTCGGCTTCGGGCGGCAGTTTTGCCGATTCGCTCGTGGCGATGTACACGGCGGTCCTCTGTTCGCCGCGCTACATCTGCCTGGAAGAAAAGCCCGGGCGGTTGGATGACTACGCGCTGGCGTCGCGGCTGTCGTTCTTCCTGCAGAATACCGCGCCCGATGACGAGCTTCGCCAGCTCGCCGCAGCCGGTAAGCTGCACGATCCGCAAACGCTTCGTGCCCAGACGGATCGCCTGCTCTCCGATCCGAAGTCGCGACAATTCGTCGATGCGTTCCTGGATTACTGGCTGGACCTGCGGAAGATGACCGCCACGTCGCCCGATGGCACGCTTTACAACGACTA
>DATBFY010000724.1:0-3349 GCA_036558265.1 Tepidisphaeraceae bacterium | reverse complement strand
CGGTCGCGGTCGCGTCCCCCTCGCGATACCAGAAGCTGGAGGCAAGATCATCGGATGGCGATTCCACGGCTGCCGTCTCAACCGGATCCATCGGCCGCGGCTGCGGCACGGGGTGATTGGCGAAGAGGGGGGCGGGGTCTTCGGGGGGCGGTTGGTCATCGAGGAGGACGAAGTCGGTCACGGTGCCGGTGAGGGCTTCGTGGGGGTCGGCCGGGCGCACGATCCGATCCGTCCGGGGCACGGTCGGGTGCGCCGGGGGTTCGAACGGGCTGGTGAAATAGACGATGCGGGTGCGGCCCATGCGGAGGTGATCGCCATCCCGCAGGTCGTGGGTCTTGATGGCCTGCCAGCCGACGTGGGTGCCGTTCTTGCTGTCGAGGTCGACCAATCGCCAACCTTGGCCGAGCGGCTCGATGCGACAGTGTGTCCGTGAGAGCAAGATGTCACGGATCGCGATGTCACACTCGGGCGAGCGGCCGATGACCACGGCGGCGGTCAATTCGCGTCGTTCGAGTTCTTCGCCGTTGGCACAGATGAGGATCCAGGGCACTCGGAATAAGGTCGGTCAACCGGCGGCTGGACCGATAATTTTCGTCGAGTGGGACTATTTGTTGAGGTCCGGCGGGACGGCTTTCTTCTTGAGTTCGGCCTGCAGGGCATCGACCTTCTGCTGGAGGGCGGTGCGCTCGTTGGCGAGCTGGGCGGCTTGTTCCTTGGCGCGGTTGGCGGCGTCGGCGGCGGTGGCGGCGGCGCGTTCGGCGTCGGTGGCCTTGGCACGGGCGGCGGTTACGCCGTCTTCGGCGGCTTTGAGGCGCACCTGGAGCTGTTCGGTGTCGCCCTGGGCCTTCCTGGCGGCGTCGAGTTCCTTCTGCACACTGGTGAGCTTGGTGTTGGCTTCAGCGGCACCGGCGGACTGGGCCTCGGCGTCCTTTTTGGCGCTGGTGTACTGATTAAGGTACTGGTCGCGGTCCTTCTTGGCCTGGTTGAGGTCTTTCTTGAGGCTGTCGCGTTCCTGGGTGAGTTCGGTGACCTGGGCCTTGAGGGCGACGTTGTCCTGCGAGGCCTGCTCGGCGCGGGAGCGGTCCTCATTGCTGGCGCAGCCGGCGGCGAGGGCGAAGGGGAGCACCCAGAGAAGATTTCGTGCGAGTTTCATCACCGCAATCTAATCGTGGGGCCAATGTGCCGCAAATGCTGGGGGTTGCACTGACACGGGCGTTGTATTTCACCAACGGCAACGTCTCTCTTGCGTTAGCGTATAGTGAAATCAGACAAGTTCGACATTTTTTAAGGAGCACCGGATAATGAAAGTTTGGACGAAGTTGCTGGCGGTATTGGCGATCCTGGCGATGGTGTCGGCGGTGAACGCGGCGGACAAGAAGGCCGCGAAGGCGGAAAAGAAGGCGGTTCTGCGCGGGCAGGTCGTCAAGGTGGATGGCACCAAGGTGGTGATCAATTCCGGCAAGAAGAACAACCAGAAGGAAGTGACGGTCGAGACCGATGACAAGACGGTCGTGACGATCGAGGGGAAACAGGGGAAGCTTGCGGACCTTCAGCCGGGGCAGCGCGTGGTTGTGAAGCCGGATACGGGGACGGCGACAAGCATCGAGGTGCCGACGCCGAAGGCGAAGAAGGATGCGAAGCAAGGCGCGGCGCAATAAGCGGCGCGCGGAGTGACTTGAAATTGACCTTGGGGCACAGCGACCCGCCGGCGACAGTCGGCGGGTTCTTGTTTGGCGATGCCTCAAAACGGGAGAACGCCGCCGCCGTTGGAATGGAGAATGTCGGACAAAGCGTGTAACCTGAGGCTGTCATTTCGCCGGGCTTGCCATCCGCGACCGGAAAACCCAGCCCCCACCGCCCCGACCCGCGCCTTGACGCGCCATCCGCCCTACGCTCTGCTTCACGCACAACCTTACCAGGCGAGGCCGGCGGATGATGACTGCATTCAGGATCGTTACAATCTTCGTTCTTGCAGTATTCTCGGTAGCCGCGCGCGCACAGCAACCGTTCCCCGTCAAAATGCGCGTGGACCTGAGCAAGCCCGCCGGCGAACTCCACCCCATCTGGCGCTTCTTCGGCGCCGACGAGCCCAACTACGCCTACATGAAGGACGGCAAAAAGCTCCTGGGCGAGCTGGGCGCCATGGCCCCGCGCGGCTCCGTCTACTTCCGCACCCACAACCTCCTGACCTCCGGCGACGGCACCCCCGCCCTCAAGTGGGGCTCCACCAACGCCTATCGCCAGGACCCCCAGGGCAATCCCCTCTACGACTGGACCATCGTCGATCGCATCTTCGACACCTACCGCGACGCCGGCCTGCGCCCCTACGTCGAGGTCGGCTTCATGCCCAGGGACCTCTCCGTCAAGCCCGACCCTTATCAGCACCACTGGCGCCCCGGCGCCAAGTACGACGAGATCTACACCGGCTGGGCCTACCCGCCCAAGGACTACGCCAGATGGGCCGAGCTGGTCTATCAATGGGCCGCCCACTGCGCCCAGCGCTACGGCCGCGAGGAAGTTGAACGCTGGTACTGGGAAGTCTGGAACGAGGCCAACATCGGCTACTGGCGCGGCAAGCCCGATGAGTTCTTCAAGCTGCACGATTACGCCGTCGACGCCATCCGCCGCGCCGTCCCCGCCGCGCGGGTGGGCGGCCCGGACTCCGCCGGCGGCGGCAAGTTCCTCCGCGATTTCCTCGATCACTGCGTCCGCGGGAGCAACTACGTCACGGGGAAGACCGGCACGCCCATCGACTTCGTCTCCTTCCACGCCAAGGGCGCCCCGACCTTCGTCAACGACCACGTGCGCATGGGCATCGCCAATCAACTGCGGGTGATGGATTCGTCCTTCAAGATCATCGCGTCGTTCCCGCAGCTCAAGGACAAGCCGATCGTGATCGGCGAATCCGACCCCGACGGCTGCGCCGCCTGCCAGGGCCCCCAGCTCGGCTACCGCAACACGACCATGTACTCCAGCTACACGGCCGCCTCCTTTGCGCGGGCGCACGACCTGGCCGAGCGGCACGGCGTGAACCTGGAAGGGGCATTGACGTGGGCCTTCGAGTTCGAGGATCAGCCCTACTTCGCAGGCTTCCGCGTGATGGCCAGCAACGGCATCGACCTCCCCGTCCTCAACGTCTTCCGCATGATGTCAAAGATGACCGGCCGCCGCGTGGCGCTGACCAGCGACGGCGCGGTTGGGCTGGACGACATCCTGCGCGCCGGCGTACGAAAGCAGCCCGACGTCTCCGCCATCGCCAGCGCGGACGACGCCGGTCGCGTCTTCATCCTCGCCTGGCACTACCACGACGACGACGTCCCCGGCCCCCCCGCCGCTGTGGAACTGACGG
>DATBFY010000723.1:0-16712 GCA_036558265.1 Tepidisphaeraceae bacterium | reverse complement strand
GCTGATTTACAACGGGCCGATTGGGCTGGCCAATGGCGCGCGGGTGAAGGCGCGGTTCCTGAGCGGGACGAACTGGAGCGCGCTCGATGATACGACGTTTTATCCCGCGACGCCGCCGAAGCTGCGCGTGAGCGAGGTGATGTACAACCCGCCGCAGGCGGCGGTGGGGAGCGTGTACGCGAAGGATGATTTCGAGTACGTCGAGGTGACCAACAGCAGCTCGACGCCGCTGGACCTGTCGGGCATGCGCTTCACGCGGGGGATCAACTTCACGTTCCCGGCGGGATCGACGCTTGGCGCCGGGCAGCGCACGGTGATCGTGCGGAACCTGACGGCGTTCCAGTCGCGCTACGGGGCGGGCGTGGCGGTGGCGGGCGTGTACACGGACGAGCTGGGGAACGCGGGCGATACGCTGCAACTCGAGACGTCGCTGGGGCAGGTGGTCGAGTCGTTCACGTATGATGACGACTGGTACAAGCAGACGGACGGCGGCGGATACTCGCTGGTGGCGGTCGATCCGTCGGCGTCGGACGCGGTGATGTCCACCAAGGAAGGCTGGCGTCCCAGCACGCTGGCGAGCGGCGCGCCGGGCGTTGCGGATCCGGGCGTGAACAACAACGCGGTGGTGATCAACGAGGTGCGGGCGAATTCGCCGGCGGGCGATGCGGATGGCGACTGGGTCGAGCTGCACAACACGACCGGTGCGCCGGTGGACGTCGGCGGGTGGTTCCTGAGCGATTCGGCGTCGGATCTCACGAAGTACCAGATTGCCGCGGGGACGGTCATTCCCGCGGACGGTTACCTGGTGCTGAAGCAGAACGCGAACTTTGGAAACGCGGCAGACTCGGGGACGAAAACGGCGTTTTCGCTGGCGGACGGCGGGGGCGGCGTGTTCCTGAGCGGGAATGATGGGTCGGGCGGGGTGTCGGGGTATCGCGACTCGGTGGATTTCGGCGCCAGCGACGCGGGCGTGACGTTCGGGCGGTACGTCAAGAGCACCGGGCGGTCGGATTTCGTGGAGATGGCGGCAGCGACGCCGGGGGCGGGCAATTCGGCGCCGCGCGTCGGCCCGGTGGTGATCAACGAGATCAACTACAACCCGGTGGGGTTCGGGGTCGAGTTCGTGGAGCTGTACAACCTCACCAACGCCGCCGTGCCGCTCTTCGACCCGGCGCATCCGGCGAACGTGTGGCGATTCACGGACGGGATCGTGTTCGACTTCCCGCAGGGGGCGGCGTTGCCGGCGAATGGTTACGGCATCGTCGCATCCGTGGATCCGGTGACGTTTCGAAATCTTTACAACGTGCCGGACGACGTGCCGGTGTGGGGGCCGTTCCTGGGGAACCTGGACAACGCGGGGGAGACGGTGGAGCTGTCGCGCCCTGCGGCGCCGGACGCGCAGCAGAACGTGCCGTACGTCCGCGTGGACAAGGTCAGTTACGAGGGCGGCACGCCGTGGCCGGCACTGGCGAACGGGACCGGGCCGTCGCTGGGCCGAAAGGTGGCGGACGGTTACGGGAACGATGTGGCGAACTGGCAGACCTACGGCAGCGGCGGTACGCCGGGCCTGCTGAACACGGCGGTGCAGCCGCTGGTCAGCGCCGGACCCAACGCGACGGCGACGACGAGCCAGCCGCTGCTGCGGAGCGGGTCGTTCAGCGACGCCAGCCCGGGTGAAACGTGGACGGCAAGCGTGAACTGGGGTGACGCGCCGGGCGCGCAGCCGCTGTCGCTCAACGCGGACAAGACGTTCACGCTCAATCACGCGTATGCCCGCGCGGGGACGTACACGGTGGTGGTGCGGGTGACCGACAGCGTGGGGGCGTTCGGGACGGCGACGTTCCAGGTCGTGGTGAGCGACGACACGCCGCCGCAGGTGCTGGCGAGCGGTTTCGGCTGGGAGGCGTCGCCGCACCGGTTGACGTTCAGGTTCAGCGAGTCGGTGGACGCGAGCCTGGGCGCGGACGACCTGATGGTAAAGAACCTGACGACCGGGGCGACGCTGGACCCGCAGAGCTACACGCTGGCGTACGACCCGCAGACCAATACGGCGACGTTCACGTTCGCGAGCCTGCTGGCGGACGGGCAATATCGGGCGACGCTGAGCGGCGCGGGCATCAGCGACGGCGCGGGGAACGCGATGGGGTCGGACGTGTCGTTCGACTTCTTCCTGCTCGCGGGGGATGTGAATCGCGACGGCACGGTGGATTTCAACGACCTGGTCGTGCTGGCGCAGAATTACAACACGACCGGTGGCAAGACATTCGTGCAGGGGGATTTCAATTACGACGGGAACGTCGATTTCAATGACCTGGTGATCCTGGCGCAGCGGTACAACGGGGGAGTGCCGGCGGCAGGCGCGCCGCCGGTGTCGGCGGCGTCGCTGGCGTCGGCGATGGGGTTGAACGGGGTGGAGAAGAAGACGCCGGCGGTGAAGGCGATCTTTTCGACCACGCCGGTGAGCAAGCCGGCGCCGCCGAAAAAGGCGAAGGCACCGGTTGCGCGGGTGGTGCGGCGGTAGGGACACAGACCCTCACCCCGTCCCTCTCCCGGCGTACCGGGAGAGGGGGAAGAGGGTGGTCCTTGCGCTTATGACGAGGGCGGTGACAGAGGATCCTCGGTTTCGGAGGTCCGTTTCCCCAGGCTGACCCAGAAGCCGATCAGCAAGAGCGCGAAGGAGGCGATCAGACCCAGGATGCCCCAGTCCGCCAGCGTTTTCGGGACGATGCGCTGGGCGAGGGTGGAGGTCCAGTCCCAGGCGGTCTGGATCGCGTCGCCGATCTGGCGGCGCGAGGGGCCCAGGACGTAGCACACGGCCGCCACCGCGCCACTGGCGAGGAAGAGGATCGCGTGGGGGCGCAGGAAGCAGTAGACGTAGACCAGGAACGCCGCCAGGAGCGCCAGGTTCAGCGGCGTCAGCACGATCACGGGGTAGGTGCGGTGGATCGGGAAGTCGAACGGGTTGTTGGCCGATACCAGAACCGCGACGAGCGGGAGGATCAGGCGGAGGGTCAAGAGGTCCTTGCGCGGCATCAGGCCGGTCGGGCTCACGCGGTTGAGGATGAGCGTCAGGCCCAGGAGGAAGGGTGTGGCGTGGGCGCCGTAGAAGCCGACGTTGTAGACGTAATGCAGGATGCCCAGGTGGGTGAGCAAGGAGAGGTAGGGGAGGGCGAGGTAGGAGCGGGTCGGCGCGGCCCGATCGCCGGCGGTTTCGTACTCTGTCGTGGGTTGGGCATAGGTGTCGAAGCGGGTGAGGACTTCATAGAGAGCGGGCAGGAGGGCGGTCAGCCACCAGGCGACGTAGAGGTGGCGTGGGCCGACGCTGCCGCGGCCACCGTCAAGATGCCATAGCACGCAAGGCGTCGCGAACAGGACGAAGATCTGGATCATCACGAACGCGAACTGCATCGGCGTGAACGTCGAGGGTTTGAGCACGCGCATCACAATGCCCAGCTTCAGCACCGCCAGGGCGAACAGGGTCGCGTTGACCCACAGGCCCAGGCGCTGGTCGGCGGTGGCGATCTCGGCGTTGAGGAAGGTGAAATCGACCAGGAAGAAGGCCTGGAGGATCAGGAGCATCCGCCCGTCGTGCACCAGGCGGCGGCGGGCGACCAGGTAGAGGGCGATGGCCAGGAGGGCGGCCTCGTAGACGTTGAGGGTGACGATCAGCGTGAGCAGGCGGCGTGTGGCGATGGGGATCCAGGAGAGCGAGTTGGTCAGCGCCAGGCAACTGGCGAGCATGCAGGCGGCGCTGAGCAGGTAAAACGGGTTGTGATCGGCCACCAGGCGCAGGAGGAGGGGACGCGGCTTGAGGATGTGCGGCGGCGGCGGCAGGGGGGGTGCGGGCGATTCGTCACCGGCGGCGGTGGGTTCGGGTTCGTCGTTGGCGGGATCGAGGTCGGACATGGTGCGATTCCTTTTCATCTGGGGCGCGTGCGTGCGCGCGCAGGCCCGGCGTCCGCGCGAAGCGAACGGGCGGCGGCGCGCACGCACGCACCGTATTGCACTGCGACTCCACAATTAACGATGGATCAGATCATTGCGTGGTGTGCGGTCATGGGCCGGCGCGCCATCCTTCCTTCGCGGGTGTCGGCCGGCCGGTGACGCAGCAGCGGCAATGAATGATGGATGAAAGGAATGATGCCGGAACAGGGCTGCGGCGGCAGCGCGGCGGCGGCGGCGACAAATCGGGCGAACAGGGGAACCCCTTGGAAACATCCGGGCCTGTCGGATGACAAAGGCCGGGGGAACGCATGAGTTGATTGTCCCGCGCCGGGGTGGAAAAGAGAAGGAAAAAACGGCGCGATCCGCGCGGGATTTCGGCCGTGCCGTCGGTCACGATCGTGACCGCCCACCACGGACCGCCGGTGCGGTGCGAAGGCGCGGAAGATGATTTGGCGCGAGCCGCGTCAACGCAATCGCGCGAACACGCCCAAGGTCGCGTCCGCGCGAAGGGACCGGATCAAGGCGCACCGTGCGGGTTCCCGGGACGTATAATCCCGGCCCGATCGAATATGGCTGATATCGTCCTCGCCACCCTCAACGCCAAATACCCGCACGCCGCGTTCGGGCTGCGGTATTTGATGGCCAATCTCGGCCCGCTCGCCGAGCGCGCCGCGCTGCTCGAGTTCGACATCAACCAGCGGCCGACCGACGTGCTCGAGGCCATCCTGGCGCGCGATCCGAAGATCGTCGGCCTGGGGGTCTACATCTGGAACGCTGCCCAGACGACGGCGCTGGCGGCGGACCTCAAGCGAGTGCGGCCGGAGCTCACGCTGATCCTGGGCGGGCCGGAGATCTCGTATGAAACTGAGCAGCAGCAGATCGCGCGCTATGCCGACTACGTCATCACCGGCGAAGCGGACCTGGCCTTCGCCCAGCTTTGCGCAAAACTGCTGACCGGCCAGTGTCCACTGCAGAAGGTCATCCCCGCCGAGCTGCCCGAGTTCGCTCCCTCAGGACTCAGCACGAGCCTCCTTCGCCTTCCCTACGACCTCTACACCGACCACGACCTCCGACACCGCGTCGTCTACGTCGAAGCCTCGCGCGGCTGTCCATTCAAGTGCGAGTTCTGCCTCTCCTCGCTCGACGTGCCGGTGCGCAATGTGCCGCTGGACGCGTTTCTGGCGGCCATGCAATCGCTGCTCGATCGGGGGCTGCGGCGGTTCAAGTTCGTCGATCGCACGTTCAACCTGAACCTGAACATCTCTCGGGCGATCCTGCAGTTCTTCCTCGACCGCTACACGCCGGAACTGTTTTTGCACTTCGAGATGATCCCGGACCGCCTGCCCGACGCGCTGCGCTCGCTGATCCGGCAATTTCCGCCGGGGGCGCTGCAGTTCGAGGTGGGGATCCAGACGTTCAACGAGGACGTGGCCGAGCGCATCAGCCGCCGGCAGGACAACGCACGGCTCGAAGACAACCTGCGGTTTCTGCGAAGCCAGACGGGCGTACACGTTCACGCGGATCTGATCGTGGGGCTACCGGGCGAGGACGTGGAATCGTTCGCGGCCGGATTTGATCGCCTGGTGGCGCTTGGGCCGCAGGAGATCCAGGTGGGGATGCTCAAGCGCCTGCGCGGGACGCCGATCGTGCGACACGATGTCGAGTGGGGGATGGTCTACAGCCCCAATCCGCCCTACGAGATCCTCCAGACGAAGCTGATCGATTTTGCGACGATGCAGCGACTGCGGCGGTTCGCGCGGTACTGGGATCTGCTGGCGAACAGCGGCAACTTCCGCGACACGCTGCCGGTGTTGTGGGAGGACGCATCGCCGTTCGCAGGGGTCATGGAGCTTTCGGATCGGCTGTACAAGAAGATGGGGCGCAATCATGGGATCGCGCTACACGACCTGGCGGAGTTTTTGTTCGATCATCTGACGGGAACGTTGGGCCACGATCCGGCGCGGATCGCCGCATTGATCTGGGCCGACTACCAGCGGGCCGGGCGCTCGGATCGGCCAGGGTTCCTGAGGCCGTTCATCGCCGATCAAGCGACCGAGCGGCGGCCGCAGCAGGCGTCGTCGGCCCCGCCGCGGCAGGCGCGGCATCTGCGGACGTCCTCCTGACCGGGTTTCAAATGACTTATTTCACAACAATCGCCCTGTAGTGTGGGCTCCGCCCAGCTCGCGCGGACCGCCTCGTCTGGCGAAGGTGGTGGGCGAAGCCCACCCTACGAATCATCGGCCATGTCTGCCCACGTGAAGAGCATGCGCTTTCGGCGGTCGGACGGTTTCCACCCGCCGCCAACGCGGAGACGATCATTCTCCTCACCATTCCCGGCGTGACGGGACGGTACGCGTCCAGATCAAAACCTCGCCGCCCATCGGTCAACTCTTTGACATCAAGCCAGAAGTTCCTGCACGGCACCTGCACGATCAGCCGCTCCCCCGGCCTCGCCGCCGCCTCTAATACCACGGAGATCGAACCAGTGCGGGCCTGCTGCGAGTTGCCCACCGTCCAACGGTAGCGCTCCCCGTCAACTTCGATCAGGCGGCCATGTTTTCATACAAGGCCCGTCGTATCGACGCTCTCCACCGGCTACCGCTCCCCGTGTAACTTTTCCGTCTGCCAATCAAACACCACCAGCCCGTGTTCCGTCGCCAGCTTCACCAGCTCGGGTAACACGGCCGCGACATCGCCATATCCAATATTCACGCTGATCCAGTTGGCCGGCGTCCCCGTGAAATCGACGACCTCGAACATGAACGGAGGAGCCAGGTCCTCATTGGACCACCGTTCCTCACCGCCAAACTTCGCCCGCAGGTCGCGAATGAACCCGTGAGCGTCGAAGCGCGCCATCGCAGGATGCGCGGCGTCCTCCCCAATCGCGGCAAGGACCTCCTGCGTCATGGTACTCTTGGCCCTGGCCGAGCGTTTCCAGATCGTCAGGTCGTAGGACATGAGCGCGACGCCTCCGAACAATAGCATACAGTAATCGGCTTGCGACACCCCGCCTCCCCCGCGGTATCACATGACATGAAACGCCCGTTCCCCCTTCTCGCCGCGCTCCTGCTCGCGCTCCTCCCCGCCACCGCCACGCGCGCCGCCGAAGACGCCCGGCGCCAGCTCTGGCTCTACTACCCCACCAACCTCCTGGTCGATCGCAACATCGACAAGCTGCAGCAGATCTGGGCCCGCGCCGTCAAGGCCGGCTATACGCACGTCCTGCTGGCCGATGCCAAGTTCTCGCGCCTGGCGGAGATGGACAAGCACTACTTCGACAACTGCGAGCGCACGAAGCGCATCGCCGCCGACTTGAAGCTCACGATCGTGCCGGCACTGTTCAGTATCGGCTACTCGAACGACCTGTTGTCCCGGGACCCGAACCTCGCCGAGGGCCTGCCCGTCAAGGATGCGCCGTTTGTCGTCAAAAACAACGTCGCCCGACTCCAGGCCGATCCGGCCATCGCCTTCCGCCCCAAGTTCAGCTTCATTGACGACACGGTGAAGTTCGACCCCGCCGCCCGCACGGCCACCGTCACCGATAACCACGGCAATGCCCGGCTGAATCAGAAGCTCAAGCTCACGCCCTATCGCCACTACCACGTCTCCGTTCAGATCAAGACCGACGGCTACACCGGCCACCCGGAGATCAAGGCGCTGGCGAACGACGGCGTCTCGCTCAACTGGACCAACATTCACGTCAAGCCCACCCAGGACTGGACAACGCATCACGTCACCTTCAACTCGCTCGACCACAGCGACGTCGCGATCTACTTCGGCGTCTGGGGCGACGCCAAAGGCACCCTTCAGTGGCGCGACTGGCGGATCGAAGAGGTGGGCCTGTTGAACGTGCTGCGCCGGCCCGGCGCGCCGCTGGTCGTCAAGGCCGGCGACCGCGTGCTCGAAGAGGGCAAGGATTTCGACCCCGTCAAAGACCCGCGCATGGGCACCGTCCCATTCGCCGGCGAATACGAGGTCTGGCACGATTCCTATCCCGCGATTCACACGAAGAACCTGCCGGATGGCACGCAACTTCGCGTCTCGTGGTATCACCCGCACCTGGTTTACGACGGCCAGGTGCCCTGCTGCATCGCCGAGCCCAAGGTCAATGAACTGCTCGCCGACCAGGCCAAACGCATGCGGCAGATCTGGAACGCCCCCGGCTACATGATGAGTCACGACGAGTTCCGCGTCGCCAACCAGGACGAATCGTGTCTGAAGACCGGCAAGACGCCCGGCCAGTTGCTCGCCGACAACGTGCGCTTCTGCACCAGCCTGCTCGACGGCGCCCAGGCCTACACCTGGAACGACATGTTCGACCCCTATCACAACGCGGTCAAAGGCCCGTATTACCTGGTGAACGGCCCCTGGACCGGCTCGTGGGAAGGCCTGGACAAGTCGGTGATCATCCTGAACTGGAACTTTGGCAAGCGCGACCAGAGCCTCAAGTTCTTCGCCGACCGCGGGCATCAGCAGGTCATCGCCGGCTACTACGACGGCCCGGTCAACAAGATCAAGGACTGGCTTGCGTCGGCGGCCAAGGTGCAGGGGGTGATCGGCGTCATGTACACGACCTGGCGGAACGATTATTCAAAGCTGGAATCGTTTGCCCACGCGGTCAGGGAGTGATCCGCGCAACGGCCTCGCGCACTTTTCCGCGGGCCATCGTGGGTTGCGAAACAAATCTCAATCGGCAAACGCAAAAACTCCTTTGACGGGCCAACACACCGCAATATAACTTAGTGTCTGCAGATTCGCCGGCGCGTTCCCCGTCGCGCGCGACGAGGCCTGAGGTCATCTTTCCTGGCGGAATGGAACATGCATTTGCCGAACCACCCTACCGTTACAATCGGCCGTCCTCGCGCCCACCGGCGTGAGCGTGCCGGGTTCACGCTCGTTGAGCTCCTGGTCGTCATCGGCATCATCGCGTTGCTGATCTCCATCCTGATGCCCGCGCTGGGCAAGGCTCGCAAACAGGCCCTCGAGGTCGCCTGTGCCAGCAACCTCCGGCAGATGGGCATCGCGATGACCCTGTACTCGATGCAGACGAAGTATTACCCCGGTTGCTACGCCGTGGGCGCGCCGGGGCACGGCACGAACTTCGCCGTGTGGCCCACGCGCCTCCGCTGGGCCATGCGCAGCAACCCCCAGAGCTACACCGGCGGCGCGCCCGGCACGACCGGTGGCGGCGGCATCGAAAAGCTCTTCTACTGTCCCGCGGCCGACGACGGCCTGCAGTGGCAGGTCAAGTACGGCGCGCCGGGCGGGATTTACGCCAAGGATGTCGACGGCGGGTTCGGCTACGACCCCGGCGAGCTCCTCCTCGACAACATCGCCATCGGCTTCAGCTACGGCTACAACGACTGGGGCACCGGCCCCGTGCGGCCCGCGAATCAGGACGACGCCACCGGCATGGGCGGTGACGTCGGTGACGGGAAGTACTTTGAAGTCCGCGCCAGCCGCATCAGGAAGGCGGCCGAGATGATCGCCATCGGCGACAATACCTCGATCCACAACTGGGACTTCAACCTCGACCCCTTCCAGGCCGAGCAGTACCCCAGCAAGATCCATCGCGGCGGCGCCAACATCCTCTTCTGTGACGGTCACGTGCAGTGGTTCGCCCAGAAGGAGCTGATCAACGTCAATCGCAACACGCCCGAAGGGGCGCAGATGAACCGCATGTGGAACCGGGACAACCAGGTCCACTGACCCGCGGGAATGGATAGTGCAATGGAAGGCTCGGACCTCCGCAAGAAGATCGTTTTCGGCTTCGTCGCCGCCGCCGTGCTGTTCGCCGTTTACCTGGCATGGTCCACGTTCCGGACGCCCCGAAACTCGGTGGACGTGCCCGACGGCGTGGACTACGTCTGCAAGGCCTGCGGCAATCACTTCAACGTCTCCACGCATGAGCTGAACCAGTTCCAGGCCAAGCACTACGGCGAGCGCTTCCCCTGCCCCAAGTGCGGCTCGACGAACATCGAGCACGTGACCAGGGACGCCGGCCCGCGCCGCGAGCGAGGCTCGGGAACACCCGCCGCCGCGCCTCCGCCGACCGCCAGGTAAATCGAATATCCCAGCGCGACCGACGAGCCCCGCATCCCTTGCGAGGCTTTTGCCGCCAAGATAAGATAGTGAACACTATCTTAAGAGGTGAAGCATGGGTCTGGATACGGTCGAACTGGTCATGGAAATTGAGGACGAATTCAAAATCCAGATGCCGGACGCCGACGCCCAGTTGATCCAGACCGTCGGGCAGCTTCACGCGTACGTCTGCCACCGGCTGCGTCCCCGGCCGGTGCCGTCCTGCCCGTCGGCCCGGGCGTTCTACCACCTGCGCAGCACGTTGCTCCGGCATTGCCCGATCCCTCGGTCGGCGGTCCGGCCGTCGGCGCTCGTGTGTCGGCTACTGCCCGAAGACCTGCGCGCCTGCTGCTGGCCCGCCATTGCCAACCAGACCGGCCTGCGGGCGTTCTACTCGTTCGACCACCGGTCTGCCCTGCGCTTCCCAGCCGTCTACACCACGCTGCGCGACCTGGTTCGGCGGATGAGCTTCCCGCGCCCCTGGTCGCTGCCTGCCCTGGATGGTGATTTTGAACGGCGAACATGGGAAACCGTCCGCCGAATCGTTTCTCAGCAGGTCGGCGTCCGGGTAGACGAGATCCACTCCCACACGCACTTCATCCACGACCTGAACACGGACTGACCGCGGCAGACCCCGCGCGCAAAAGAAAACGCCGGTCTTTCGACCGGCGTTTTGCCTTACCCGTTGCTCCAAAAAAGCTCGCGCGGGAAGTGCGATCAGTGCCAGCGGAACCCGATGCCCAGGCCGTAAATGAACTGGCCGTCGCTGAACGTATTGCCGCTGCCGTTGTCGAAGAAGAACTCGTACTCGGCGCCAAAGCGGATAAAGGTCGTCGAGTTGACGAAGAACTTGATACCGGCCTCGGGCCCGGCTTCAAAGCTATCGTGCACGCCGTCACCGTAGACGTAGCCGATGTTCGCCCCGATGTAGGGGACCCAGCGGCCCATATCGAAGTTCCAGTCCGCGGCGATGCGGCTGGCGCCGGCCCAGGCGCTGCCACCCCCGGCCGTGACACCGATGTCGGTGTAGGTCACGGTCTGCCGGAGCGAGACTTCGAGTTCCTTCGTGAGGAAGTAGCCGATCTGCCCGTCGACCGACCATGCCGTGCCATCGAAATCGGGGCCGTTGCTACCCTGACCGCTCAGGGTGAGCTCCCAGTCCCCGGCTGAGAATTGGGCGCTCGCTGCCATCGCGGGCAGGATGGCAAGCGCCGCCACCACCATCAACTTACGCAACATAAGACCTCCTTCGGTGAAAGTGTTGCGTGATCCGATAGACCGATCAACACAATCGGCCTGAGCGGGTGATGCTACTCACAAGTTAGTGCATTGTGAATAGGCAATTGGGGGGAGGATTTTTGTCTATAACGGCATCCGTCCGGAAATAACGTGCTCATCAGCAGTTAGATTCCGACACCCACCGCCTGCAAGACATGTCGTACCGCGTTCTGAAAGATTACCAGACCTTCCCCCACGCCCGATCCGTCTTTGCGGCGGCGGGTCCAGGCGGGATGTTGAAGGGCATCGACGAACCGCTCGGGATGCGGCATCAGCCCGAAGACCAGGCCCGTCGCATCGCAAATTCCGGCAATATCGTCCGTGCTGCCGTTGGGGTTGTCGGGAAAGCTGCCGCCCGCCGCCGAACCATCGTCCTTCACGTAAACCAGCGCCACCTGGTCGTTGTCCCAAAGGGCTTTACGCACCGAGTCGTCGGCCGGAACGAACTTGCCCTCGCCATGCGCGATCGGCAGGTCCAGACGATCTACGCCCGCCGTCCAGACGCATCGCTGCGACCGCCCCGCAAGGTGAACCCAGCGATCGACGAAGCGTCCGCAGTCGTTGTGCGCCAGGGTACAGTTCTGCCCGCTTCGCCCCGCGATCGGCCCGGGCAGGAGATCGGTCTTGACCAGCACTTGGAAGCCGTTGCAGATCCCGATGATCGGCTTCTGAGCCTCGATGAACCGGGCAAACGCGCCGGCCAGGTGATGCCGAATCTGGTTGGCAAAGATCCGTCCCGCCGCGATGTCGTCGCCGTAACTAAAACCCCCGGGAATGGCAAGCAGTTGATAATCCGCCATCGCCTGCGGCCGGCCGAGAAGCTGATTGACGTGCAGGAATTCGACGCGCGCCCCGGCCAGCTCAAAAGCGTGGGCGGTCTCGGTGTCGCAGTTGGTGCCGGCCGTGCGGAGGATCAGGGTCCTGGGTTTCATCGCTGTCCCACATCATATGCGCGGGGGTCAGAAGGCAAAAGGCAGAGGGCCCCCCGGGCGATTCCTTGCCCTTTGGCCTCAGCGCCGCGCGCCGTATCATGTCCCGCGATGAGGAGCGCGGTTATGTCCTGGAATCGATTGCTGATGATCGTCGTCCTTGCCGCCATCTGCTTCGGCGGGTCGTTCACCTGCAAGGGGCACAGCGGCAACCACAACACCACCATCACCACGAATTGACGATCCGGTGCGCGGATGACTCGCGCGCCCGCGGCACGTCATCCCTTCACCGCCGCGATCGCGTAGAAGGGTCGCGCTTCCCGCTTGTACTTTCGCTCGAAGTTCGTGCCGACGAACTCCCCCTCTGCCGCCTGCCCCGGGCGGTTGTATTCGACGACGCTCAGCACCTTCGACGCCCTGACCAGCGCGTCGATCTGCTCGAAATAATCCTGGTGATCCGTCACCACCTGCAACCGCCCGCCCCCGGGAACCAGGATCCGCTCGATCTCGCGCACGAACGGCTCCTGGATCAACCGCCGCTTGTGGTGCCGCTTCTTCGGCCATGGGTCCGGAAAGTAGATGTGCAGCACCGCCAGCGACGCGTCCCGCACGAATTCGCGGATGAAGTACCCCGCCTCCGCCCGCACGGTCCGCGCGTTCAGGCACTTGTTCCGCCGCAACCGGTCGCTGGCGTACCGCCAGAACCACCTGGCCCACTCGATCCCGAAGAAGTTGTGCCCGGGATTCGCCCTCGCCGCCTCGGTGATGAACGTCCCCTTGCCGATGCCGATCTCCATCTCGACGGGATGGTCGTTGCCAAAGAGCGCCGCCCAGTCCAGCGGCCGCGGCAGGCTATCCACGTCCAAGCCGACCGGCTCGATGATCAGTTCGCGGTGAGTCTGCATCGCGACGGGTTGTCAATTGTCGGCCCCCGATTGTCAACGCCCGATGCCTCGCTTACCGGATCGGCCTCCCCCGCTCGTCGAAACTGTCCGTGATTCGCTCCGCGAGAATGCCGCGCACGTCTCCCTGGTCGTCGTATTGCCACACCCGGATCGTCCCGAATGAAATCGTCGCCGTCCTCCACCTTGCCGGCCCGGCCCAGTCCGGCAGCCAGATCCCCAGGTTAAGCTGCGCGGCCATCGACGGCACGAACTGCGTGTTCCGCGCCACCGGCCTGCCGTCGATCCAGTGATTCACCTCGCTGCCCGAGCAGACCGCGTAACGATCCGGCCCCAGCTTCTTCAGCGGATTTCCCAGATACCGCTCGAACGCCACGGACCGATCGTGTACCCAGAAAAACCCCCCATGCTCGACCACCTGTGCATCGCCGACCCCGTCGAGCGGCGCCAATCGCGTCCGCCACTCGGTCGTCAGCGTGTGGTACGCCCCGTCGATGTACCCAGCCACGTCGAACAACTCGGGATGATGCCGGTTCTGGCAGAACGTGTTGTACATCGCCCGCTCGAACCTGCCCCCTTTGCCGAACTCGGGAAAGTCGAGCTCCGACCAGTACATGCACGTCCCGCCGCCCCGGCCGACCCGCATCAGTGGGTTGTAGAGCGGGTCATCCTTCTGAAAATCGTCACGCGATCCGCCGCCCGCCCGCGCGTAGCGATACCCGTACGTCCAGATCGCCGGGATCGCCCCGGCCGGACGCGTCGGGTCCGCCGGTCCACCGTCGTACGCCCGTTTCGCGCCGACCTTCACGACGATCTCGAACCGCCCCGACGCAAACGCCGCCTTGCTCACCAGCACGCCGCCCACGCGCGTCTTGCGCGCGCCCAGGCCGATCACCGGCCCGTCGTACTCATCCCCGTGCGCGGTGCAGACCAGGACGTTTCGCTCCTTCCCGCCGTCCACGACATCGCGCGCGATCGCCACGTTCTCCGGCACCACGCCGTTGTTTCCCTCTCCCCATTTCTTGCGCAGCGCATACCATTTGACCGGGTCGATCCGCCCACCCGACCAGTCCTCCTCGAACGCCAGCCGCGCCCCCTTGGGAAGCGCCGGCGGCGGGCCGTCTGGCCTGGGCGATGGCTCCGCCGCTGCAGAGATCAGCGCAAACCAGAACAATGCCCCGACCACAACGCGACACGACGTAGAGCCCATCACGCTACTTCTTCACCTGCGCCACCCCGATCACGCCGCACCCGATCCGCCCACCGGCATTCCCGACCGGTTGGGAGTAGTCGTCCGCCTTCGCGTGAACGATCACGCCGCGCCCCAGGATCGCGTTCTTGCCGGTCAGCGTCGCGGTCGGCAGCGTCACGTCCACCTTCGCCACGCCGCTGGCGTCCGCCTCAATGTTCCCCATGTCGCCCACGTGGCTTTGCGGGCTGCCGGCCTGGCCGTGCTGGTGCCCCTCGGGGTTGTAGTGCCCGCCGGCGCTGGTGGCCTTGGCCATGTCCGAGCAATCGCCGAACTCGTGGATGTGGAAGCCGTGCTTCGAGTTGGGCTCAAGCCCCGTCACCTCGCCGCTGACCTTCACCCCGCTGCCCGTATCGGTGAAGTGGATGATGCCGTGAACCTTTTCGGTCCCCTGTGTGCCGTGCACCATTGCGACGGCCTCCTTCACATCCATGCCCATGTCGGCTGCCATCATCGTGCCATGGCCGGCCGTCGAGGCGTGCTCGTGATGCGTATTGCTCGACGAACAACCCATCACGGCCAGTCCGAGTGCGGCTACGGCGCCCCACAGCGCCGGTTGAATCTTTCGAAGCATGCGCGTTCTCCTTTCGCGAGGTCCACCAGGGGACGGAGCAACGATCCTACAACCGAACGCAACGGTGAGGCAAGTTACCAAATGTCTTTAGTTGTGTACGTCTCCCGCCTGCCCTCTCTCCATGTGTCGATCCCATCCCAGACCGTGGAAGTTCCAAGGCCCAACTCCAGATTTCAACCGAATTCAAATGACCAAGGACTCAATGACCCAAACCACGCGCGCCGGACCCAGTCGGTTTCGGTCATTTAAACTTCGAATTTGAGCCCCCGTTTGAGATTTGATGCTTGGACCTTGGAGCTTTTCACCGCGAGCGGATCTGCGCCCAGCCACGGGATCAAAATCGCAGGTGGGACGCCCCGCACTACAATCGTTCTCCCTCAACAACACCCCTCCGCCCCACAACAACTCGACCCCTCGGTCGTCGCGTCATAATCCATCCCCTTGGTCTCCCGCGGGTGCCGCACCGCGTTCCGCCGGCAATCGAAGCTCTTCGCCTCCTCCGCCTTCACCGCCGTCACCGGCTCGACGAAGTAGAACTGATCCCGGTACGGCTCACGTTGATAAAGCCGAAACGTCTTGTCGCATACCGCCATCCGCTGCCCGCGCTCCAGCGTGTGGCCGTCATCGTCGATCACCTTCCGCCACGGCCCCTTGTAGATGACCGCCTGGTAATGCTCGTGGCACGGCCCCTGCTTCCCCTTGTACGCCGCCACCGTCACCGACCTGAACTCGATCCCCCGCACCGTCTGCCATGGCCGATCGCTCCGCTCGATCACGTGCATGCCGTAAAAGCCCGCGTTCTCGAACATCCGCAGGATCTGGTCCTCGCGGAACGCCCCGCTGATGCACCCGGACCACAGCTCCGGGTCGTTCTGCAGCTCCACCGGCACGTCCTCGTCCGACACGATGTCGCTGATCACGCAACGCCCGCCCACCTTGAGCACCCGGAACATCTCCTCGAAAAGCTGCCGCTTGTCCGTCGGCCGAACCAGGTTCAGCACGCAGTTCGACACGATCACGTCGACCGATTCGTCCTCCACCAGCGGCGACACGCGCCGCAGTCGCTCGGCCTCGTCTCCGGCGCGCAGGTAGTCGTCCGCCGACCGCACCGGGTGCTCTTCCAGGTACTTCTCGAAGAGGTCCAGGTCCAGCCGCAGGTCCTGGATCTTCCCCTTGCGGAATGACGTGTTGAAATACCCCACGCGCTCCGCGATCGACTTCTGGTACTTGCGCGCCAGGTCCAGCATCGGCTGGTTGAAGTCCACGCCGATCACCTTGCCCGCCGGCCCCACCTTCTGGGCGCAGATGTAGCAGATCTTCCCCCCGCCGCTCCCCAGGTCCAGCACCACCTCGCCCGCGTTCACGTACCGTGACGGATCCCCGCACCCGTAATCGCGTTCGACGATCTCCCGGGGGATCGCCTCCAGGTAGCGCGGCTCATACCCCTGGCTGGGCACGCACAGACACGCCTCGTGCTCGCGCGACGCCGCCGCGTACCGCCCGCGCACCGCCGATTCCAGCCCGGCGTTCGCCACCGACCCCGATTGCCCGCCGTTCGCGTCGCTGCTGGCCATATCGCGCTTCCTCAGGTCTTCCCGGGCGTGCCGCACGACCGCGCGTTCGTCGCGGCGCGCGCGGCAGTGCAATGCAATCCTCGAATTCGCAGGATTATTCCGACCGGGAGGTCCTGAGACAACCCCTGCCGCCGCCGCCGCCCCCGGCTCACCCGCCCCCGCACGCCTTGGCCGATCGCG
>DATBFY010000722.1:0-14707 GCA_036558265.1 Tepidisphaeraceae bacterium | reverse complement strand
TCATTGGTGGTCGCCTGCGCCCGGATCCGCACGCGGTCGTCTCGACGGGGGGATGGTTGGTCGACACGCACTTCGAGGTCGTAATCGCCGCCCGATGGCGCCGCGCGGGTGACCGCCGGGAGGTACTCGTACTCGCCCGCCCCAAAGCCATCGCGGCCGAACAGGTCGCCGAGGCGATGCGACTCTCCCCCCAGTTGCTCTCCCGTTGGCGTGCGGATGGTGACCGTCAGCGTCGTGTCGCGCCACGGGGCCGAAGTGATGTCTGACCCGCCAGTTCCATCGCATCTCCACCGCCGCGCGGGGTCACCGATAATGAGTCGCGGCTGTGCGTATACGCGACCTCGCCGACGACCACGACGTCTTCCAACTCGCTGATGCAATGGATCCGAGCTTGTTCGTGGGCGGCCAGGAAGCCTGCGGGAAATCCGTCCCGGCCGAACGGCTCTTTGCCCGGATTGAGAAACACGACGTCGTCCGCCATCAGGTTGAGCAAGCGGCCCAGATCGCCGGCATTGACGGCATCGATCCAGGTCGAGTGCACCTCGCGGAGGGCTTGTTCGTCAGGTCCCATCGGTAAGCTCTTGTAACCTTTATCGAACGCCGCGAGGAGCTTCTGACAGGGCGAAAGCCACCGGCGACATTCCTCATTACCGCCGGCGCTTGGGCAAATCAGGAATGTCCCCTGCCGTCGCTCCACTCGCGGCGGAGCATCGCAAACAGGAACTCACTGCACCAGCGACCCTTGAACCACGCGTGCTCGATGAAGTGCGCTTCCTGGCGGAAGCCCAGCCCTCGGAACAGTCGCGCGGCCGCCATGTTGTCGGCGTCGGTCACGGCCCAGGCGCGATGCTTTCCCAGCGAGCCGAACACGTAGCCGAGCACGCTGGTCACCGCTTCGGCGGCGAGCCCGCGGCCCTGGTGGCGCGGCGAGAGCGTGATGCCCAGCTCGACCTGCCGGTCGTCGTCGTGCGGGAAGTGAATGCCGCAGTCCCCGGCCAACTCCCCGGACTCGGCGAGGGTCAAGCCCAGTTGCAGCCAGGAGCCGGGTACCCCGGGCGGCGTGCGCGCTTGACTCGAGATGAGTGCCGCCGCGTCCTCGGGTCCGAACGACTCCCACGACTGAAAGCGGCCGACAGCCGGGAGCGATCGATACGCGCACACGGCCGCCGCGTCGCCGTCGCGCAGGCGGCGCAGGTGCAACCGTGGCGATAGCAGTTCGGGCCACTCGTCCACGCGAATTCTCCCTCTCTTGGCCGACTAACGGATCAGCACTCAACCCTAGAAAAACCCCGGCGAGCAATAGCCGGGGTCTCTTTTTATGGAGCGAAAGACCATGGGGGGGATTCGCTGGAGCAAACTGGACAGGTGAATCGTCAAGGATCAATTTGATTTTGGGGCTTACGCCAACGCGTCCGCCCCGCGGTCTTCGGTCCACCACCCGCCCGCCCCGGCACGCTGCGCGCCGTCCCACTGCACGCCGAGCCACGTCGCGCACGTCGCGACGGCGTGGCGGGCCTGTTGGGGGCTTTCGAAGACCTGTTCGATGCTTCGCTGGCTCTTGGGGTTACGCCAGGCGTCGAGCAGGCTCCCGACGGTGTAGATGCGCAGCACGTGTTGCAGGGTGAGTGCAATCTCCGGCCGCATGATCTCGGTCAACGGCAGATCTCGAATCGCATTTCTCATGACAAATGCCTCCATTCTTCCCTGCCCGGGATCCCTTTGGACGACAATCTCACTCCCCGCATTACGTCCGCCCCCGATCGCCCGAAATCAAGCGCAACGCCCACCCGACCCGCCGCCTGACGACTTGTGGTTAACTTGGTTAACCCTTGACACATCCAAATTAAACTGACCCAGATTAAAGTCAATAATCATCGTTTTTTGAGACAACTCCAGCATACTCTGCCGGTTGTGTGTCAACCCACTCTTCAGTTTTCGGTCAGCGGGCCAGGGGAGTTGCGTCGGTTGGGTAAATGACGCCGCCGCGGGAGTTTCCTTGACACCTATCTCGCCGACTTTTAACTTGCGCCCGTGGCTTCATCCTTCCTCCAGGGCAACACCGCGGTCGTCGGGCTCCAGTGGGGCGACGAGGGCAAAGGCAAGATCGTAGACTTTTTGACGGAGCACGCGGACGTCGTGGTCCGTTATTGCGGGGGCGCCAACGCCGGCCATACCGTCCGGATCGGGCCGGAAAAGTACGCCACCCACCTGCTGCCGGTGGGCATCTTCCGCCCGGAAGTGCTCAACATCATCGGAAACGGCGTAGTGCTCGACCCGGAGGTGCTGCTCAAGGAGATTGACGAATTCCTTGCGCGCGGGGTCGCCATCTCGCCCGTAAACCTCAAGGTCTCGTACAAGGCCCACGTCGTCATGCCCTGGCACAAGGAGGAAGACCAGTACCGCGAGGCCGCCGCGGGGGACAAGGGCATCGGCACCACCAAGCGCGGCATCGGCCCCGCCTACGCCGACAAGATGCACCGCACCACGGCGATCCGCGTGGCGGACCTGTGTCATGAGGAGCACCTGAAGGAGCGGATTTCGCGAATCCTTGCGGATCGAAACAAGGTCTTCAAAGCCCTCTACGATGCGCCGCCGCTGGATGGCAAGGCCATCTTCGAGTCCTACCGGGACTTCGGCCGCCGTCTTCAGCCGTACATCGACGACAGCACGAAGCTGCTCCTCGACGCCGCGCGCGAGCACCGGACGGTGGTCTTCGAGGGCGCGCACGCGGTCCTGCTGGACATCGACCACGGCACCTACCCCTACGTGACGAGCTCCAACTGCAGCGCGCTGGGGTTGTACACCGGTTCGGGCGTGCCGCCGCAGTACGTGCAGAACTTCTTCGGGATCATCAAGGCGTACAGCACGCGCGTGGGGGGCGGGCCGTTTCCGACCGAGCAGGCCAACAACACCGGGGACTACATCCGCGAACGCGGGAACGAGTACGGCACGACCACGCGCAGGCCCCGGCGGTGTGGCTGGTTCGACGCGATGGCGGTGCGGTACGCCGTCGAGCTGTGCGGCATCACCCATATCGCGATGACGCTGCTGGACGTCTTGAGCGGGCTGGATCACGTGCAGATCTGCACTGGATATAAGTACCGCGGCGCGCGGCTGGACTACTTCCGGGCGGACATGGACGTGCTGGCGGAGGTCGAGCCGGTCTACGAGACGCTGCCGGGTTGGCGCGGGAACATCACGGGGGCGCGCAAGTTCGAGGAGCTGCCGCGCGAGGCGCAGCAGTACGTCAAGCGGATCGAACAACTCGTCGGGGCACCGGTGAAGATGGTGAGCGTGGGGCCCGAACGCACCGCGACGTTGATCCGGTGACGGTCAGAGCCGCAGGAAGACCTTGCGCTTGTAGAGGAACCGGCAGAACCCGATCGCCAGCAGGACGACGATCACGCCCAGGACGAACTCGCCGAAGCCGCTGCCGGCGTGGCGGTCCAGGAAGTCCTCGATGTCGCCCCCTGCCAGGCGCCGGGCGATCTGGTCCGGCTTGACGATGTTCATGAACATGTAGACGGTGATCGCGTTCATGCCGATCCAGACGAAGGGCTGGGCCCAGAGGCGATGGTTCTTGATGTCGATGACCCAATAGAAGACCGCGAGCAGGATCGCGCTGATGCCGGCGGTCAGCAGGACGAAGGACGACGTCCAGAGCTTCTTGATGATCGGGAACTGCAGGTGCCAGATGAGGGCGCCGATGATGCCGGCTACGCCCCAGACCAGCAGGATCTTCACCTTGCGCATCGGCGGGGTCGTGTTGCTCTTGAGCAGCAAGCCCGCAAACACACCCAGCAAGCAGGAGGCGATCGCGGGGAGGTTGCTCAAGAGCCCTTCAGGGTCGTGATCCCCGTCCCACTTGCGCCAGGGGAGGTAGAGGCGGTCGAGGTAGTTGGCGAGGTTCCTGCCTTCCTCGAAATTACCGGCGCCTACGCCGGGGACGGGGACGAAGCTCATCAGCGCCCAATAGCCCACGAGCAGCGCGACGCACGCGGCGACCATCGCGCGGGGGCTGAGCCAGACGTAGGCGAGGGCGGCGAAGCAATAGCAGATGGCCAATCGCTGGAGCACGCCCATGAGGCGGATGTGGTCGACGTGGGCGTTGAAGCCGCCGTAATAGAAGATGCCCAGGAGGTACAAGAGGATCGATCGGCGGAGGATCTTCACGGTAGCCGCGCCCCGGCCATGGGTTGCGATCGACTTGCCCAGCGAGAAGACCAGCGACACGCCGATGATGAAGACGAAGAGGGGGAAGATCAGGTCGTAGAAGTGGAACCCGGCCCAGGGGGCATGTCCGAGCGTGCTCTCGATGTCGTGGCCCAGCCAGTGGTTGAGGCCGGAGAAGACTTCTTCCATGCCGACGATCCAGAACATGTCGAAGCCGCGGAGGGCGTCGACGGACATGATGCGGGTGGAGGTGGTGCCGGGGACGGGCCTGTCGGGAGAGGCGTATTCGAGGGGCAGGGGCGCGCCGGCGCGCTGCTGCGTGGCGGTGAGGGTCATGGGCGGAGTCTAGCCCCGGTTGCAATCGCGCGAAAGGAAAAAAGGGCTGATGAGGGGATCACCCGACGTTCGCCCCGGGCGGTTGGGGCGGGTAGATTACAGCGGACTCAGACGACACCCGAGGCACCCGCGAGAATGCCCGATTATCTCCTCGACACCCAGCACGCCGCCGCGCTTTGGCGCAATCATCACGCCGTGGTGGCGCGGGCGTTGGCGGCGTCGGGGGCGACGATCCACCTGTGCGTGCCCGCGGCGGCGGAGCTGTGGTACCGGGTCTACGACAGCGCCAAGTCCGCGGAGAACGAGCGGACGCTGCGCGAGTTTTTGGCGCGGTTCACGTTGATCGAGTTCGACGCGGCGGCGGCGAACGAGTTCGGGCGGATCAAGATGGAGCTGCGCAAGATCGGACGTCCGATCTCGGATACCGATGCGCAGATCGCGTCGATCGGGAAGACGCGGGGGTTGACCGTGCTGACGGCGGAGCACCACTTCGCGTGCGTGTCGGGATTGAAGCGGGAGAATTGGATGGTGTGACTGCAATCCCTCTGGATCGGTCACTGCTTGGGAATCGGGATCAGTTGCCCCCCCGCACCGTGTTGGATCAGGAGGTTGATGAGGCGGGCACGCTCGTTCTGCCCGGCGAACACGGCGATGTCCTTGGGGGTGCGGCCGTCGTTGTCCTTCAGGTCCACCCGCGCGCCCCGCGCCAACAGCCGGTTGGCCATGTCAAGTCGGTTGTAGAGGGCGCACTCGTGCAGCGCGGTGTGGCCATTGTAGCCGCGGGAGTTGATGTCGGCGCCGCGCTGGAGCAGGAGGTCGACGACCGGGCGGGGCTCGCCGGTCACCGTGGACGCGGCGGAGTGCAGCGGGCGCATGCCCCAGTGACCGGGCTCCTCGATGTTCAGGCCCTTGTCCAGCAGGAGCTCAACCACGTCGCGCAGCGAGTGCCGGCACGCCTGGTGCAGTGCCGTGTCGCCGAAGCGGTCCTTGTGTTTGGGATCAACCCCGGCATCGATCAGGAAAGCGGCCATCTCCCTGGTGTCGGCGACCCAGAGGAGCGTCTCGTCGTCCTCCTGTGAGGTCTTTGGATCCAGGCCCTTTTCGATCAGGTACTTGACGATCGGCATGCTGCCGGAACTGACGGCGGCCCACAGCGCGGTGTCGCCGGCTTCGTCCCGGAGCTTCACGTCGGCCCCCTTCTCGACCAGCAGCTTGACCAGCGGCATGGCTCGCCACTCGCAGGCGGTCCAAAGCGGCGGCGAATCGTTGATGGGCTGGTTCACCAGTCCGGGGTGCTGATCCAGCACCTTGGCGACCTCAGACAGATTGCGATCAAGCATGGCGGCGAAGAGGAGCTTGCCCGGATCGTTCTCGACGCGCCGCGGGCCGTTGCTGACGGCGGGAATGACCTGGGCGGACGAGGGCTTGCTCGATCCGGCCCGGGTCGAGGAATTGGCTGCGCCGTCGTTGCGATCGCAACCGACGAAAAGGACCAGCGACGTGGTCGCCACTGCAGCCGCTGCCGCCGCGACGACGGTCCATCGAACCCCTCGCGGCCGCGCTTTCTTTCGCATGTTGGACATCAGCACGTCATCGCCTCCGCGCGCGCAAACCCCACCTTGGCCATTCAGGTCATAGCATACACCAGAAATGGGCAAATTGTTCGCATCCGCCAGTGGGACCGACAGGGATTATCGGACCCACATGCCACCGGTTCAATTGACCACCCACCCCCCTGCCGCTATTCTTGCCCGACTTTACAGGTCCCGGCGAGAGCCGCGCGCGGCACAGACCCGCGGCGATGGCGCGTTGGTGAGGGACATCGATCAACAGCAAGGAATCGGACATGTCGCAACCGCTGAAAATGGTCTATGAACAGGACGCCCCCCTCGACGCCCTCAAGGGGCGCACCGTCGCCGTCATCGGCTTCGGCTCCCAGGGCCACGCCCACGCACAGAACCTCCGCGACTCCGGCGTCAAGGTCATCGTCGCCAACCGCAAGGACTCGCCCAACGGCCGGCTGGCGATCGAGCGCGGCTTCGATCCGATCGGCGTGGACGACGCGGTGAAGCAGGGCGACCTGCTGATCATCACGCTGCCGGACGAGGTTCAGCCGGAGGTCTACAACAAGTCGATCGCGCCGCACCTCAAGGCGGGCAAGACGCTGGGGGTGACGCACGGGTTCAACGTACACTTCAAGACGATCGTGCCGCCGAAGGATGTCGATGTGATCCTGGTGGCGCCCAAGGGTCCGGGGCACCTGGTGCGGAGCGAGTTCGAAAAGGGCGGGGGCGTGCCGTGCCTCCTGGCGATCCACCAGGACGCGACCGGCAAGGCGCGGGCGACCGGGCTGGCCTGGGCGCGCGGGATCGGCGGGGCGCGCAGCGGCGTCATCGAGACGACCTTCAAGGACGAGTGTGAGACGGACCTCTTCGGAGAGCAGGCGGTGCTGTGCGGCGGGTTGTCGGCGCTGATCAAGGCGGGCTTCGAGACGCTCATCGAGGCGGGCTATCCGCCGGAGATGGCGTACTTCGAGTGCGTCCACGAGGTGAAGCTGATCGTGGATCTGATCTACCAGGGGGGCCTGGACTACATGCGGTACAGCATCAGCAACACCGCGGAGTACGGCGACCTGACGCGCGGCCCGCGCGTGGTCACCGACGCGACCAAGCGCGAGATGAAGAAGATCCTGGGTGAGATCCAGAGCGGGCAGTTCGCCAAGGAGTGGCGCGCCGAATACGAGGGCGGCCTGAAGAACTTCAAGCGGCTGTACGAGGCGGACAACAATCACGCGGTCGAGACGACGGGCCGGCGGCTGCGGAAGATGATGCCATGGCTCAAGGCGAAGGAGCCGCCGAAGCAGGGGTGATGGCGGGGCGTCACTTCGCGAGACGAAAGGGGACATTCAGAATTTCTCCACGGCGTCATCGCCAGCCCAGTTTCGATCGCGAAATTCTGGATGTCCCCTTTTCCGGCCCCTCCCAAGGGGGAGCGATTCGCGCGCGGGTGGTGGGCGCGGCGATTGTCACCGATCGTTTCGGCGGAACGTCAACACGCGCACGGGCGTGCCGGCGTCATAATACGCCAGGAGCTCGTCCAGCTTCATTAACACCCACGGCGCCGCGACGTTCGAGCCGTTCTTCGTGAACACGACCCCGGCCGCGACGAAGATGGCCGAGTGGATGGCGTTGCCGTCGGGGCGCGTCAGCATCACCAGGTCGCCCAGCTGGGTCGGTGCTTCGATCGGGTGGAAATCGTCGCGCAGTCGCGTGGAGACGAACCGCGCATCCGTCAGGCGCACATCGGGCGCATCGTTCCAGAAGTTCAGGCTCGTCCAGTGGCAGTCGTAGAGGCCGTTGAGGTAGGGTCCGGGATCCGCGGGGTAGGTATCGAGCCGCGCACGGGCGAACGGGGGCAGGAGTTGCGCCACGTCCACGCGCGAGCCGCCGCCCGGCACCTTCGCCAGCGATTCGAGGAGGGGCGCGACGTCACGCTCACGTCCGCCTCGGCCCCAGTATCGGGTCAGCGCCGCCAGGTCGGAATCGGGCCGCACGCGCAGGGTCAGCATCAGCGCCGGTTGACCGGCCAGAGTGCGGAAGAGCTGTACCCGGTCGCCGGCATTGGGGATGGCCGGCATCAGGGCGCTGATGTCGGCGAAGGCCTCCATGTTGCCGCGGCGGTAGAAGAGCGAGCGCGCGGCGTCGGCGGCGGCGGGGGAGAGGCCGCTGTCGGCGAACCAGTCAACGCCCGCCGGGTGGCGGAACGGCTCGGCCTGCGGGTTCCGCGGATCGTCCACCAGGGCGCGGTAGATGGCGGTGCGCGTCGAGGCGGCGAGCGAGCCGACAAGCTGCGCATCGGGCCGGGCGAGCAGGCCCGGACCCTGTGGGTCGGTTGAGCACGAACGGCATATCGCGTCACGCTGCGCGTCCGTCGCGCCCGTGGTCTTAAGGAAGCGCGCGAGGGTATCCGGCGTGTAATTGCGGAAATACCACGCCGACGTGTCCAGGGATGCGAACCGCGCGGCGAAATCCGCGGGGGGCGCGATCCGGATGGAAGTGAAGTCCAGTTCCCCCCAGGGACCGCGCGACGACGCCTGCGCAGTTGAAGCGGTGCGCGACGCGGTCGGCCCGTTCGCCCGTGCTGCGGCGCCAACCGGTCGGTGATCGCTCATCGAATCGCTGACGATCAGCACCCAGGGAGCGAGCAAAACCGCGCACAGGAGCAGGACGCGAAACCGGGAAAGCCGCAGGTAAGTTTCACCGCACCGCCCGCGTGGCGGCGGGCAGGCGGGTGAGTCGTCCGTCGGGCACAACATCTCGGCTCCGGTGTCGATCCAGGTGCGATGGGCGCGGGTCGCGGTGCCGCCCGCTCATCGACGGATACAGTACGCGGAGCAAGGGGGATTGTTTCGCGCTGCACGACGTTCGGACGCTCATATTCTCACCATCAAATGTACAATTTTGTCAATTTGATGGGTTTGTCATAGAACGAGGACGGGCAAGCCAGCGCTTGCCCGGTCAGTGTCGTGATGATCGTGTTGTCCGGGTTTACAGCTCTTTGATCCGCAGGTTGCGGAACTCGACGGGATCACCGTGGCCGAGGAAGCCGATGTGGCCCTTCTCGTTCTTGAGGCCCGGATGTTTCTTGAGGACGGCCTCATCCTTGACGGTCGAGAGGTCGGCGTCGGTGATGACCGTGCCGTTGAGGGTGACGGTGATGTGCGGGCCGTCGGCCTTGATCTCCTCCGTGTTCCACTCGCCGACGGGCTTGAGGAAGCCCTGCTTGGCGGGGAAGACGTCGTAAACGGAGCCGTGATACTGGGCGGGGTGGAGCCAGCTAGTGCCGTCAGGGTTCTTGTATCTCTTGTCTTCGTTGTCGAGGACCTGGATTTCCATGCCTTGGTAGGCCGAATCGCCGTAAAGCGGGGCGCGGATGCCGATGCCGTTGTTGGCGCCCGGGGTGAGCTTGAACTCGAAGCGCAGGATAAAGTTGGCGTACTCCTTCTCGGTGTAGAAGTTGCCGGCGTCCTTGGGAGTGCAGTAGATGACGCCGTCCTTCACCTGATAACCCTTGCCCATCTTGTTGTCGTGCTCCGTGCCATCCTTGCCTTTGGCCTTGCCGTAGACCCAGCCGGTCAGGTCCTTGCCGTTGAAGAGGGAGGTAAAGCCCTCCTCGACCTTGGGCTGATCGTCGGCGAGAACGAGGCTGAGGCTGAGGGTGAAGAGGGCTGCGAGTGCGAAGGCGATGCGGTGGGGGGTCATCGGGAGCTCCTTGTCGGTAACTGTTGCCGGGAATGTATACCACGACGGGGGGCGGATATTCGAGGGGTCTACAGTTCCCAGCCTTTGCGATACTCGCGAGTCAGGAAGCTGTTGGCAGTGGCGTCGTTGGTCGTGAGGCGCCGGGCGTCCCAGTCGAGCTTCTTGTTTCCGGCGCGGTGGGCGACGTTGCCGAGGAGCGCGGTTTCGGTCAGCGCGCCGCCGTAGCCGAAGTGGCACAAGGTCGGTGTGCCTTCCTTGCAGGCCTTGATCCATTCTTCGTGGTGGCCGATGGATTTTGGAATGGATTGCGGCGGCGGTTGGAAGCCCCCGAATTTGTCCTTGGGCAGGAGTTGGTATCGACCGTAATCGGCGATGAGCAGGCCCTTGTCGCCGACGAAGAGGGTGCCGTTGCCCCACTTGGGGGCGCCCAATTCGTCCCAAGTTGAGGGTCGTTTGATGCCTTGTGACCAGGTGATCTGGACGGGCGGCTGCTCGCCGCGGGCGGGGAAGTGATAGTCCACGGTCAGTTCATCGGGCGGGTGGACCGGATCGGGGTCGGGGCCATGTGCTTCGACGGTTGTCGGATGGAGAAGATCGAGCGCCCAGAACGAGAGATCCAGGTGGTGGCAGCCGAAATCCGCCAAGGTGCCGCCGCCGAAATCCCAGAAATGCCGCCACTGCTGTGGATGGTAGAAAGGCTTGTACGGCTGCTGTGGCGCGGGGCCGAGCCACAGATCCCAGTGAAACGCCGGCGGGGGTTCCATTGCCTTGTCGATGGCGGGGCTGAGGCCATAGCGGGAGGTGACGAAGACGTGGACGCGGCGGACGGGGCCGATCGCGCCGGAGCGGATAACCTCGACCACGCGACGGTAATTGTCGCCGGCGTGGATCTGGGTGCCCAGTTGCGTGGCGCGCTTGGCCTTGGCGGCTTCGGTGGCGACCAGGCGTGCCTCGGCGACGGTGTGCGTGAGTGGCTTTTCGCAGTAGACGTGCTTCCCCAGGCGCAGGGCCCTGACGGTGGCGGGGGCGTGGCAGTGGTCGGCGGCGCTGACGACGATGGCGTCGAGGTTTTTCACCTGGTCAAGCATCCGGCGAAAGTCGTTGAAGCGCTGGGCCTTGGGAGCGTCCTTCTTCATCGCGACGTCGAGGTAGCGGTCGTCCACGTCGCAGAGGGCGACGAGGTTTTGACTGGCGACGCCGGAGAGGTTGGCGGCGCCGCGATTGCTCACGCCGATCACGCCGATGTCGAGTTTCTCATTCGGCGACTTGGCGGCGCGGGCCGGCCGGGTCGAAACCCAGACCGAAAGGCCGGCGAAGGCGGATTGCTGGAGGAATCGGCGGCGGCTTGAGCGGTGTGGCATGGCGCGGCTCCGGAAAGAGGTGCACGGGTCGAGGGGGCAGTATAGGGGATGGGTTCCCAACCGGGCAAACAAAAGGCGCGTTGGGCGATAGAAGGGTGGGAGGAGGCTTTGGATGCGAAAGCTTGTCATGCTGGCGGTCGTGTGCGCGGGGCTGCTGGTCATCGGGCCGCTGGCGCGGGCATCATCCGGCGATCCGCAGGTCATGACGGACGACCCGTGGTATCCGGGTGAGTTGTCCTGCTCGACGTTCCAGCGGCTGTTTAAGACCGAGGCTGGGCTCTATAAGCGAGTCACCGGGCGAAGCGTCGAATCGGACGAGGACAAGGCGCTGGCGGCGTGGTACTGGCGAAATCTGCACTTTGCCCACGGCGAAGAGGGCAAGTGCGACCTCTTCGGGCAGGGCCCTGACTGGAATCGCGATTACTGGACGGGACTGTTCGCCCACGGGTTCGGCCTCTGCGGCACGACGCACGCGCAGTGGAACGCGGAGATGGAGGCGCTGCTGGGCCATTGCCGCAGCCGGTGCGTGGGCGTGACGGGGCACAATTCGTTCGAGGTTTATCTGACCGGCGGGGCGTATGGCACGGGGCGGTGGGCACTTCTAGATCACGACATCTCGACGGTGATCTTCGCGCCCGATGGGAGCCGGTTGCTGTCGATCCAGGAGATCGTGCCGCAGATCAAGACGCTGCGGAATCCGAATTACAAGACCGAGCGGCAGCGCGGCTGGCGGGTGTCGGGACTGGCGGATGACGATGCCGGTGGTGTGTACACGGCGTACAACACGGCCGAGTACCTTGCGGGGTATGCGGGCCCGCCGCCGATGGTACACCTGCGGCCGGGCGAGACGGTGCGGCGGTATCTTAGGCCAGGGCTGGAGGACGCGCGGACCTTCGTCTTCTGGGGCATGAACTACAACACGGCCGGCGTCCCCGGGCCCGAGCGCAGCCAGACGTGGGTCAACCAGCCCGAGAAGATGTTCCAGGCCACGCGCGCGACGCGCTACACGCCCGGCCAGATGCGCTACGCCAACGCCGTTTACACCTACACGCCGCGATTTGAGGATGGGAGCTATAAGGAAGGCATCATCAGCGAAGACGATCAACAGGTCACGTTCGAGTTCCGCACCCCTTACGTGATCGCCTGCACGCCAGCCAGCAATGCCAAATGGGGTATTTACGAACCGGGCGGGAAGAACGGCCTGGTCGTCACCAGCCGCCTGTCGGTGCCGATCGCGATTTCTACCGACGGCGGCAAGACATGGGCGCAAGCGGGGCAAGGCAGCAGCGTCGACGCCACGGACCTGGTCAAGGGCCACAATCAATACCTGCTCCGCATCCAGGCCTCGGCGCAGCGGCTGAAGGACTCGGGCCTCTCGATCCGCACCGTCTGCCAGACCAACGTCACCACCATCCCTCACCTTCACGACGGCAGTAATCGAATCACGTTCGAGTCAACGGGCGTCGCCCTTGCTTCGGCTGGACCCACGGTCGCCCAGACCCAGTCCCGCGTCGTCGAAGGCAAGATCGGCTCGCCCAAGGTCACCCTTGAAATCGCACCCCCGCGTGGCGAGCAGGCGGTGCGACTTTACGCCGCAAGCTGGCAGGCCTCGGGGAATCCGCCACAACCCGCGAAATACCAGATCGAGTATTCGACCGACGGCGGCAAACGGTGGATCGGCGTCGTCAAGGATTGGCAGGTCGAGCGCCGCCCACCTGAGCCCAATGATTTCTGGAGCCAGTCCTTCGCGTGGGGCGACGTGCCGCTCGACAACGTCGCCGGGCCGGTGCGCGTGCGATTCCGCAACGACGGCGGGAAGTCCTATCGCAAGGTCGAAGCCCACCTCGCCTACCGGATCACCCATCCCAGCCCGACGACGGTTCGATTCACCTGGAGAGCGGGTAACGGCCCACCTCGAACCGCGGAGCACACGTACGCCCCGACGATCGGCCGTAAGGATTCAAGCTGGACCTTCGACGCCGGTCAGAAGGTCGAGACCGCCTGGGTCGAATACGCCGTCAAATGAGTTGGTCATCTCCATCCGCGTTGATATAACGGTGCCGCCATGAACTACCGCACAATCGTTCCCACGCTGGTCCTGATGATGTCGATGGCCCTTTACACGACCGCCATGCGTGCCGCCACCGTGAAGCTCACGCAGGGCGCCGATTCGATCAAGGTCGAGATCGACGGCAAGGAATTCACGACCTATCACTTCCTCGCCGGCAACGACAAGAACTTCCTCCGGCCCTTCGCCTACCCGGTCTACGCCGCCGATGGCCAGGCCGTGACCAGCGACCAGGAGGTCACCAACCCCAAGGAGCACCCGCACCACCGCTCGTTCTGGGTCGCCCAGGGCAGCGTGAACGGCGTCGATCACTGGGCGAACAAGGGGCACCACCAGCGGCACATCGGCTTCGACAAGGTCGAGGGCGACACGATCGTCGAGCGCCTGGAATGGGAAGGCGCCACGCCCGACGCGCCCACGCTCCTCAAAGAGACGCGCACGCTGCGCTTCTTCGCGCTGGATGACGGCACCCGCGGCATCGACCTGACCGTCGTCTTCACGCCCACCAAGGACGCCGTCACCTTCGGCGACACCAAGGAGGCCGGCATCGTCGCCGTCCGCATGAGCCCGGAGATCGGCAACAGCGAAAAGGGCGCCAAGCACCGCGACGGCGTCCTGACCAACTCCGCCGGCGCCCACGGCGAAAAGGCCATCTGGGGCAAGCCGGCGGACTGGTGCGACGAATCGGGAATGATCGGCGGCAAGCCGTATGGCGTCGCCATCTTCGATCACCCCGATAACCCGCGCCACCCCTCGCGCTGGCACACGCGCGAGTACGGCCTGCACGCCGCCAACATCTTCGGCCTGCACGATTACGATCCCAAGAACACCCCCAAGGGCGCCGGCGACCTGACGCTCGAACCCGGCAAGACGCTGACCTTCAAGTACCGCGTCCTCTTCCACCAGGGCGACGCCGCGTCGGCGAAGCTGGACGAGCGGTACAAGGAATGGACCGCCGGGAAGTGACCTTGTAGCGTAGGCGTCCCGCCTGCTTTATCTTCCCTGTGGTGCGGGCGTCCCCCTGCTGCCGAGCATTTGTGTCAGTGACGCAAAGCAGCAGACAAGCAAAGCCGCCGCGGCTGCTCAACGGCATTGCGTTATCCGCTTCGGACCGTCGATTTTCATGAACTCATCGCGGCAACTCAAACTCGACTATGCGACGCCTCGATCGGATCGAGCTCGGATTGCGCGTCCAAGCTCCGGGATGCTAGGCATCTTCGCTGCGCTCGTTGCCGCCCCCACCTTGTTTCTCGGCATCCGCGGAATCATCGGAGGGCTTACCGGCGAGTTCCGACTCGCCTGGGATCTGGACACCTACGTGGTGCTTGCGATTACAGCGCTAGGCTGCTTGTCCGCTTATCTGTCGTTTCGATTGTTGCGCGCGGCGGGCCGCCCCGGGCGCGGAGCGAGTGAACGGTACGAAAACGCGCGCGCGAGCGGTACAAGGAATGGACTTCGTTCAAGTGAGTCGAAGAGAATTAGCCACAGATGAACACGGATGAACACAG
>DATBFY010000721.1:0-7711 GCA_036558265.1 Tepidisphaeraceae bacterium | reverse complement strand
GTTCGGCATGCCCATCAACATCCTGGACGCACTGGTCGCGGTCGGGGTGATATTCCTCCCATTTACCCTGGGCAGGCGGCGGTTCGAGTCGGAGCGGATGCACACGGCGCTCAAGTGGTCGTTCGGCCTGCTGCTGCTGGGGACGGTCACCGCCGCGTTGATGGGCTTTATCACCGGTTGCGATCAGCGCGAGATGGCGTTGATGAGCCGCAACGTGCTGAACCTGGCGATCTGCCTGCTGATCGGTTACGCCAGCGTGACGGACATGCGTTCGGCCAAATGGGCCGGGTACATCGTCCTGGTGTCCAGCTTCGCCAGCGCGTGCGCCGCCCTGATCTTCATGCGGGAATCGACCGAGACGCTGAGCATGATCGGCTCGACGCTCCAGGCGTTGCGCTCGAACAACATGGGGGGCGACCTGGGCGTGGTGTTGGCGGGGTTCATCGCGTTCTGCCTTGTCTCGAGGCTGCGGTACATCCCGTGGATCATCGGCCTGCCCGCGGGCGCGATCGCGGTGATGGGCAGTTTCGCCCTTCCTCACCGCACCTGTTACGTGGTGGCGATCATCACGCTGAGCTTTGCGGTCTGGCTGCTCCCGCGCGCCGGCATCGGGCGGCGCGTCGCCACGGGGTTCGTGCTGGCGATGGCGGCGATGGCGATGGTGACCGTCGGGGTGATCCTGTACTCGCGGGTGACGGGCCGCAATTTCAAGGAGTACGTCGAGACGCGCGTCATCTCGATCCTGCCGAACACGGACCTGGGCCGGAAGGAAAACCACGCCTGGGACACGCGCCTGCCCGGCATCATGTACGAGATGCGGATGTGGATCAGCAGCCCGCTCTTCGGCCGCGGGTTCGGAAGCCAGGAGGTCATGGCCAAGCGCGACCCCGAGGGGGCGATGGGTTTCCGCCACAACGTCTGGACATCGTCGCTCGCGGAGGGCGGCCTGCCCCTGTTCCTGGGCTTCCTGTTCCCGTGCGTCGCGTCCGTCGTCGTGGGCTGGCGGATGGCCAAGGGAGGGGCCGACCGCACCACGGTCATGATCGGCGCGATCGGGGCGCTCGAGGGCGTCCTCTGTTTCGTCTACGCGTCCTGCACGATGTCGATCAACGTGCAGCGACCCGCGATCCCGCTGGGCCTGATCTGCGGACTGCTCCTGCGTACCCGCCAGATCCAGGCGGCCGTCGCCCAGGAGTACGCCGGGTATCTCGACCCGTACGAGGATCCCGCCGCGGCCTTCCTCGAGGTCGAGGAGTACGCCTGAGCGGCGCGCGAGCGGCGCGGATGGACCGACGGAGGCCAGCGGCGTGAGAGTCCTGTTCATCAGCACACGGTACGCGGGGGGGGGCGCCGAGCGCAGCGCCCGCGAGCTCCTTCAGGGAATCGCCACCGCCGCCGGCGCTTCGGTCGCCATGATCGTCAGCGCCCGCGCTGGCGACGAGCCCGACTTCGTCCGTGGCGCGCGGCTGCCGGGGGAACGGGCCCTCCGCATCCTCGAGAAGCTCCGCCCGCCCCAGGTCGACTGGATCCACCTGGGCGCCCGGCTTGCCCTGGGCCGCGCCACGCCCGACCGATACGACCTGGTGCACGTCCACAACGTCCACGGCGGGTGGATGTCGCTCAAGGCCTTGTCCCGCCTGTGCCGGCGCCTGCCCTGCGTCTGGACGCTCCACGACGAGTGGGGGCCCAGTGCCGGCGTCGCGTACGACCTCTCGGGCGTCGGCGGGAAATACGGCGCCCAGATCCGCGCGATGCCCGGGGCCGACGTGCTCTTCCCCGACACGCTGGTCTCGCAGCGCTTCCGCCGCGTGTTCGACCGTTGGTCGCCCCAGCCGCAAACGATCATCAGCCCGTCGCAATACATCAAGCAGCTCGCCGAACGCTCGGGAAGGTTCCCCGGCGCCGAGGTGGTGAACCTGCCGTACGGGGTCCGCACGCCTCAGATGGCCGAGTCCACCGCCGCACAGGCCGAGGCGCGCCGGCGGTTCGACCTGGCGCCCGAGGACCGCGTCGTGCTGCTGATGGCCGCGCATCTGGGGTCCCCCGTCAAGGGCATCTCCCCCGCGGTCGACGCGCTGCGCACGCTCCGTCCCGACGCGTTCAAACTGCTGGTGGTGGGGGGCGGGGGCGACTTCATCGCCCGACACGTGCCCCAGCGCGTCGTCGAGACCGGATATCTTCACGATGACCGAGCCCTGGTCCAGGCCTATCGCGTCGCAGACCTCACCCTGATCCCCTCCGTCGCCGACAACTTTCCCTACGTCGGGCTCGAATCGATGGCGTGCGAGCGGCCGATCGTCTCGTTCCGCATCGGTGGACTGGCGGAGATGGTCGGCGACGCGGACGAGCGCGGCCTGGCGGCCGAGCCGTTCGACGTCGCCGAACTGGGGCGACACGTGATGACGCTCCTGGGCGCGCCCGACCTGCGGTCGCGGCTTGGCGCCGCCGGACGACGATGGGTCAGCGACCGCTGCGACGTGGACCAATGGATCCGGACCCACCTCGACCTCTATCGCCGCGCGATCGCCGCGTTTCACTCCGGGTCCGCGACGCACGCCGTCGCGGCGGCCCGACCGACGGAGGCCGTCCGGTGAACACGTCTCCATTGGCCATGGTCAACCTGGGCTGCGGCAGTCGCTTCCACCGCGACTGGGTCAACTTCGACCTGACGCCCGCGGGCGACGCGGTCCGCCGCGCGAACTTCATCGACGGCATCCCCCTGCCCGACGCCGCCGCCTCGTGCGTCTACCATTCGCACGTGCTCGAACACCTTCCGCTCGATGTGGCTAGGCGGTTTCTGACGGAGTGCCATCGCGTGCTGGCGCCCGGTGGGATCCTTCGGGTGGTCGTCCCGGACCTGGAACAGAGCGCCCGCGATTACCTCGACGTGCTCGACCGCCGCCGGCGACGCCAGGGCGGCAGCGGCAGCGGCAGCGGTGGCGGTGGCGGTGGCGACGGCGGCGACGTCTCGCCGGTCGCCCACCGCTGGATGATGCTGGAGATGTTCGACCAGATGGTGCGCAACAAGCCCGGAGGCGAGTGGTCCCAAGCCCTGGCCCAGGGCGCCGGTGACGACCCGTTCGTGCGGCCGCGCCTGGGCGCGTTCGGGGTGGGCCTGGCGAACGCGCTGCGCGGCGGCAGCAATGGCGCCGCGGGACGCGGGACGCTCAAACAGCGCGTCTTCCGCCGCCTGCTTTGCGTGCTCCCCCGCCGCCTGGGGGACACGCTGGCCGAGGTGCGTTACCGCCGGGCCGGTGAACTGCACCTTTGGATGTACGACGAGTTGTTCCTCCGCGACGTGCTCGAACAAGTCGGCTTCACGCAGGTCAGGCGGATGACCGCGCAAACCAGCGACATCCCCGATTTCGCCAGGTACGGCCTGGACGTCGAGCCCGACGGCACGCCGTGGAAGGGCGTGAGCCTGTACGTGGAAGCCCGCAAGGGGGCGCGCGCATGAACCGGCTCCTGGCGCCCCTCCTGCGCGATCCCGCGCGGCACCTGTACAAGTTGGCGAGCGACCCCTGCTACCGCACCATGGCGCGCCTGGCGTCCCGGTATGGCCGCGTCAAGCCCGCCCAGCCCCGGGACGTCCGCCTGCACGGGTGGACGATCCACGCGCCCGACGTCCCCTCGTTCCTCTGGGCGTATTACTGGACCTTCGTCGAGCGGACCTACGAGTTCCGCGCCCGACGGCCCGACCCGCTGATCGTCGACTGCGGCGCCAACATCGGCCTGAGCGTACTCTACTTCAAGTCGATCTACCCGGAGGCTCGCATCGTCGCGTACGAGGCCGACCCTCGAATCTTCGAGGTGCTTCGCCGCAACATCGAGGGCAACGGCATCACCGGCGTGGAACTGATCAACCAGGCGGTTGGCGCGGCCGACGGCACGGCCAGCTTCTGGTCCCAGGGCGGTGACAGCGGCCGCCTCGCCGTCGAAGCCGACCGCGCCAAGGACCTCATCACCGTCCCGGTCGTGCGCCTGTGCGACCGGCTCGGCGGGCGCGAGGTGGACCTGCTCAAGATGGACATCGAGGGCGCCGAGGCCGACGTCCTGACCGATTGCGCCGGTGCGATGGCGGGCGTCGCCGCGATCTGCGCGGAGTATCATTCGTTCCCCGGGCGCAGACAGCGGCTGGGCGAGGTGATCGCGCGGCTCGAGGACGCGGGATTCCGTGCCCAGGTCACCCAGGTGATCCGCGCCGGCTCGCCGCTCGTGCCCGAGCGCCGCGTCCTGATCGAAGGAATGGACGTCCAGTTGCACCTGTACTTCTACCGGCCCTGAGCCCGACCGCCGATTCGAGAACACCCGACAGGACCCGATCGCACATGTCACCACCCGCCCTGGACGATCGCTCGGCTGCCGCTGACGTGGCGGACGTGCGGCGACTGCGCCGCAAGCGTTATCTGAGCGCCGTCTGGTCCGGCGCCGCCGCGCGCATCGTGGGGATTCTGTTCAGTGCCGCCTCCCTTGCGCTGACGGTGCGGTATCTGGGCAAGGAACGCTACGGCATGTGGGCGACGATCAGCACCATGCTTTCGTGGCTGGCGCTGGCGAACTTCGGCCTGGGTCACGGCCTGACGACGCGGATCAGCGCGGCGATGGGGCGACCCGACCGGCGACCCGCCGAGCGGGCCATCTGCAGCACTTACGTGATCGTGACCGGCGTCTCGGCCGTGTTGTTCGTCGTGGCCGCCGTCGCCTGCGCCCACGTGCCCTGGGCCCGCGTCTTCAACGTCACGTCCGCCACCGCCATCGCCGAGGCCAGGCCGGTGGCCAGCGTCGCGTTGCTCCTGGCCACGGCGATGCTCCCGCTGACGATCGCGGCATCGATCCTCACCGGCCACCAGCGACTCGACGTCTCCAACCTGATCGCGATGGGCTCGGGCGCCCTGGGTCTGGCCGCCCTGTTCGCCGCCACCCGTTTGGGGGCCAGCCTGCCCCTGCTGGCCATCGTCGTCATCGCGCCCGTATTCCTGGCGAACCTCGCCCAGACCCTGTGGGCCTGGCGGCGCGGGATGATCCGCATCGCGCGCGACCTGTTCAGCTTCGCCGAGGCCAGATCCATGCTCTGGATGGGCGGGCAGTTCTTCATCCTGCAGGTGATCACACTCGTCGTCTTCGAGGCCGGCGCGCTGATCATCGCCCAGCGGTTCAATGCTGCCGAGGTCACCCCCTATGCCGTCACCAACCGCCTGATGATGCTCATCGTCTCGTTCTGCAACGTGATCCTGATCCCGTTGTGGCCGGCGTACGGCGAGGCGTTCGGCCGCGGCGACGCCGCGTGGGTTCGACACGTCTTCTGGCGGACGATCCGCATCGTCCTGGCCGTCTGGGCTCCCCTCGCCCTGGTACTCTGCTTCGCCGGACCCACGATCATTCGCCTCTGGGCCGGCCCGGCGGCGATCCCCCCCACCTCGCTGCTCGTGGCACTGGTCTTCTACGCCCTGTCCCTGGTCCTGGGCATGGTCGTCGCCTACCCGCTCAACGGGATCGGAGAACTCTCCAGCCAGATGATCGGCGGCGGGATCATGGCCTTGCTCCACGTGCCGCTGGCCATCTACCTCTGCGGCAAGATGGGTCCCACTGGCGTTGCGATCAGCCAGACCGCCTTGCAGCTCGGGATCGCGATCCCGTTCGCTTACACACACATGTTCCGCGTGTTGCGCCGCGCCCACCCGGCTCCCCGGTTGCATGACGAGCAGCCCGTCGTCCCCACGCCCGTAGCCTGAAGCCCCACCCCTTCGCCGCCCGATAACCAGAGCATGGCGAATACCTCGTGCGTCACGCCCCGCCGACCCGACCACTCCAGCCCGTCGTCCGAACCGCTGACCGCCGGCGCCGGTGACGCGTTGACCATGACGATCCTCGACATGCCCGCCTGGTCGTCCGCCTGGGGGCAATTGCCCCTCGACCGGCGGGAGGTCTACTTCCACCCCGCCTACGCCTCCATCTGTGCACCCTGGGAACGCGCCCGCCCCGGCTGCCTCCGTCTGACCAGCCCGGCGGGATGGATGCTCTATCCGTACCTGGCCCACCCGATCGACGGCGGCGCGTGCGACGCGCAGACCCCCTACGGCTACGGCGGCCCCCTCTTCGTCGGCGAGTGGTCCCCGGCACACAAGGCGATCGCCCTCGCCCGCGCCGCCGAATTCTTCCGATCGACCGGCGCGGTCGCCGAGTTCGTCCGCTGCCACACCGAATGGTCCGACGTCGAAGCCTTGCGGACCGCCGGCTTCGCCGTCTTCCAGGTCCGCACCAACGTCGAGTGCGACCTGACCACGGGCGACGACGTGACGGCGACCTGGGTCTCGAGCGCCCGCCGCAACCTCCGCAAGGCGCAGGCGGCCGGGCTCAGTTTCCGCCTTGGCGAGGGTGATCGCGACTGGGCCGCGTTCGAGGGCCTCTACGCCGCGACCGCCCGGCGCCTGGAGATGGCGCCCGCGTACCGCTTCGATCACGACTACTTCGCGGGCCTCTGTGCCCTCGCGCCCGTTCGCCTGGTCGTGGTCGAGTCGGCCGGGACGCCGATCGCGGGTGCGGTCGTCTTCATCGGCGGAATGCTCGCGCATTATCACCTGGGCGCGTCCGACTTTGCCCACCAGGGCGTTCGCCCCAACGATTTCCTGTACTTCGCCATGGCCGAGGTCGCGCGGCAGGCGGGCTGCCAGCGGATCGTCTGGGGCGGCGGCATGTCCAACGACCCGGCCGACACGCTCTTCCGATTCAAGACGCATTTCGGCGCCCTCCGCCGCCCGGTCTTCTGCGCCGGCCGCGTGATCGACCGCGCCGGCTACGATCAGCAGTGCGCCGCCTGGGCGGCCAAAAACCCCGGGCGCGAGTCGAAGCTGTTCCTCAAGTACCGGGCTTGACGCCGATCACCGCGCCGATTCGATCCATCCGCGTCAGCAGCATGTGCACCCCCTGCTGCTTGAAGTATTCGTCACACGCCTCGCGCGAGCCGCGCCAGAAGCCGTAATCGTCCACGATCAGCACGCCGCCGGGCGAGAGCCTGGGGTAGAGGTGCACCAGTTCGTGCTTCGTCGATTCATACCAGTCGGTGTCGAGGCGCAGGATCGCGATCGGCCCATCGGGCAGTGTCCCGGGGATCGTCTGTTCGACCTTGCCCTTGACGAAGACGAACCGCTCGGCCGGCAACCCCGTCGCAAGGACGTTCTGACGCACCTGGTCGATCGGGCTGTTGGTCATCTCGGACATGGTGCGGGCGCCCCAGGTGCGCAGGTGCTGCTCGGGGGTGCGGCCGGCGAAATCGACGTCCCGCGCCGTCGGGGCGGTCATCCCCTCGAACGTGTCGTACAGGTAAAGCTTGCGGGTCGTATCGCCCAGGTGCTTGAACGCCTCGGCGGCCAGGCACGTCGAGGCGCCGCGGAAGACGCCGCACTCGACGAAATCCCCAGTAATCCGGCCGGAAATCACGTATTGCACCGCCCGCCACAGTGCATACATCGCATCCACGGACGTCGCCGACAGCGGGCCCCAGCGCTCGTAGGCCGACAGGAACTCCTTCTCCAGCCCCGGCGGGATGATGTCGAACCCCGGCGAGTTGCGGGTGATGATCCGGAGCCCGCGGCGGGCCAGCCAGTTGGCAAGGGTCGTCTTGAGCATGGGTCGGGTCGCGCAGGGAGTATGAGGATGTGATAAGGGGCGTCAAGAAAGCTCCAAAGATCCCCACGACGACGTTCCGATAGAC
>DATBFY010000720.1:0-3687 GCA_036558265.1 Tepidisphaeraceae bacterium | reverse complement strand
TAATCGCATAGATATCCTTGCATTAGGAATCAGACACACCTTCAGGATGCAAGGTTGGATATCGTAGTCTAGCAGGAGAGCCAGAGGTTCAATACCGGCCTCAACGGGGAATGCCGGCCACAAAGTGGGTACAGACCAGCGTTGCTTGACACGTCCGACGCACAAGGCCGATAATCGCCCGCTCATGTCGGCCCCGGTGGTGCCCATCTTCGAAGGCAACTACAACGACCATATCCGCTTGGCAGGAGAGAAATTGCGCCAAGGCGGCGTCGTCGTGCTGCCGACCGAAACGGTCTACGGTGCCGCCGGTGCCCTGAACCGGCCCGAAGCGCTGGCCCGACTTCGGCAGCTTAGGCCAAGTGGGGGGAGTGGGGAAGCCCCTGCCTTCATCCCCCACCTCGCGAGTCCCCAGCATGCCGCTCAGTTTCTCGGAGACGTGGGGGAGTTTGGTCACCGCTGCATTCGCAAGTTGTGGCCGGGCCCGGTCACCTTGGTTTTCGACGTACCGGCGGATCGCCGAAAGGCCGTCGCATCGACGCTAAAGTTAGCCGAATCTGACCTTTACGACGGCGATTCGATTACCCTGCGCTGCTTGGAACACCGTGTTGCCAGGGACGTCATCGCCTGGTCAGGGACACCGGTCGCGGCGGTTCGTGCGGGGTCGCAAGAGCACGCCGGCGGGGACGAGATCGCCCGGGAGCTCGCCGGAAAGGTCGATCTGGTGCTCGACGCCGGCCCCCCACGCTATTCCAAGCCCTCAACGATCGTCCGCGTTCGTCAGGATGGGTACGAGATCGTCCGCGCCGGCATCTACGATCAGCGGATTATCGAGCGCCTGCTCCGCACGACCATCCTGTTCGTGTGCAGCGGGAACACCTGCCGTTCCGCGATGGCGGAGGCCATCACCCGGCAGATCCTTGCCGAAAAACTCCGAGTTTCCGAGGAAGACCTTGAAAAGAAGGGGGTGCAGGTGGTTTCAGCGGGGGCGATGGCAATGCCGGGTTCGCGCGCGACCCCCGCTGCGGTGGACGCCGTGCGCGGCCTTGGTGCCGACCTGACGAAGCACCGCTCGCGGATTTTGACGGTGGAACTGATCCACCAGGCGGACATGATCTTCACGATGGGCAAGGCGCACGCGCGGGCGGTGACATCGCTGGTGCCGTCGGCGTCGGAAAAGGTTGCAACGCTCGATCCGCAGGGCGATATTGAAGACCCCATCGGAGGGGACAGCGCGTTGTACCACCAGCTCGCGGGCGAGCTGCGGACGCTCATCGAGCGGCGCCTGCAGGAGAAGGTTCTGCTGTGAGGTCGCGGGTCATGAGAATCGCCATCGCATCGGATCACCGGGGCTTCGAGGCAAAGCGCAAGCTGATCCCGATGCTTAAGCAGAAGGGGCACAAGGTCGAGGATTTCGGGTGCGACAGCCCGGCGAGCTGCGACTACCCCGACTACGCCGTTCCCGCCGGCCGCAGCGTTGCCGCGGGCAACCACGATGTAGGCATCTTCCTCGATGGCAGCGGGATCGGCATGTCGATCGCCGCCAACAAGGTGAAGGGCATTCGGGCGGCGCTGGTCCACGACGAGGTGACCGCGCGGCGGAGCCGTGAACATAACCATTGCAACGTGCTGTGCCTGGGGACGGACCTGCTCAGCGAGGCGCAGATCAACAAAATCGTGGAGATCTTCCTGGAAACCGCCTTTGCCGACGGCCGCCACACGCGACGCCTGGACAAGATCCGCCAGCTCGAACAAGAAGGTTTTCTGAGTCCGGACTATCCCGGAGCGCCGGAATCGCCGGGGGCGCAACCGATACAATAGGGACGTCATGAATGGATGAATTCGGATGATTGCATGCTCCATGCGCGGGCGCATAGGAGTAGGGGATTCTGCGGATTGTTGCGGGACAGGGGAATTTCGTACTTTTACTTCCAGTTATCCCTGACGCGGTCCCGTGCTGCGCGCGCACAGGTTCTATGCGGATCCAATCCCTCACACCCGGACATGACCGGGAACTCACCCGGTTCCTCGAACAGCTCGGCGCCGTGCAGCCCTGCGTGCTCGGATATCACTACCCGTTCTTCCGCGATATGCTGGCCGATCTGGGACTGGGGCGACCGCTTTATTTCGGTGCCTGGTCGGCGGAGGAGTTGGTCGGCATCCTGCCGGGTTTCATCCGCGCGGGAGCGACTGGGGCAGCATACTGCTCGCTTCCGTTCTTCGGTCCTAATGCGGGCGTGATTTGTGCGCCGCACTGCGATGAACGCGCGATCCACAACGCGCTGCTGCGCGCGGCGGTCGAGCACCTGGCGACCTTCCGGATCTCTTGACAGCCTCGTTCTACACGCCGTTCCTCTTCGACCGCTACGAGCTTTACGAGCAGGTCCTCCCCGGCGCGCTGGTGGTCGAGCGGTTCACGCAGCACTTGTACCTGCCGGACCTGCTGACCGATCCGCACGGCCGGCGATTGCTGGCGACCGAGGCGCGGGGCGTTGAGATCCGCACGTCGCTCACGCCGGAGCGAATTGCCGCGCTATACGAGGTCTATCGTGCGAACTGCGTGGCGGCGGAGATCCCGCTCAAGCCTCTTCGGGCGGTCGAGCAGGTGATGACCGCGGGCCGCGAGGCGGGTCGCGCGCGGTGTTACTTCGCGTATCACGGGGGCGAACTGATCGGCGGGCTCGTCGTGCTCTGGGGCCCCAGCACGGTCAGCTACTGGTTGCCCTGCACGCGACCGGACATGCGACGTTTTCAGTCGGGCACCGCGCTGGCAGCCCAGGCGATGCGTGACGCCCTCGCGGGCGGGTTGCGGTTCTGGAACTGGGAGGGGTCGCCGTCGCGCGATTCGGGGGTCTACCGCTTCAAGGCCAAGTGGGGCTCGGTCGAGAGCGGGTATCGGATCTACGTCCGCTCGTTCGCGTCGCCCGAAATGTTCCGCAGGATCGGCGCGGACCGACTGGCGGGGGATTTCCCCCACTTTTACGTGTATCCCTTCCAATTGTTGTCACCGGCGGCGGCACACGCGTCAGCCGACCAGCACGTCCGCATCGCGGGTGGTGTCGGCCATCCACCAGAGGATGAGCAGGGGGGTGATGCGGCCGAAGAACATGGCGGCGGAGACCAGCAGGAGGCTCGAGCGGGTCATCGAGAGCACGTCGTGGGTCAGGCCGACGTTCGAAAGGGCACTGACGGTCACGAACAGGAGCCGGTCGCCCGGCATCTGCGGCTCGGCCCAGAGAAGCATGACCTGGAAGAACACGACCGCGGCCAGGTAAAGGCCCAGCCAGACCGCCGCGATGCCGAAGGTGCGGGAGACGGGGCGGCCTCGCAGGACGCGCACGGGACCGGTGAGCAACTCGTAGATCGTCGTCGTCTTAAGTCCCCCGCCGGTGCCCGATGGGGAGGCCCCGATCATCATCAGTAGCATGACGAAGAACGCCATCGCGCGGGGAAAGGAGTACACGGGATAAATGGCCAAGCCGGCCGTGCGCGCGTTGAGCGACGACACCGACGCGGTGACCACGATCCGGGGGAAGAGTCGTCCGAATCCGGCGGTCCACGATTCGCCCTTGCGCGATCCGAGGGCCTGCAGGTCCATCGACTGGCGCACCCCACACGCTACCACGCCGATGAGGAACAGGGCTGCCGTGGTGTGCAGCGCGAGCCGGGTCTGACGGTTGTGCGGCGTGC
>DATBFY010000719.1:0-14578 GCA_036558265.1 Tepidisphaeraceae bacterium | reverse complement strand
CGCCTTCAAGGCCAACTTCGCCCACGATCCGACGGGGCGTGCCACGCTCGAACAGGTGACCGGGCGGTCGTTGCACGACTTCGAGCGTGACTGGCAGGCCTGGATGGTCAAGCGCACGCCCCCAGCGTTCAACACCGGCCCGGACGGTCCGTTCCTGGGCGTGCAGTTCGCGCAGGGCAATGACGGGCTGAAGATCGAACTGGTCGTCACCCGCGGCCCCGCCGACACCGCCGGCATCAAGGTCGGCGACGTCGTGGTGGGCCTCAACGACCTGGACGTGCGCGACCAGCAGTCCCTCATGCCGCTCTTAAAGGAGTTCAAGCCGGGCGACAGCGTCGTCCTGAAGCTCCGCCGTGGCGAAACCTACCTCGAACTCCCCCTGACCCTGGGCAAGCGCGGGGAAAGCCGCGCCGTCACCCGGCCGACCACGCGTGTCAACGGAGCGACACCTCGGAGATGATCGAAGAGCCGTCATCCTGAGGAGGTTTTACCGACGAAGGATCTGGCCGCGAGCGCGAGCGGCCTTCCATTCGCGACAATCCTTCGGTCGTTGAAACTCCCTCAGGATGACTGCCTTCGGCGCAGAAAAAGCTCGGCCTGCGTGCCGGGGCCCGGGCGGTCCGCCCATGTCTTCATATCCACTACGCCAGCAACTTCTCCAGATACGCGTCGTAGGTCTGGTTCCCCCCCGTTGCCCGGTTGCTCACGCCAGTCCCGGGATCGAAATCCACCGTGCCGGCGAACTTGCCGGTGACGAACAGGTCGCCCACCGCATTGAGCGCGATCGCCGCCCCGTCGCAGAAGCCGCCGGAGGAGGTCTTGAGCATCCGCGCATACGCCAGGGTGCCGCTGGCGGTCAGCTTCCATACGAAACCGTTGGTCGTACTTGTCGTCCCGGCCAGGTTCGACACACCCGCGCCCGGATCGAAATCCACGGTCCCCGTGAACTGACCCGCCACGTAGGCGTTTCCAGCCTTGTCGACGGTCAGCCCGCGCACGCCCTCGGCGCCGGCGCCACCCGCCTGTTTCGCCCAAGTCAGGTTGCCGGCGGGGTTGAGCCTGGCGACGTAGACGTCGCTCGAACCGGCGCTGGTGAGGTTGGTCACGCCTGCGCCGGGGTCGAAGTCGGCGGTGGCGGCGAACGGGCCGGTCAGCAGGATGTTGCCGAAGCGGTCGACGGCCACGTTGATTCCCTGGTCCTCCCCGCCGCCCCCCATCTGCCGCGCGAAGACGAACGCGCCGCGCGACGTAAGCTTGACCACGTAGGCGTCGTCGGCACCCTGCGACGAAAAGTCACTGCTCGCATCATCGCTGGGATCGAGGTCCGCGGTACCGGCGAAGGTGCCGGTCTGGTAGACGTTGCCGGCGGCATCCACGGCGACACCCGCGCCGGTATCGTCCTCTGCGCCCCCAATGCTGGCGGCGAAGTTGATCTTCAACCGCGGGCTGACGCTCACGACAAATGCATCCTGCCCGCCGGCGCTGATCAGGTCGCTGGTGTTAAACTGGGCCTCGGTGCGATAGAAGCCGGACATGATGATGTCGCCATTGGCGTCCAAAGCCAGCGACTGCACGGCGTCGTCGCTAGGCCCCCCGCCATGTACCGCCGACACGAGGTTTCCGTCGGCGTCCAACTTCCAGAGGAACGCGTCGAGCCCCCCGACGGAGGTGAGGATTGCCAGTTTCTTGCCCGGGCGGAAGTCGGCATCGGATGCGAACGCGCCACCCACGTAGACGTTTCCCGAGCGATCGACCACCACGGACGTCGCCTGGTCCTCGCCAAAGCCACCCGCCTGGCGGGCCCAGAGGAGCGAGCCGTCCGGGGCGTACTTGGCGACGAAGGCGTCGGTGAGGGCGGTGCTGGTGAGGTTGAAGGTCTTTCGGCGACTGGGGTTGAAGTCCACCGTCCCCGCGAACCCGCCGGCGACGTAAAAGTTGCCCCAGCGGTCGACGGCGACCGCGTTGCCCAGGTCATTGTTCGCCGCGGTGCCGGCCGGGGGCGATCCGATCTGGTAGGCGAAGGAGAGGTCAGCGGCCAGCAGCATCCGCGATTCCAGGGACTCGACGCGCGCACGATGACCCGACACGGTCAACCTCCATTTGGCAAACATTGACAATCCGCCTTTTGCCAAGGCCATAAACGGGGCCTCAGGCCTCCACGGCGGTCCTGGGATAACTCTAATGCCCGAGGCCGCCAAGTCCAATGGAATCGCCGGAATCCGCTCCCCGTCTGGCCCGCCGTGGCGGATTTGTGGGGGTCACCCTTAAGGGAACGTCAATTCTTCATCCCGGCAAGCCGTTCTTTTGCCTGCGCTGCCCATGCCGTCCCCGGGTATTTGTCCAGGATCCGCTGCAGGTAGGGTTTGGCCTTCTCTGGCAGATTGTTGTTGATGTAGTTGTCGGCCGTGGACAGCCACCCCTTGCACTCGCGATCCGCCGCCTGCGATTTGGCGCTGGCCTGGATCACCGGGTCCGATTTGAGCTGGTCGTAATGCGCCTTGACCTGGATGAAATGGGCGGCCTTGGCGTACCGCGACACGTAGGTCTCGTACAGACTCAACGCTCGCGCATAATCCTTGGACCGCTCGGCCGCCTGCGCCTGCGCGGCGATCGCGTCGGCCGTCGCGTCGATCTTCGCCTGCTCGATCTCGGCCTTGATCGTGGGATCGGTGCGAATCTGTTGCAGCAGTTCCCCCGCGCGTTGGGCGAACGCCGAGCCGGCGTAAAGCTTTTCCATCGGCACCAGCGTCTTGACCGCGTCGGGAAATTTCTTTGCAGCCACCGCTGATTGCGCATCCTCCAGCTTCTTCTGGGCGGCATCGCCGATCGTCTTCGCCGCCTCCGCTGCATCCTGCCCACCGCTCATCTTCGCCGTCGCGAGGTACAGGTTGTAAGCCTCGCCCAGTTTGCCGGCCTTTTCGGCCGCCCGCGCGCTCGCCAGCGACGCGATCATCTGGTTCTGCGGACCATACTTCTTCAGCCAATCCTTCAGCGGCTGATCGTTCACGTCCACGCTGTGTCCGAGCCCTTTGAATTCCTCGAAGGTCACGTTTGCGCCTTTGGCGGTGTACGCATCGCGCGCCGACTTGGCCCTTGCATTCGAATCGTCGGTCTCGCCGATGCCGATGAACACGGGCTTGTTTTTCAAGAGCGGCGCGGCGTTCTGGCCCGGCGAGCCGCCGGCCCCCATGATCACGAGACCCGCGAGCTGCTCGATGTACAGATCGCCAAACCGCGAGGTGGACCACCCGCCCTGGCTGAACCCGCCCATGAACACCAGCCGCGGGTTGATCCGGAGCCTGGATTCGACGAACGCGCGGATGCGCGTCAGGTTCTCGATGTCCTCCTTCGCGTCGTTTTTGGTCTCGCGGTCGATGTACTCCATCCCGACGACGATGTAGCTCTGCCCGTCCGTCAGTTGCCTGAACGGCCAGGTCGTCGGGTCGCCGTTCTTCCCGTGATAACAGAAGATCGTCGGCCACTCGCGCTCGGGCGAGTAATCCCTGGGAACGTAAACGACGTACCAACCCAGCCCGCCCGTCCTGGCATCGAGAATCTTCGTCTCCTTGCCCGGCGAAAACGTCGCCTGTTCGGGCGGGACGCCGAGATCGGCGGCTGCACGCGTCAGTTGGGGGACGAAGAAAAGCACGGCGGCAAGGGCAAAGAGTGAACGCACACGAGCTCCGCGGTTGAGTGGGCGGCATCTTACCTGTCCTGCTGCGAAATGACGAGAATCCGCAATGGTCAGGGGTTCGAGTGCCTACCCGGCCCATCGGGACGCCGTTAAAAGGGCGAAAACGCCCCTTTTCACCTGCGCGCTTGATTGCCCCTGGGGCTAGTCTAGTCCTTCGCCGCCTGTCGCGTGGCGATGGGGACGTAGCCGATCTCCAGACCCGCGGGCGGCGTGACGACCAGCGCCGGGTCCAACTCCGCCAGTTTTCCGATCGCGGGAGGCGGCAGGTAGTCGCGGTCCCTCTTCCAGCTTCGGTGGAGTTTTTCCACGCGCGCCTGCAGGGCCTCGCGCTCGTCATTCGTTAAATCGGCGTTGAGCAGGGCGGGTTGGTCGGCGAAGCGATACCAGTAATAAGTGACGACGCTTCCGTCGCCGAGTTCCGCCTTGAATGGTCCGGCTTTCGGGCCCGGCTTTTTCCAGAAGCTCGCGGGATCGTCGGGCGTGACGTATGCCTTCGGGTGCCTGGCGCCGGGCCGCTCGAGGCGCGCCGCCGCCAGGCCCATTTCCGCCGGCACCTCGTCCGCCCGCACCGGCACCCACCGTGGCTTTGGGCCACTCTTGTCGAGGTGGAAGTATTCCGGAAGCTTGACCAGCGAACCTTTGCCGCTATCGGTCCGCATTACGATCTTAGGATCCCATCGATAACCGAAGGTGTTTAAATCCGCGGCCATCGGCGTCGCGAAGGAATTCCACGCGACCGGCGGCCTTTCCTCCTTGGCGGCGCCATCGGAATAGATCTTCCAGGTGGCTCCTCCCTTGCCGCTGAACTTATGCAGGACGGCGCCTTCGGGGTTGATCGCGCCGCTCGCCTCGGCGCCGCCGTCGAACCAGGCCTGGACCGCGTCCCAGAGCGCCCTTTTGTTGTAGGAGGTGATATGGTGCACGACCGGCGATTCACCGTTGGCCGCGCGCGGGAAGAAGGTGGGGGCGATTCGGGCGTAGGTCTCTCCCCTGGAGTCTACGGCCTGAACGCTGGGGATGTGCTGGGTCTCCATCTGCAGGGCCCGGTTGGGATTGGCCGGACGGCTGTCCAGCAGCAGCCCGCTGAAACGAGGGTCGTCGACCGCGGCGTGCGACCAGAAAAAAGGCGTAAAGAACGCCACTGGCCCTTTGAAGTTCCGCGTGTTCAGGAAGAGCGTCCACGATTGGTTGCCGGTCGGGATATTCTTGCCGGCGGTGGTCGCCTTGGCCTTGGTGAGCGGAAGCGGCAGGTAACCGTAACCGAATAGTTCGCCGGCCGTGCCGCGCTTGAGGTTCAAGCCGTCGGGAGGCCACAGCAGCCAGGGACTGAGTTGTGCAATGCCGTATTTGCCCTTGGGCTGCGCCCAGTCACGACCCTTGCCGGCGCCGGGACCGTTCGCCCACTCGGTGAAATTCGGCGCCACGCCTCCCATGATGAACTTCGGCGTCTCCGTGGCAAATTCCTGGTCACGCCACCACCCCAGGCCGCCCTCGACGTCGGAATAGAACTTGATCGGCGGCGCTTCATTGCGCGCGAACATCCACGTGCCGAATAAACCAGTTTGGAAACGTTGCCCCGGGTACTGGTCTAACAGGGGCCACGCCGCAACATACATCGAGTACCCGGCGTCGTACGTTTCGGGAACCTTGTCATTCGGAACCAGCAGGTAGCCGGCCATCTCTCCCTTCTGAACCCTGTCGGCGGCGCGCGCGGGCGAGGCGTCCGCTCCGGCGACCAGTGCGACCGCCGCGATCCATCGCAGGAGGCTGCCTCGTCGTATCGCCCGTCGCCGGATGTGGATCGTGCTCGTCTCCCGTGCGGTGTTGTCGCGAGCGTTCATCTCCCGTTTCCTTCCAATCCTTCAGGTCAATCAGCCGTTCGCCCTTGCCGCGCGCGGCGTCAGCATGCCCTGTGTTGTAGGAACGATCAAGCGTGAAACGCGCCACGCCCGCCGTTGGTCACCTGGCCGTACGGTCATTATCCAGGCTTGCCGGTCGTCGCCGGCCGCGTAGAATGAACGCACCGCCCGGGCGGTTAGCTCCGTTGGCTAGAGCAGAGCTTTTACACAGCTAAGGTCAGGGGTTCGAGTCCCTTGACGCCCACTTGACTCGCGTTCAGATGCACCTGGTTCTCATCCGAATTCGGGGGCGCGGATGATTCGCCCGATCCATATCCGGAATGCTTTCGCGGCGCTGCTGACGCTCGTGCTCATCGTAGCGATCGGCCAAAGCATGGCAGCGGACCCGCCCGCGTTCGACGGGCGGCCGTGGAACGTCTCGACGGGGAACGCGTCGGTGACGTTCATCCAGGCATCACCGATCGGGGCGCATCCGCGGCCGGGCGTTTACGAAGATCCGCCTCCCGCCGATGCGCTCAAGCGCATGCGCGAGGCGGGTCTGGTGGCGTACGAGGATTACGTGGCGTGGGGGGCGGTGGAGCGCGAGCCGGGGAAGTGGGACTGGACGCAGCACGACCGGATGGAGCGGGCGATGCACGCGGCGGGGCTGAAGTACGTCGTGTACGACTGGGTTCATTTCCCGCCGGTCTGGCTTCGCCAGCGCACCGGCGCGCACACGCTGATGCGGTGCGTCGAGCATGGCGAGGAGACCAACTACCTCTCGATCTTCGATCCGCGGACGATCGAGTGGTACGACCATTTCTACAAGGCGCTGCACGATCATTTCGGGGACCGGATCGACGACGTTTACGCGTGCATCCTCGGGCCGTACGGCGAAGGGAACTATCCGCTGCGCGTGCCCGACTGGGTGGACATGGGGCACTGTCACGAGGGGTACTGGTGCGGGGACCGGTACGCGATCGAGGCGTTCGGCGCGGCGATGAGGGGGAAGTATGGGAACGTGGAGAAACTGAACCTCGCGTGGGGGACGACGCTTGCGTCGCTCGATGACGTGCGACCGCCGCGGGAACTGTCCGATCCGAAATTCAAGCCGTCGCCGGCGGCGTTCGCGACGCCGCAGGATCGCCGCAGGTGGCTCGACTTCATCACGTGGTATCACCAGGCGATCATCGATTTTGCGGAGCGGTCGGTGAAGACGGTGCTGAAGTACTGGCCGGCGGGGCACGTGCGGCTCAAGCCGGGCGGGACGGCGCGCGGGATCAACCCGATCGCGTGGGGGACGTACTCGCCCGGATATGCGCGGATGGCGCGGGCGTATCGCGGGATCGTGCTGCAGCCGGCGGATTGCGCCGGGGCGGTGTTTGCGGACAAGTGGCTCGCGACGGCCTATCGTTTTTACGGCGTGAAGCTGGGGACCGAGCCGGCAGGGGGGCTGGACGACAAGACGTTCGTCCGGCGAGTCTTCTCGGACGCTTCGTGCGGCGCATCGCAGATCTTCACATACGAGTTCGAGCGGCACGCGGCTGACATTCGCAAGTACGCGCACCTGTACACGGGCGAGGCGGGCCAGGCCCAGGTGGCGGTGTTCTGTCCGACGACGTGGTACCGGCTGGGTGGCGATGTGACGCCGACGATCCGGGCGTGCGACCGGCTTCGGGACGTGTGCGAGTTCGACGTGCTGGATGAACTGTTGATCACGGACGGGGCGCTGACGCCGTCGAGGTACAAGGCGTTGGTCATATTCCAGGGAGAGGTGGTGGATCAGCCGGTGCTCGATCGGCTCGATCGGTTCAGGACGGACGGGGGCAGGATCGTGGTGGTCGGCGATGGTGCGGTTCGCAACGTGGAGGGGCGGGACTGGGCGGGAGCCGGCGCGGTCGTACGCACGGCCGCCGCCGCGGGAAAGACCGCGTGGGTGGACGAGGTCGCGCGGCAGGTCGAGGGGCTCAAGGGGGTGGACGGACGGCGCAACGGCGTGTGGACCACTCGACGCGGTCGGCAGCTGCTGCTCTTCAATTCGACGGACAAGGCCGTCCATACATCTGTGGACGGACAGCCGGTCGAACTGCCGCCGTACGGCATCGCCGAAGTGCAAGGCCACTGACTCTTACGAGGACAGTCCGCGGACCTTAGCGATCGTCCTTCGCGTGAATCTTGATGTTGCCGCCAAGGACGGGGGTGGTCGGCGGGGCGGACATCGGGGCGCCCAGGCCGTTGTCGTAGACGACGTCGCCGGTCGATTGATCGACGATGCGGATGCGGAAGCGGTCGTTGCCCGAACCTTTGCCCAGGTGGCCGTCGATCATCGAGATCTCGAAGCCGTAGTGGCCGTGTCCGTTGATCCTGCCCGAGCCGGCGAGCCGGGCCTGGTTGCCGGTGACGACCAGCCAATCGAGGTCGGTGCTGACGAAGTTCATCCCGTCCACGGAGAAGACGACCAGGCCGATCGGCTCGTTGCCGCGCTTGGGATAAGCGGCATCGATGACGAGGAAAGCCTTGCGGCTGCGCCGTGGGTGTGCCGGTTCAGCGCCGGCGGGGGAGTCGATGAATCCGCCGCCGGTGACGAAGCCGGCGTTGCGATCGTAGACGGGGAGCGTGAGGGTGGAGGCGGGGCCGGTATTGCCGGCGGCGTCGCTGCCGCGAACGTAGATCGTGTAGACGCCGGCGTGCAGGGGGGCGATCGTGGCTTTGACGGATTCGGTGGAGGAATCGAAGGCTCCGTCAGTGGCGGACATCGTGAGCCACGTGACGCCGTCCAGGCTGTACTGGGCGCCCGTAACGTTGGAGGCGCCGGTGAGCAGGTCGCTGATGCTGGCGGTCAGGGTGATGGGCGTGCCGACGGACGCGGGGTTGGGGTTGGCGAGGAGGTTGGTCGCGGCGGGGCCGATGGTATCGACCTTCCAGGTGTAGACGGCGGGGGTGGGATCTTCGTTGCCGGCCAGGTCCTTTGCGAAGAGCTTGAGGGTGTGGACGCCATCGGCCAGGCCGTTGAGCGCCAGGGGGCTGGTGACGGCGAAGCGCGCGCCGCCATCGAGCTCGGCGGAGAATGCCATCTGGCCGGCGGGGGTGCCCTGGTCGGTGCCGGTAAAGGTGAAGCTGGCGGAGGTTTGGTTCGAGAGCGCCGCCGGGCCGGTCAGGATGGTCGTGTCGGGCGGGGTGATGTCCACGATGGTGACGGTCGTGGAGGCGGTGCTCGTGTGCCCGTCGCTGTCGGTCACGCGCAGGGCGACATCGAGCGTGCGGGGGCCGAACAGGCTCGCAAGGGACAGGACGGGGTGGATACCGGTCTCGTCGCCGCGCGCCGCGTCGACACCGGTCTCGCCAAAGATCCCGTCGCCGTCGAGGTCCCACTGGTAGGTGAGGGTGGCGGGGTCCTGGCCGGCGTCGGTGGTGGCCGATGCGTCGAGGGTGACGGTCTGGCCGTCGCCAACGGAGTAGGGCCCACCGGCGTCGGCGACCGGCAGGCTCGATGTGCCGCCCGGTCCGAATGCCAGCGTGAATTCCTCGATCAGGGTGCCATCGTGTGCGGTGCTGACCTGGTATGAACCGACCGTGACGTCGGCCAGGTTGATCCTGAAGAATTCCTGGCCCTTCGTGGGATTGATGACGGAGAAGATCGCGCCCGGGATACGTTGGCCGGTGAGCAGGCGGTCGATGATCCTGGGCGAGGCCTGGCTGACGCGGGTGACGAAGTGGAGCTCCTGGAACTGGGTTTTTCCGACCCCCGCGCCCCCGCCGTTGCTGTCGTTTCCGGTGGCGTCGGCGCCCCAGGAGAAGGCGAGCAGGTCGATCTGGTCCTTGTGCTTGGCGTCCTGAGATTCGCCGGGGATGCCGTCGATCTGGAGGAACAGGTTGGGGGCGGCGGGGTTGACAAAGCCGTCCTGGAGGACGGACGTCTGCTCGGGCGCGAAATCGTCGAAGTCCAACTGGCTTTCCCGGAACTCAACGGGCGCGCCGGCCGAGCCGTCGGAATTCTGCGGAAGGTAGGTGAGATCGGATTCCCTGAAGGTCAGCGTGTACTCTTCGAGGAGCGTGCCGTCCTGAGCGGTGGTGACCTGGTAGGAACTGACCAGGACGTCGGTGAGGTCGAGCGTGTAGAAGTCGACCTGGTCCTTGCCGGAGCGGCGGACGATCAGGCTCGCATCGGGCGCATGCCTGCCGTCGTCCAGCATGTTGAGGATCGAGGGCGAGGCCTTTGAGACGCGGGAGACAACGTGCAGTTCCTGGAGCGTGCTCTTGCCCACACCCGCGCCGCCGCCGCCGGCGGCACCCTGCGCGGCGTCAGCGCCCCAACTGAAATACTTGACGTCGATGGCGCCCTTGTGCTTTGCGTCCTGGGATTCGCCCTGGACGCCGCTGATCTGGAGGAAGGCGTCGAGCGTCGCCGAATCTTCGACGTTGGAGCCCAGGAGCGGCCGCTGGGCGGGTTTGAAATCGCCGACGGCGGTGTTTTGTTCTTCGAAGGAGACGCTCGTGCCGGGGGTGCCGTCGGACGATTGGGGCGTGTATTCGACGCTCGACTTGGCGAAGTTCAGCGTGAACTCTTCGAGCATCTGGCCGTGACTGCCGTGGATGAGCTGGTACGAGCTGACCAGCACGTCCTGGAGATCGATCGTGAGGTATTCGAGCGGGGAGATGCCGGCCATCACGGCGGCGAAGTGGGCGTTGGCGATGTGCTTGCCGGACGTCAAGGCGCCCATGAGCTTGGGCGAGGCCTTGGAAACCGGCGCGACGAAGTGCATTTCCTGGAAGGTGGTCTTTCCGACGCCCGCGCCGCCGCCGCCGCCCGTTGCACCGGCGGATTGATCGCCGCCCCAGCCGTAGGAGAGGACGGTGATCGCGTCCTTGTGCTTGGCGTCCTGGGATTCGCCGGGGATGCCGTCGAGCGTGAGGAACAGGCTCTGCCCGGCGGGAAGTGCGAAGTCCTCTTGCAATAGCGACGGCTCGGTCGGCGCGAACGCATCCACGTCCAGGTCCCGTTCCTGGAAGGCGACCGGCGAGCCGACGGTGCCGTCAGGATTCTGCGGCCGGTAGTCCAACTCGGACTGGCGGAAGTCGAGCGTGTATTCCTCGAGGAACGTGCCGTCGGCGGCGGTGGTCACGCGGTAAGACCCGATCAGTGCGTCGTCGAGGTTGATCGTGAAGAAGTCGGTCTGGTCTTTGCCGGAACTGCGGACGTTCAGTACCGCTTGCTGGATGTGCTGGCCGCTGTTCAGGGCCTTGAGGATCAGCGGGGATGCCTTGGACAGGCGGGAGACGACGTGCAGTTCCTGGAAGGTGGATTTGCCGGTGCCGGCGCCGCCTCCTCCGGTGCTGAACAGCGCATCGCCGCCCCAGCCGAAGGCCAGAACGTCGATGGCGTCCTTGTGCTTGGCGTCGTGGGATTCGCCGGGGATGTTGGTCATCGTGAGGAATGAGGAGAGGGCGCCATCGAAGGTGTTGCCGGTTTCGAGCAGTGACGTCTGCTGCGGTTCGAAGGCGCTGGTCAACAGGTCCTCCCCCTGGAACCGGACCGGTGTGCCGGGGGCCCCCTGGGCGTCCTGCGGCGTGTACTCCACGTCCGCCTTGTTGAAACTCAGCGTGTATTCCTCGATCAACTGGCCGCTGGCCGAGGTCCTGAGCTGGTAGGAACTGACCAGCACGTCCTGGAGGTCGATGTCGAAGAATTCGTTCTGGGATTTTCCGCTGCGGACGACGGCCAGGTGCGCGCTGGGGACGTGGTGACCGGTGGCCATGAACTCGAGGAGCTTGGGCGAGGCTTGGGAGACGCGGGAGACGAAATGCATCTCCTGGAACGTGGTCTTGCCCACGCCGGCGCCGCCACCGCCCACGGCGCTTGACGTCAGGTCCGCGCCCCAGGAGTAGGCCAGGATGTCGATCGCGTCCTTGTGCTTGGCGTCTTGCGACTCGCCTTGCACGCCGTCGACCTGGAGGAACATGTCGAGGCTCGACGCCAGCGGCGCATAGCCGGTCTGCAAAAGCGACTTGTCCGTCGGCGCGAAATCCTGCGCCGGGCCGTCGGCTCGAACCTCGATCGGGGTTTGCGGAGAGCCGTCCGAATTGGTCGGCTGGTACTGGACGTCGATCCGGCGGAAATCGAGCGTGTACTCTTCGAGCAGCGTGCCGTCGTGCGCGGTGCTGAGCTGGTAAGAGCTGACGACCGCGTCGTCCAGGTCAACCTTGAGGAACTCGACCTGGTCCTTGCCCGACTTGCGAACGGTCAAGAGGGCGTCGGCGATGTGCGTGCCGGCCGCGACCGCCTGCATCAGTTTGGGCGACGCCTTCGAGACGCGCGAGACCAGGTGCAGTTCCTCCAACTGGGCCTTGCCCGCGCCGCCGCCGCCACCGGTTCCGGTTGATCCGAGCGCATCGGCGCCCCAGTTGAACGCCAGGACGTCGATCTCGTCCTTGTGCTTGGCGTCGGCGGACTCGCCGGGGATGTTCGTCAGCTTGAGGAACATGTCGTACGCCGGCGCCGCGAACCCCTTGTCGAGCAGGGACACCTGTGCCGGGGAGAATCCGGACACGTCGGAGCGGGTCTCGAACGTGATGGGCGTGTCCAGGCTGCCGTCAGGCCTTTGCGGGCGGTAGGTCACGGATGCCGAGAGCATCACGCGGGATTCGACGCTTTCCATCCAGGCGGGCGGCGCTGCAAACGGAGCGACCGCACCCTGGAGGCGCGCCCGGGTCTTGGATTGACGTTTGCCGTCCCGGCGCGACACGATCCCCTCACGTTGGCTATGGCGCATGCGAGTTTCCTCCTGATTGAGCCCTCCGCCGGAGTGCGCGCATGCCAACCTGAACTACCGGTCATCTCCCGGCAAAAGTGACGCGCGCGTCCAACTGGAGAAGTGGAGATAGATCAAAAGTGTTGAATAAGCGTGCGACCCACGGTCTGGACCGGTGGCTTCACGTCACAGATGCACCGGTCGCCCAATGCGACATGTTAGACTGCTCCTGCTAAGGTTCAAGCCAGATCCAGCAGCCTGATGAACCATCTGCATATTTCGTGAGTCCATGTCTACCGCCTACGACGAAGTTTCCTATCCGGCCCACATGCACCCCCAGGCGCACCCTGATCGGCTTGCGGTGATGGGCAGGCTGTTCGGCATGGGGACGGCGGACATCGGCCGCTGTCGCGTTCTGGAGCTGGGGTGTGGCGAGGGCGGGAATCTCATCCCGGCGGCATTCTCGTTACCAACCGCGCAGTTTCTCGGAATTGACCTCGCGGAGGGTGCGGTCGCCCGCGCCGCCCAGGCCGCCAGGGACTTGGGTCTGGACAACGTGGACGTTCGGGCGATGGACATCCGGTCGTTTCCCGCCGACGCAGGTCGTTTCGACTATATCGTCGCGCACGGCGTTTATTCCTGGGTGCCGGCGGAGGTCCGCGACCGGATGCTGGCGATCTGCCGCGACCACCTGGCTGACAACGGCGTCGCGTATGTCAGTTACAACGCCTATCCCGGCGCGCGCCTCCGCGAGATCGCCCGCGAGACGATGCGCTTCGGAATGGCCAAGCCTGACGGCGCCAACGGCTCGCCACCGGAAGTCGTTCGGCGGTCGCGGGCCCTCCTAAAGACGATCGCCGATGCGTCGGCTCCGGGCAACGAGCCGTATGCTGCGGTTCTCGCAGGAGAGGTCAAGCGCATCGAACCGATCGAGGACGCGGTGCTGTTTCACGATGACTTGGCCGATCTAAACGAGCCTGTTTATTTCCATGAGTTCGCCGCGCACGCCGCGCGATTTGGCTTCCAATACCTGTCCGACGCCGACTACGCCGAGACGGTCGATCGTCCCGTGCGTGCCGGTCTGGCGGAGCGGTTGAAGGAACTGGCGCCCGAGGGAGACGTGGTTCGGCGGGAGCAGTTCGCTGACTTTATCCGCGGCCGCGCCTTCCGCCGGACGCTGATCTGTCACGCGCGGGTGACGCTGACCCGACCGGCCAGGCCGCAGGCGCTGCGCGGCCTTTACGTGTCCTCGCCGGTGCACCCGGAGAAGGGCGACGATACCGCCGCATCCAAAGCTCAATCCCGGTTCCGCACGCCCAAGGGGCTGACGCTCTCCACGAACCACCCGCTCGCCAGGGCGACGCTGGAGCGCCTGGGCGGCGCCTGGCCGCTGACGATCTCGTTTGACGAGCTGCTCTCGCCAGCGGGCGGAGCCGGTGTCGAGCCGGCCGCCGCGGATCTGGGCGAGTTCCTGCTGACCGCCGCCGCCGCGGGCGCCGTGGAGTTCCACACCCGCGCCCCGAAACTGAGCACGACGGCCGGCGAGCGACCGCACGCCAGCGCGCTGGCTCGCTGGCAGGCGCGCCGCGGCGCGATGGTCACGACGCTCACGGGCGCGAGCGTGAAGCTGGAAGGGGTGCTGGCGCGCGAGCTGCTCGGCTTGCTCGACGGTACGCGCGACCGCGCGGCTGTGGTGAACGAACTGGGACGGCTGTTCGACGGTGGACGCGTCATGTTGTCCGAGGGGGGGATTCCCGTCTCCTCCACCCGCGCGCGGCAACTCTTTCGGGACGGGATCGATGACAAGCTCGCGCAACTGGCGCGCCTGGGCCTGTTGGTCGGTTGACCGACAACAGCCGGACACGGGGCCGCTATATGCCTGCATGAAACCGTTTGTCGCGCTGACGCTGGTCGTCCTGCTCTCGATCGGTGGGGCGTGGGTCGCCCGGGCAGATGACAAGCCGCTGGCGATTCCGGATTCCCCGCGCATCGCGTTCATTGGAAACACGTTCGTCGAGCGCGACCAGCAGCACGGCTATTTCGAGACGCGACTGATCACCGCGTTTCCTGAGAAAGACATCGTCTTCCGAAACCTCGGCTGGAGCGGCGATACGGTGCGCGGAGAAGCCCGGGCGGGTTTCGGCCAGCCGATCGACGGGTTCAACCATCTTGTCAAACAGGTCGGAGACGTTGACCCGAACCTGGTCCTGCTCAATTACGGACTGAACGAGTCCTACGCGGGACCGGCTGGCCTGAGCTCATTCGGATCGGATCTCAATAAGCTTCTGGACGCGTTG
>DATBFY010000718.1:0-7174 GCA_036558265.1 Tepidisphaeraceae bacterium | reverse complement strand
CACCTTGCTCTCGAGGTATGGGACCAGCTCGCTCCCCTCGCCGTACTGGACGTAGATGCGCGGCAGCTCGCTGGGCATGATCCGCCACTCGACGAATCCCTGCATGCGGATGGTGAAGCTGTCCGACGACGGGAACGTGATCGCCTCGCCGCCACTCATCTCGAACTTCTGCGAACGCACGTCAATCGGCGTGATCCGTTTCTCGTAAAGGTTCACGTACCGGAAGCCGGGCGGCTCGGTGCGCGGCTGCGTGCCCTGCTCGCCGTCGCCCACCAGGTATTGATTGGGGTCGCCGGCGAGCTTCGCGGCCATCAGCGTCACCACGCCCTCGTAACCCGGCTCCATCACGACCGGGTCGAACAGCTTGATCTCGTACGCGTAGGGGTTGGCGTACTCGTTGTACCGCCCGGGATAGAGCAGTTGAGGCAGCGGGCCGCGCTCGTCCTTCGAAGCGTCAGCCAGGACGTGCCCCGCCGGGAGGTTCTTTCCGAACTTCCTGACCACCACGCCCACCTTGCCGTTGGGCACCATCGCGTTGACGTGACGCACCGGCAGCACCTCGCGCTCGTAATCGAACGGGCTGAAGCCGAAATACGTCCCCTCGGGCAGCACCTGCTCGCAGATGCCGTTGGTGTCACCGTACTCCTTTTCCCATGCGGCGAACCGGGCCGGCTCCTTGTTCGCATCGGGCGGGCGCGGGATCACGATCTGCCCCTCGGGCAGCGATTTGCTCCCGTCCTTCTTCATCAGGACCAGCACGTGATCCGCCGGCACCACGACCCGCCGGATTTCCCAGAAGTACACCCCGTAGACCAGCACGCCGACCAGCGCGATCATAAGAATGCGCCGCACGCGTCCCCCGGGAGGGGGCGGTGGTGAATCCGGCGCTGCGACCGCCACGCGGACGCCGCCGCCACCTCCGCGACCGCGCTGGGCGCTTCGGCGCCTCAGGCCTTGAATCCACTCGTAGAGGTCGAATCGACTCATCGCAGACTCCTTCGCGTCTACATGAGACAACACCCCTCAGACCACATTTCAACTCGAAACACACCACCCCTGCCCGGACCCGATCAGATGCGCTGCCCGCACTGCCGGCAATACGCGGCGTGCGGGGGTTGACTGGTCCCACACTGCCCGCACACCCGCACGCCCCAGTTCTGACGCTCCAGTTGCTTCCGCCGCCGCGACGACGACGTCGCCGCGACGAACAGGATGACCAGGATCGCCACGAACAGCCATGCCGGTGTCAGATCGATCAGTGGGGTCATGATCGCGTCGCCTTCATTGACCTGCGGAATCTTCGACGATTCCGGCCCCCTTCGACCATTATAAGTCTAACAAGTCTCTCGAATGGTATACTGACGGCCAGACCGGCACCGAATGCAACTCTCGACCGAACACCAGCGCCTGCTGCTCGACCTCGCCCGATCGTCGCTGCGTTCGGCACTTTCCGGAGATGCCTTACCCCCGCTGCCCGATCAGCCGGAACTGAGCCAACCCGCCGGGTGCTTCGTCTCCCTTCATGTGACGTCAAGCCATCGACTCAGGGGGTGCGTGGGTCGTTTGGATGCAAAATTACCTGTCGCGCGAGCGGTCGCGGCCATGGCCTCGGCCGTCCTGGAGGACCCGCGCTTCCTCACCGACCCCGTCCGCTTGGAGGAGTTGCCGCTCCTGGACATCGAGCTGAGCATTTTGTCGCCATTGCGACCGGCGGAGCATCCACTGGACTTCGAACCCCTCCTGGACGGCATCTATCTCACCTTCGGCGACCGCTCGGGCTGCTTCCTTCCCCAGGTGGCCCGGGAGACGGGCTGGAGCAAGCAGCAATTGCTGGATCGATTGTGCACGGAGAAGCTCGGGCTCTCGCCGCTGGCGTGGAAGCACCCGGCCTCGCGCCTATATCGCTTTACGGCGCTGCTGATCGGCCCTGAGCGATTCGCACCTGTCGTATTGTAAGAACCTGCGACAAAGCGCGCCGCCAACAACAAAGCGGATGGGGGATATTTGATTGGGGTAATCCAACCTGTCGTCAGTGAAATGGCCGTTGGGCCCTGCTACACTGGAAAACCGTGAAGACCAATCGACTCATGTTGTTGTTGGGGGTCGCCCTGGTGTTGGGAGGGTGCAAGCGGGAGGAGGGGATCCGCACTTACAACGCGCCCAAAGACCCGCCCGCGGGACAACCGACGCTGGCGGCGCATCCCGGTGGCGCAAACCCCAGTACCGGCGGTGAGATCCAGTGGACAGCTCCGAAAGACTGGAAACCACTGGGCGCATCGGGCATGAGTTACGCGACGTTTCAGGTCAGCGAAAATCCACCCATTCATCTGACGATCACCCCCCTGCCCGCGACGGCGGGTGAGGTGCTTCCCAACGTCAACCGCTGGCGCGGCCAGCTTGGGATGACCCCGACGACCGAGGCGAAATTGCCCAGGGACGTCAAATCCATCAAGGTTGCCGGGCAGGACGCCCAACTCGTGGACCTCACCAGCCCAACCCAACAGCGGATGCTCGGCGCGATCGTGCCCGGAGCGGGAAAGGTCTGGTTCTTCAAACTTTCCGGTCCGGCGGACAAGATCGCCCCTCAGCGAGATACGTTCGAGGAATTCGTCAAATCCGTCCAGTTCGGGGCGCCCAGCCAGGCTTCGTCTGCGGAGGCGGGCAAGCCGATCGGCGAGCCACCGGTTCCGGCGGGTGGCAATGCAGCCATCGAAGGGATCGCGTCATATACCCTGCCCGAAGGATGGCAGATCGATCCCAATCCCCGTCCCATGCGGGCGGGGACCATCGTGGTGGGTGGGGGCGATGAACGGGCGGATCTCGCGATCACGCGATTGGGCGCGAATTTCGGGGACAAACTTTCCAACATCAACCGCTGGCGGGCCCAGGCGGGTTTGCCCCCGGTGGGCGATCCGGGTGCCGCCGGGGGCCAGGACGTGACGCTTGCGCAAGGCCCGGCCGTGATTTACGACTTTGCGGGACCGGAATCCGCCGGCAAAGATCGTAAGCGCCTGGTGGTGGCCATGACGCAGTTCCCCGGCGCTCAGGACGTGTGGTTCTTCCGACTGCTCGGGCCGCACGATCTGGTCGCCAAAAACAAACCGGCGTTCGAGGCGTTCGTAAAGTCTTTGAAGTTCGCCAATCAATAAGGCCGTCCGAATCACGGGCGATCCCGCCCGTGCCACCTTGGGATCAGTCCGCCACATGCTTAAGACCCTGCTGAAACCCTTCGCCTCGCTGACCCTCACCGTCATCCTCCTCGCGCTCTCGATGGTGCTCATTTACGCCGGCACGCTGGCGCAGGTGGACACCGACATCTGGAAGGTCCAACACCATTACTTCCACAGCTTTTTCGCGTGGCTGCCGTTCCAGGACCTGATCCCGCGGTTCACCGAGCGCCCTCGGGCGAACCTGGGCGGAATCTGGTTCCCCGGCGGCTACATCATCGGATCGCTGCTGTTACTGAACCTGATCGCGGCGCACGCGATGCGGTTCAAGTTCTCGCCCAAGGACCTCTTCCTGATCCCGCAGGCGGGGCTGATCTTCGCGGCCCTCTACTTCTGGCAGTTCGATCACGGCCTGACCTTGATGATCGGGGCAGCGCTCATGGGCGTGCTGTTCTTGGTCACGCTCTTCCTGGTCCACGCCAAGCGAGCAGGCGTGATCGTCATCCACCTGGGGTTGATCTTCCTTCTTATCGGCGAAGGCATCACCAGTGGCGCGGCCAAGGAAAGCCGCATGGACATCACCGAGGGGTCGTACGCGAACTACTCCTACGACATCCGCACCCCCGAGCTGGCGATCGTGGACAAAGCGGACAAGGACCACAACCGCCACATCGTGATCGCCGCCACCGAGCTTAAGCCGGGGCGAACGATCAGTGACGCTCGCCTGCCGTTCGACATCAAGGTGGACAAGTATTACGGCAACTCGCGCCCCGTCTCCGCCAGCAGCGACCCGACAGTCCCATCCCTGAAGGACGACATGGGCCCGGCATGGACGGCCGAGGAGCAGAAAGGCGTGAGCGGCGTGCAGGGCGGCCAGGTCGACCTGCCCTCCGCCTTCGTGACGCTCAGTCATGACGGCCAGAAGATCGGCTCGTACCTCGTCAGCGTGATGACGCGCCAGCCGCAGGTCATCGACGTCGGCGGCAGGAAATATGACCTCTCGCTCCGCTTCGAGCGCGATTACAAGCCCTACACGCTCTACCTCAAGAAGTTCAGCTTCGACCGCTACACCGGCACGAACATCCCGAAGAACTACTCCAGTGATGTTCTGCTGGTGGACACCGGGCATGGCGAGCAGCGCGATGTGCGGATCTGGATGAACCACCCGCTGCGCTATCGGGGCGAGACGTTCTTCCAGGCGGATTTTGACAAGAACACCGAGAAGACGACCGTGTTGCAGGTGGTGAGCAACCCGGGCTGGATGCTCCCCTACATCGCGATCCTGATCGCGGCGGCGGGGTTGATCATTCACTTTGGTGTCACGCTGGTGAACTTCCTGTCCAAGCGCGATCTGACCGGCGTGCAACTGGCGCTGGGACTGGTCGCACTCCTGGCAGCGCTGGTGATCGGGTCGAGCGCGTACGTGACCGGTGGGCTCTGGGGCGTGCTGATCACGGCCGGGGGCGTGGTGGTGAGCATCATCGCCATCCTGGCGGTGCGTCGCGGCAGCGCGCGCGATATCCCGGTCATTGCAGGCAACGCGCCGCCCCCGCCAAAGTCAAAGGGCAAGCGCAAGATCGAAGACGGACGCTACGAGCTGGCGCCCCAATCCGGCGGGTTCTTCTCGGCACGGTTCCTGGTGCCGGCGGGCGTGCTGGCATTCTGTCTCATCTACGTGCTGGGCCACGCCTCGCCGCGGCCGCTGTCGAAGACGTACGATCTCGACACGTTTGCCAAGCTGCCGCTCTCGTACGAAGGTCGCGTGCAGCCGTATGACAGCCTGGCGCGCAACGCCCTCAAGGTGCTGCGCGGGCGCGAGTCGGCGCTCCTGATCGAAGAGAAAAACGGCGAAAAGGAGGAGACCAAGATCCAGCCCGTGCCCTGGCTGCTGAACGTCTTCGCCGACACCGAGGTTTCCCACAAGTACAAGATCTTCGTCATCGATCATCCGGACTTGAAGAGCCTCCTGGGTCTCTCGGAGAAGGAGAAGTATTTCTCGGCCGAAGACCTGGCGCCCAACTTCCAGAAGTTCGTCGAGCAGGTTCAGCCCGCGGCGGAGATCCGCAAGAACGACGCGCATCGACTGAGCCAGTACCAGAACGCCCTGCTGGAGCTGGCCGATCGCGTAACGCTCTATCGCACGCTGGGCGAATACCCGGGCCTGCACATCGTGCCGCCGCCCGCGGGTTCCAAGAGCGACTGGATCACCCTCGCCCAGGTCGCCCAGACCGCCCACGATAGCGGCGTGAGCGACCCGATCGCCCAGGCATTCGTGCGCTGCGTGTCGGCCTACGGGCAGGACAACCCGCAGGAGTTCAACCGCAACGTCGCCGATTACGAGAAGCTGGTCGATCAGAAGCTGCCGAAGGACTCGGTGCGCGCGGCGTACGAGTCGTGGTTCAACCGCTTCGACCCGTTCGTGATCTCGATCGTCTTTTACATCGGCGTGTTCATCTTCGCGGCCCTGTCGTGGGTCGGCTTTTCCAGGCCACTGTCCCGCACGGCATTCTGGGTGCTCGGATTGGCGATGGTGATCCACACCTTTGGCCTGGCGTCCCGAATCTACATGTCCGGCCGTCCGCCTGTGACCAACCTCGCCTCCTCGGCGATCTTCATCGGCTGGGGCATGGTCGTCTTCTCGATCTGCCTGGAGCTGATCTACAAAAACGGCGTCGGCTCGGTGCTGGCAGCCATCGCGGGGTTCCCGACGCTGATCATCGCCCAGCGCCTCTCCCTCGACGGCGACACCATGAAGGTCCTCCAGGCCGTCCTCGACACCAACATCTGGCTGGCGACCCACGTCGTCTGCATCACGATGGGCTATGCGGCCACGTTCCTCGCAGGCCTCATCGGCATCACCTACGTGACCACCGGCGTCTTCACCCCCTGCGCCACACCCGAATTCCGCAAGACCATCGGCCGCATGATGTACGGCATCACCTGCTTCGCCCTCCTCTTCAGCTTCGTCGGCACGATCCTGGGCGGCATCTGGGCCGACCAGTCCTGGGGCCGCTTCTGGGGCTGGGACCCCAAGGAGAACGGCGCCGTCCTCATCGTCCTCGCCAACGCCATCTTCCTCCACGCCCGCTGGGGCGGCCTGGTCAAGGAACGCGGCATGGCCAACCTGGCGATCTTCGGCAATATCGTGACCGCGTGGAGCTATTTCGGCACGAACATGCTGGGCGTCGGCCTCCACTCCTACGGCTTCATGGCCTCCGCCGTGGTCTGGCTGCTGCTGTTCATCGGCAGCCAGGTGTTCTTCATCGGTTGCGGGTTGATGCCGATCGACGCATGGCGGAGCTTCGTGGCGGGGCGCGGCGAGGAGAAGGCGGCGCCGCCTGCGGTGTAAATCGGTAGGCACGCTGAAGGGGAGGATCGCGAAGCCGCGCAAGTGGCGCGCCGCATGCACGCGCTCGCGATCCGCGGCGGATGACGATATAAGACGCGTCTGAACCGATTCCCGCGCCTCCGGGTGGCATGGGCAAACTTGTTTGTCCGTGGTCTTCGGTCGCCGTCCCGCGCGTGAATCAAACAGAAATCATATTCGGCGGCGTTACCCGTGAAGATCCTTTTCAGCGACGAGTTCCGCCTTGCCTACGCGCTGCTGCTGCAGGCGGCGGTGCTCGCGGGCGCCTGGCGCTTCGTGCGCCGACGCGTCGCGACGGATTGGGCCGACCGCGCGACGGACGTGCTGCTGCTCAACTTCCTCGTCCAGTACCTTGCGGTCACGCTCCCGGGCGTGATCGGAATTCTCAGCCCGCTGACGATCGCGATCACCACGCTCGCGCTGTCGGCCGTCCTTTACTTCGTGCCGGCGCGCGGCGTCCCTGCCGCAGCGGCGGTACCGTTCACGCGGGCGGACGACCGCTGGGTCGTCCTCGCCTGTACGCTCTTCGCCGTCGCCTATGTCGCCACGACCGGGTGGGAACAGCGGCCCATGCCGGTCATGGCCAACGACGCGGTCACTTATCACTTCCCGGCGGCGGTGCGGTGGCTGCAGACCGGGC
>DATBFY010000717.1:0-8140 GCA_036558265.1 Tepidisphaeraceae bacterium | reverse complement strand
CGCGTCGAAGTTCTCCAGCGCAAAGCCGACGGGATCCATGACGTTGTGGCAGCTCGCGCAGGCTGGATTGGCGCGATGTCGCATCAGCCGCTCGCGCACGGGCAGGCTCGCCGACACCGTGCTCTCGTCCAGGGCCGGTACGTTGGGCAGCGGCGGCGGGGGCGGCGTGCCCAGGAGGTTGTCGAGCACCCACTTGCCGCGGATGACCGGGGACGTGCGCGTGGCGTACGAGGTCAACGTCAGGATGCTCCCCTGGCCCAGGAGCCCGCCGCGATGGCTGTCCGGATCGAGCTGGACGCGGCGGAATTGCGTGCCGTATACGAACGGGATGCCGTAATGCTTCGCCAGCCGCTCGTTCAACCAGGTGTGGTCCGTCTTGAGCAGCTCGAGGATGCTGCGATCGTCCCGCGCCACCTCCGCGAACAGCAGCTCGGTCTCGCGCCGCATGGCCTGGCGCAGGTTGTCGTCGAAATCGGGAAACAGGCGCCCGTCGGGCGTGATCGACTCGAGGTTGGGCAGGTGCAGCCACTGTCCGGCAAATCCGCTCACCAGCGAAGCGGACCGAGGGTCGGCGAGCATTCGCCGCGCCTGCCGCGCCAGCACGTCGGGCCGGTGCAACTCGCCGCGCTCCGCGACCGTCAGCAACTCGTCATCCGGGATGCTGCTCCAGAGGAAGAAGGACAGCCTCGACGCCAGCTCCAGGTCGCTGATGCGATACACCGTCTTCGGCGGGATGCCGGCGGGGTCCTGCTCGACGCGGAAGAGGAACCCGGGACTGACCAGGATCGCGCTCAGGGCTGACTCGATGCCTGTGTCGTAATCGCCGCCGTCGTGCCGTGCCTCGCGGTAGAAGGGCAGGATGCGATCCAGGTCGGCGTCGTTGACGGGCCTGCGATAAGCCCGGCGCAGGAGGGCCGAAAGGGTGCGCTTGGCGCAATCTTCCTCTTCGGCCGAGGATTTGGGCCGCTCGACGAAGATGCGCCGGCGGCTGGGCGTGTCTCCCGGTCCGCTGTCCGTGAACGGGCCCGTGATCGATACCTGGTACACCGCCGGCGAGATCCGCGGGTGGCGGTGCATGTTGAAATGCGCGTTGTAGGGCTGGCGCAGGGTTTCGAGCAGCGACGAGGGGTTCTTCACGAACGTGACGCCCACGTCGTGTGGGCCGGCCTTCACCGACAGGCGGACCTTCAGGTGTGCATCGACGTTCTGGTGATCCTGGCCGCTGGGTGGCGGCTTGACGGTGAACGATTGCACGTGTGCCCGGTCGAGCAACACCTCCATCTCGTGCGCTTCGTGAAGGCCCTCGACCTGCTCGTTGCGGTCCCGTGCCAGGCGGATCTGGACATCGTATTCGCCATCCCGGGCGAACGTGTGGTGCACCAGCACGCCGCCGCGCGTGCCCAGCGGCAACCCGTCGACGTGGTCCTCCTGCGTGATGTCCGCCCGCACCCGGATCGTTTCGCCCCCCGGCGCCCGTTGCGGGTTGCCCACGGCCAGCCGGCTGATCCGCTGCGCCGTCGTGACGTACCGCTCCAGCAGCGTCGGCGACAGGTTGCCGACCGTTACGTTGTCGAACCCGTGACTGGCATCGTCCGGCGGCAACAAGGTGGTTGCGTCGATGTCCAGGGCCAGCAGGTCGCGGATCGCGTTCTGGTATTCGGTGCGGGTCAGGCGTCGGATGGTGTCGGTTCGACCCGGATTGGGTCGTTCGGTGGCCGAGCGGTCGAGCGCCCCCTCGAGACGGGACACGACGGTGTCGTAGGTGGTCTCGTCGGGTCGCCGCTTGCCGATCGGGGGCATCAGCCGTCCGCGAAGCCGCCGAACCACCTTCTCCCAGACCTCCGGGTGACGTCCCGGGTCGTCCGAGGGCACGGCCGACAGGTTCAACCCTCCCTTGGCCGAATCCGCGTCATGGCAATCCAGGCAATAGTTTTCGACCACCGTCCGCACGACGGCCGGCTCCGCAGCGAGCACGTTGCCCGCCGTCAGGATGGCACACGTCGCGACAAGGATCGGGGCGATCCGATGAAGCATGGTAGTTGCTGAGTGCGCTTCGAAAATCATACCCGACAGTTCGCGCGGGGGGGAGCTACTTTGCGGCGGCCGCGCCCTTGGAATTGGGCTCGTTCACCTTCTTGATAAAGTTGGCAATCCAGGCGTCGTCCTTGTCCGCCGGGCGATTCTTGCGGTCCATGTTGGCGAGCATGTCCTGGACGGTCGGCCGCTTGGATTGCACGCCGTCGGGCGGCACGTCGCCCTTGGCGATCCAGACGATCGCGTTCAGGATCGTCTTGCGGAAGTCATCCTGGGCCCAGTTCCAGTGCACGTGGGCGCCGGTGCAGCCGAAGCCGCGCTCGCCGTTGTACGCCGGGTTTTCCGAGACCCAGACCATGTACTCGGTCAGATTCTTGCCCATGCCGCCGCGGACTTCCGGGTTGCCGCCGTGGGCGTCGTCGCGGCCTCGGCGGGTGGAGTCGGGCGGGATCGCGCCGATGATCGGCGTGACGCCCTTCATGTCCGGGCGGAAGCGCATGTGGTAGTACCACTCGTCGTTGGTCGTGAACGGCTTGACGCCCCGGCCGACGGGGTGATCGGGGATCGACGTCACGTTGGCGGTCCAATGCGGGTTGACCGAGTAGAAGGTTTCGAAGTACCCGCCGATCCAGTTGAGGAACTCGGCGCGGCCGTCGGGCTGCTGATTGCCATCGCCCGGCTCGACGGCGTAGTGGATCATGCCGATCCCCACGCCCTGCTTGGCAAGCTCATCCAGTTCCTTGAGGTGCTTGAGCGCCGGGTGCCCGTTGCCGCCGTCGCAGTAGATCACGACCGCGTCGGCGCCCTTGAGCGCATCGGCCTCCTTCGGCCAGCCATTGTGATAGACCTTGGTCTCGACCTTGTCACCCATCGATTCGTTGAGGCACTTGGCGAGCAATTCGCACCCGGCGTTGTGCTCGTGTCCGCCCCACTCGTGGCTTGGCGTGCCGGCGATGAAAACGATCCGCTTTTTGCCGCCGTCGGCCGCGAACGCGCTGCCCCAGCATGAAATCCCGACCATCATCGCCGCCACCATCAGCCACCGCGTCATTCGATCCTCCGGGTCAATGTGAGACCGCCTGTTTTACCGCTCCCGCCCGCAGTTGTTAAGCCGCGCGACCATTGACAACGGACCACCGACGATTGACAAGAACGCCATGCCCAAACCCACCCCGCCCCCGCCCGACCCGTCTCAGGTACCCACCCTCGCCCGGACCGTCGTGGGCAACGATCATTTCCCGTTCCTGGCGACCGTCGAGGGGGATCAGCCGCGGCTGCGTCCGGTCTCGCCGGTGCGGACCGATCTCGACACGTTCACCGTCTACGTCGCCAACCTCCGGGCCTATGCCAAGACCGCCCAGATCGCCGCCAATCCGAAGGTCGAGCTCTGCTACATGGACGACCACCACAACCAGGTGCGCATTACCGGCGTGGCCGAGGTGGTCACCGATCGGCCGACGCTGGAGTCCATCTGGAACCAGAACCCGCTGATGCGACAATACCTGGGCTCGATCGACAACCCGCAGCTGATCGTCTATCGGATCGTCCCGAATCGCGTCCGCTACATGCAGGAGTGGGCGCTGGAGTATTTCGAGGTGGATCTGTGAGAAGCGAGAAGAAGGAGCGGCGTCATCCTGATTAATGAGGAGGTTCTACCGACGAAGGATCTGGCCACGAGGGGACGCGATCATCCAGTTCCGGCAAGATCCTTCGGTCGTTGAAACTCCCTCAGGATGACGGTCAGGCGAGATGATCCGCGCCGCGGCTGCGTGCACAAAATGAAAAACCCAGGGAGCCAGGGCTCCCTGGGCTTCGCATGTCTTCCGTGACGCCTTCTCCCCTCCATCATCCCTGACGACTATCGTGCGTCCGTCAGAGCTTGAAGATCGCGTCCACGCCCAGCGTGTACTGGTGGCTCTCGCCGTTGAACACGTCGTCGTCCGAGAAGTCGAACCGCAGCTCGGGGCGGATGATCAGGTTCCGCCCGATCGGGTCCTTCGCGAACGGCACCACGTCCAGGCCGACGGTTACCTCGTAGAGACTGGTCCCGGCCGGGATGCGCAGGCCGTCCTGGTCGTGGAAGTACTCGCCGCGAACCTTGAATGTCGCCTCCTTGCACATCTGGTAGCTGCCCAGCGCCGCGAAGGAGTAGAGGTAGCCCGAACCGCCGTCGGATGCCCCGGCCGCGTCGTAGATGAAGTAGCCGTTGGCGAGGAACCGGCAGCGGTCGGTCGCCTGCCAGTAGAAGGTCACGTCCCAGGTCGTGCGCAGGTCGCTGTTATTGTCCGGCTGTTCCGGGCCGGTGCTGTTGGCCACGTAGAGCGCCATCGTCTTGTTGATCTGCCAGTTCAGGGAGCCCAGGAACGAGACCGAGTCGTTGTCATCCTTGAAGCCCTGGTCGTCGCCGCGGGTCACGCCGCCGGTGAACGTGATCGTCCGGTCGGGATTCAGGTCCAGCGTCGCCAGCACGCCCAGGTGGGTGAACGGATACCCGGTGCCGAAGACGAACGACCGCGAGTAGAACCCGATGAAATCGACGGTCGGGTTGATCGACTCGAAGCCTACGAGGTTGGCGAACTTGCCGGCGCGGATCCGCATGCCGTTGAGCACCGGCACGGTCACGTCCACGTAGAACTGCACCGGGTCGAACTGGTTCTGCGGGTTTCGCGGGCCGTCGTACCAGTCGAAGATGCCGTTGGCGTGGATGAGGCCGGCATCGGCGCCCCACATCCACTCCATCAGGCCGCCCACGTCCCACTGGTTCTTGCGGTAGTCCACCCGCCGCTCGATCGACAGGTCGAGCTGGTCGAGCAGCACCTTCTCGTCCTGGAAGTCGAACAGGCGAAACGCGTTCTGCCCGCTGGCAGGGGGGTCGAAGTTGTAGGTGTAACCCCCCTCGACGTGCCCGTAGATGTCGATCCCCCAGGAGTCGAGCTGGCGGCCGACGGGGGTCTGGTCGAGCAGCGACATGATCGGGCGGCGGGGCAGGTTCTCGTTGCTGATCACGCTCGACGGCGGCGACGCCTCCGGCCGGACCATGGACCCCTGCGCCAGGGCCAGCGACGGCACCCCCAGCGCGGCGGCCGCAGCGGCGGCGGCAAGAATTCGACGGTTGGACATGGGTTCTCCTTTCCTTCCCGGGTGGCGATCCCAAATCGATACTTCGGCCGACCGGGGCGAAAAGCATCAGCCCGGCCCGGGCGAGTAAGCCGGTTAATAGAGAGGACAAGGGGGGCAGGTGTCAACTTCACCCCGCCTTCACGGCAGGAACTCGACACCACGCTCATGTGCAATCCGGCCCGCCGGATTGACATCCCTCCGCCGCCGCGTTGGGATTCTCGCTCGACCATGCCATCCCCCCTCCGCCATCTCCTCGTCGTAGCCGCCCTGCCCCTCTTCGCCTTCGCCGCCGACCAGCCCCAATGGGGCCAAAAACTCTCCCGCAACATGGTCTCGGCCGAAACGAACCTGGTTGATTCCTTCGACCCCGCCACCGGCCGCAACGTCAAGTGGAAGGCCGCCCTGGGCAACCAGTCCTACGCCACGCCGATCGTCGCCGGCGGCAAGGTCCTCATCGGCACCAACAACGACGTCCCCCGCGACCCCAAGCACACCATGGACGCGGGCGTGCTCATGTGCTTCAACGCCGCCGATGGCGCGCTCGCCTGGCAACTGGTCTCGCCCAAGCTTGAGGGCGACCGCTACTACGACTGGCCCCATACCGGCTGGCAGTCCCCGCCCAGCGTCGAGGGCGACAACGTCTACGTCGTCAGCAACCGCGGCGAGGTGATGTGCCTCGACCTCCAGGGCCTGGCGAACGGCAACGACGGACCGTACCGCGATGAGGGCAAGCACATGTCTCCCCGCCAACTCGGGGATGAGCCGCTCAGCTCCACCGATGGCGACATCCGCTGGCTCTTCGACATGGTCAAGGACGCGGGCATCTGGCCCCACGACGCCGCCCATTCCTCCATTCTGATCGATGGCCCGTTCCTCTACGTCAACACCGGCAACGGCGTGGACAACACCCACAAGAAGATCCGCAAGCCCGATGCGCCCAGCCTCATCGTCCTGGAGAAATCCACCGGCCGCCTGATCGCCACGGATGATGAGCACATCGGCGACCACATTTTCCACGCCACCTGGTCCTCCCCCTCCATCGGCGAAGTGAACGGCCGTCGGCTGGTCTTCTTCGGCGGCGGCGACGGCGTGCTCTACGCGTTCGAAGCTCTAAAGGACGTGCCGCCGCCGGGCGCGGTGCGTAAGCTCAAGAAAGTCTTCTCCTTCGACTGCGACCCGGACGCGCCCAAGAAGGGGGACATCCACCAATACCTGACCAACCGCCGCGTCAGCCCCAGCAACATCCTGGGCATGCCCGTCGTCGCCGATGGCCGGGTCTACGTCGCCGCGGGCGGGGACCTGTGGTGGGGCAAACGCCAGTCCTGGCTCAAGTGCGTCGATCCCACCAAAGAAGGCGACGTGACGAAAAGCGCGCAGGTTTGGAGCTACCCCATGCCCTCCCACTGCATCGGCACCCCCGCCGTCAAGGACGGCCTGGTCTTCATCGCCGACGCCGCCCGCACCCTCCACTGCATCAATGCCAGCGACGGCCAACCCGTCTGGACCCACAAGGCCGGTGGCGAGTTCTGGAGCTCGCCGCTGGTGGCGGACGGGAAGGTCTACATCGGCTCGCGAAAAGGCGACTTCCTGATCCTGTCAGCCAGTCGCGAAAAGAAAATCCTCTGCGACGTGGACCTTGGGGCGCCCATCGCCGGCACTGCCACCGCCGCCAACGGCACGCTCTACATCGCCACGATGCAGGACCTGTGGGCGATCGGCAAGTAGGTTCCGCTTCTTCACAGGTGGCACGGGCGTCCCGCCCGTGTCTTCGCCGCGCGGGAGGGCGAGCCTGGCGGCCGAGCCGACCCAGCCGCCCAAGCGGCCTCGCCGACGGAAAGCGGCTCGGGCGGAGCCGCGCCCTCCCATGACGCATCCTGGCTACTTCGCCTTCGCGCCAAAGTCCCCCGCCGTCACGATCACCAGGTGCGACGGGTCGAGGTATTTCTTCGCCGCCGCCGTCACCTGATCGGCCGTCAGCCCGCGGATCTTCTCCTCCAGCTCGGCCTCATGCCGGATCGTCCGGCCGGCGTAGAGGTCGCGAGCGAGCGTGACCGCCAGGCCCGCGTCCTGGCTGCGGGCGACGGTCTGCTGGTCCAGCCAGGCGACCTGGGCGCGCTTAAGCTCATCCGGCGAGACGCCCTTGTCGGTGAGCTTGGCCAGCTCCTCCTGCATCGTCGTCTTGAGCTTGGGCATGTTGGCGGGATTGACGATGGCCGAGATCGTCAGGTCGGCGTAGGGATCGAGCGCGCTGGCGGCGAAGGCGGAGCGGACGCCGTAGGAGAGCCCCTCGGTCTCGCGGACGCGGGTCCACAGGCGGCTCGTGCCCGAGCCGCCCAGGATGCGGTTGACCATGACCAGCGCCGGGTAATCGGCGTCGGTGTCGGAGATCGCGTACGCCAGCGCCGCGCCGTACTGGGCGTTGGCGCGGTCGGGCGTGTTAATGGACTGGTCGTCGGATTGCAGCGGTTTGGCACTTACCTGGATCCGTTCGTAAGGCTGCCGGGCGGACCAGTCCGCGAGCATCTGGGACATCGCCGTGGTGACCGCAGGCTCGTCGAAGTCGCCGATGATCACCAGCTCGCCGCGGGCGGCGCCCAGGTACTGCTCGTACAGCGCCTTGACCTGTTCAAGGGTGACGGCGCGGCATCGCTCGATCGACTCCTCGAGCGTGGGCTCGTACCGGACGTCATCCTGCGGATAGGGCCGGAGCTTGCGGGCGATGAAGTTGTCCACCAGCGCCGTCGGCTGGGTCCGGTTCTCCTCCAGGCCCGACACGACCTGGCGCTTGAGGATGTCCAGCTCCTCGGCGGGCAGGGCGGGTTCACGGAGGACCTGGCGGAGAAGATCCAGCGCGGCCGGGAGGTTGGCGCGCTTGGTGCGAAGGTTGAAGGTGGCGACGCCAACGTTCCCGCTGGCGCCCAGGGTCGTGTTGGTCTTGTCGAGGGCGTCCGCCAGCGCCTGGCGGGAGAGCTGGCGGGTGGCGCGG
>DATBFY010000716.1:0-8794 GCA_036558265.1 Tepidisphaeraceae bacterium | reverse complement strand
ACGAAGCGCACGCCGCGCTCGACCAGGCGGCGGGCGACCAGGCACTGCTCGCCGAACGCCTTGGTTTCGGGGCGATCCATGCCGTAAAGTTGCCTGGTCTCCTCGGTTTCCTTGTCCAGTTGCAGGGTCTCGGGGACTGATCGCTGCATCTGGAACGCGAGCTCGTAGGATTTGATCCGGGCCGTCAGATCCTTGTCGTCCGGGTACTTGATACCGGCGAGGTGATTGAGCTTGCCCAGGAGGCTGAGGTTGGCGGTCTGTTCCTCGAAGGTCATCTTGGGGTCGGCCGGGGAGAGGAAGGGCAGTGGCCGCTTCGGATCGACCTCCAGCCGCACGCCCGAATACTGCGGGCCGAGGTAGCCGGCGCCGTAGGTCCAGGCGCCGCCGCAGCAGTCGCCGGTGGGCTTGCCGAGGACGACGTACTCGGGCAGGTTCTGGTTGCTGGTGGAGAGGCCATAGGTGACCCAGGAGCCGAGGGTCGGGAACGTGCCGCCCTCGCGGGGGTGGCGGCCGTTCTGCCAGGTGAGCTGGGCGCCGTGATCGTTGTGGATGGTCCAGAGCGAGCGCACGACGGCGATGTCGTCGGCGCAGTAGCGGCCGATGCTCTTGAACCAGTCGCCGACGACCAGCCCCGATTGGCCGTAGGTCGCGTAGCCGGTGTTGAGCGGCATCAGCATCTTGCGGTTCCCGTGGGCCGGGTTGGCGCCGATGATGTGCTTGTTGACCTTGGCGGGATCGAGCGCGCCCTTGTAGGGCGTATCCCCGATCGACTTGCCGGCGTACTTGTTCAGCTCGGGCTTGACGTCGAACGATTCGAAGTGGGAGACGCCGCCGCAGAGGAAGATCCAGATGACGCTCTTGGCGCGCGGGGCGAAGTGCGCGCGGCCGCTGGGCGGGGACCAGGGGAGGCCGTGAACCGCGTCATTGGGTGTCGCGGCGGCCCGGGCCTGGCCGTCGCGGAAGAGCATGGCTCCCAGCGCCAGGCCGGTGAAGCCCATGCCGGTGTCGGCCAGGAACGTCCGCCGGGAGATGCCGGTGCAGTTGGGGTGGGGCTTCCACATATCCTTCCTACTTCCGATCGGGCGGTTGCGTTTTCCTGATACCGCCCCGCTGGCTGGGAACCAACACGAAGACTTCGGATCTCAATTCCAATCGGAGAGCATTTTGATCACGTGACCGCCGCCTGGAAGATCATAGATCTCGACGATAAGGTTATCGGCTCCCACGGGCGATCGACACCGTATCGCGGTGTTCAGCTTTTCCGCGCCGGACCACGTCTTGGCGAAGCCTGAATACTCGGGATTCCCCAGTTCGGCGCTAAACCGCGCCCAGGTTTTCTTCACGACTCCCGAAGAGCGCCAGGTGGCCCAGTACCCGTCGCGCTCGAGGGTTTCCAGCTTCTCTAGAAACCGCTTCAAATCGCCAGCGTCTATTTCGAACCACGTCAGCTTGGCCCCGTCCGGGATTGCGATGGCGTCTCCCTTGCACTGGATATGCCGCGCGGACGACGGCAGACGCACCCCGTGTTGGAGCTCCGCGCGAAGTTGGCTGTCGCTGCTAGTCAGAAGCCCGATGAACATCCCAATGAGCAGCGGCAAGCCGATCCAGGTCCAGCCGATCCTGACGCATCCGCCTCGCAGGCGTCGTCGCCGCCGCTGCATGACAACGACCACGACGCCGCCAACCGGCACCCACAGCGGACATTGAACGACTGCAAGCGGCCACAGGTACGGGCAGAACGCGTACGAAAAGGCAAGTCCCGCGGACGCGCCGAGGCTTGCCGCGAAAATCGGGGCAGTGAATCCCGCCAAGCGACGGTGTAGGGACTCCAATGAAGGGCAAGTGGGCGTGTGATACTCAAGAATTTGACGATTTTCGCTCACCCCATCTGTTGACTGGTGGTGGGTGGATGCCGGCTGCCTGTCATTCATGTCGGTTCGATCGACCCTACGCGGGCAAGCCCGTGAGTTGGCGTTGGTCTCAGACGTCAAAGGACCATCCTACTGCCCCTTGGTTCCTGGCGTTTTCTTCGCAGCGCCCGCGATCAGTTGCTCCGCCTCGCGGCGTAAAATGTGGCAGATCAACCAGTTCTCCGCGCCATCGATGGGCTCGGCGCCTGGCTTAGGAAGTTCTTCCATCGTCGAAACCGCCTTTCCCAGCAGTTCCTTCGCCTTATCCGCCCGGCCGAGGCGATGCTGCGCCATCGCGCGGATCAGGTCCATCGTTGCCCGCGCCGACGCTGGTTTCAGCCCCTCGGCGCGATCGACGAACGCCAACGCTGACTCGAACCGGCTCGCCCGGTACTCCGCGAGCGACTTGGAGAGCGCGAACCAGGGCGCGTTGTCTGGGTTCTCGGTGGACGCCAGCGCCTGATCCAGCAGGCCCTGGAGCCTGGCCATGTCGCCGACGGGCTGGGGCGTGAGCAGGCAGACCTTGGCGGTGCGTTCGCCGATGGTCGCGATCGGCGTGTTCCCGAAGCGATCGAACATCCCCTTGGCGGCGTTGCGATAGGACGTTTGGTCGTCCAGGTACAGTTGCAGGCACGCGAGGTGGTACCAGTTCCAGTGGTTGTCCGGGTCGTCGAGGCACGCGCGGAGGTAGCCTTGCTTTGCGTCATCGAACCGGCCCTCGGACAGCGCGGTCGCGGGTGCGGCGGCCGGCGCCGTTCCTCCCCGCGCGGCGGGCGTGCCCGGGACGTAACCGCGCATGGTGGGTTCGGCGGCGGCGATCTCGGTCGCCTCGCGCAGCAGCCGCTGGGCCTCGGCCTTGTCGCCCTGCGCCTGCCGCACCGCCGAGAGGCCGAAGAGCAGTTGCGCGAGCCTTGCGCCCATCCCGGGCACCTTGCGGAAGTCATCGATCGCCGTGCGCAGCTCGCGCTCGGCTTCGGGTAGTTGCTTGCGCATCCAGAGCGCCATGCCCCGGCCGCTGTGAATGACCCCTGAGATCTCCGGCGGCACGGTGCCGTCGGGTCGTCGGGACAACGCCATCACCGTGTCGTACTGCCGCTCGGCCTGGGCGATCTCGTTTTCCTGGATGAAGAAGGATCCGAGCAGGATGCGGCAGGCGGCCTGGGTTTCGGGTTGTTCCTTGAGCCATCCCTGGTCGAGGCGCGCGACCGCGCGGGGCACGCCGGAGCGCCCCTCGGCGGGGTTGCCGAACGAGATCAGGAGGTCGCGGAGGAAGAGGTTGGCGGTCTTCTCATTCTCGCGCGCGAGCTCGGTGGCCTTGCGCTGCTCGACCGCCAGGTCGCGCTGCTCGCGGGCGCGGATCAGTCCGACGGCGGTGCCGATCATGCCCAGAATCAGCGCGGCCACAACGGCCGACGCGCCGATCACGCCGGCGCGGTGGCGGCGGACGAACTTCTCGACGCGGTACCCCACGCTGGGCGGACGCGCGAGCACGGGCTGGTTGTCCAGATGGCGGCCCACGTCGTCCGCCAGCGCCGCGGCCGATTCGTAGCGGCGCGTGCGGTCCCTTTCCATGGCCTTGAGGACGATCCAGTCGAGGTCGCCGCGCAATTCGCGCTCGAGGACCCGCGTCTGCTTCGCGGGCGACGGGTCGGTGCTGCCGGCGGTCACAAGCCGCGTGCTGGGGCGCTGGGGCTCGAGCTCGCGGATCATGCGGGCCATGCCGTCGATCCCTGCCGTGCGCAATTCCTTCGCATCGATGGGCGTAGTGCCGGTCAAGAGCTCGTACAGGATGACGCCGAGCGAGTAGATGTCGGTGCGCGTGTCCACGTCCAGGCCGCTGGTCTGGGCCTGCTCGGGCGACATGTACTCGGGCGTGCCGATGAGCGCGCCGGTTTGCGTGTAGAGGGTCTGGGCCGTCAGGGCCTGGTTGGTGGCCTTGGCGATGCCGAAGTCGATCACCTTGGGCACGGGCTTGCCGTCCACCATCGTCACGAGGATGTTCGAGGGCTTGAGATCGCGGTGGATGATCCCCTTCTGGTGCGCGTGCTGAACGGCCTGGCAGACCTGGACGAACAGTTCGAGCCGCTGCCGCGTGCGCAGGCGGTTCTCGTCGCAGTATCGCGTCAGCGGGACGCCGGCGACGAACTCCATCGCGAAGAACGGCCGACCCGCCTCGGTCATCCCCGCATCCAGCACGCGCGCGATGTTGGGATGGGACATGAGCGCCAGCGCCTGCCGCTCGGCCTCGAAGCGGGCGAGGACCTCGCGCGTGTCCATGCCGAGCTTGATCACTTTGAGCGCGACGACACGGCGGACGGGCGAGCGCTGCTCGGCCTTGTAGATGACGCCCATGCCGCCTTCGCCGACGCGCTCGAGGATGCGGAAGGGGCCGATGGCTTCGGGATCGTGGTGGGAGAGGCGCGGGATGGCGGCGGTGGGGGCCGTATGGTTCACGTCGACCGTGAGATCGTCGGGGGGGTCGGGCATGGGGGTTGATCGGGGGATTGTACACGATCGGGGGGCGTTGGCGGCAAGTTATTGAGCGACGACATCACGACTCGGTGCATTCCGGGTGTGCGTGCCGTTCCGCGCAGAACCGGCATGCCCACCCGAGCCGCAGGAACATCCCAGCCAAATGCCGCGCCTCCGGGGGCTCGTGTGAGCATGGCACCAGACGGCAACGTCTCCGTCACGAATTGTCTGAACCATTCCCAGACTCGCCGTCCTCGCGTTCGCGTGGCGCGCCGCATTCCGGGCACCGATCGGGGCTCGCACGTAAATCGTACCCGCACCGAGCGCACAACCCACGACGAAGCCTGTCATCCCGCCTTGCGACCGGACTGAACGCGACGGCGCAGACCAATCCGATGATCCCCACGAGGATCGCGAGCATCCCAAGATCTTTATGTTGCGGTATGGCGTGAACCGAGAACCCGCCTATGAACATCAGCCCAAAGCACAGGACTACCAGCGATAGGTAGATCATCGGAAGCCTTGCACGAGGAAGGGAACACGAATGATTGCGCGGCGTCAACACGGGGCGGGCCGCCCGTGCCACGTGACCGCTATCGTATCGCCACAAAATCATTGTGATTGAACAACACCACAATGAAGTCCTCGCGCTTCCGCTCCGCCGCTACGTCGGTCCGCGCCAGAAACGCCTCGCACGCCGCCCGCTCGTCCGTCGTCGGGCGGCGCGCCAGGACGCGCAGGTACGCCGCCTCGATGAACGCCCCCGGATCCGGCGCCCCCTTCAGCTTTGCCGCCACCGCTTTCGCCTCGTCGAACACCAGCGCCGAATTTCCCAGCGCCAGCGCCTGGTGCGGCATCACGCTGGGCCGGCGGAAGTAGCACTCGTTGGGGTTTGGGCCGTCGAAGATCTTGAGGAACGCCACTTCTTTCTCGGGCGCTTCCTGGAGATAGAGGCTGCGGCGTTTGCTCGCCAGGCCCTGCGTGTAGGCGATCTCGGGCCCGCCGGCGGTCAGGTCCAATTGTCCGCCGGCCCACAGCACGTTGTCGCGCACCAGCTCGGCCTCCATGCGCTTGGATTCGAAGCGCCATAGCCACGTGTCGTCCGGATCGGCGGCCAGATCCTTGTCGCGCGGCAGGGACGACTGGCGATAGGTCGCGCTGGTGACGATCAGGCGGTGGATCGGCTTCGTGTGCCAGCCATTGGCCATCAATTCGCTCGCGAGCCAATCGACCAGCGCGGGATGGGTTGCGGGCCGGCCGTTGCGGCCAAAGTCGTCCACCGACGGCACCAGGCCCTGCGCGAAGTGACGCGCCCAGATGTGATTGACCGCCACCCGCGCGGCCAGGGGGTTGTCCGCGTCGACCAGCCACCGCGCGAACGCCAGCCGCCGGCCGGTGGAGGTGTCGGGGTAATCGTCCGTCGAGCGCGGCTTGAAGTTGGTGCCCAGCGGCTCGGACAGATCATTGCCCGCCGCCGCCAGCGCCCGCTGGGCTTTGTCGAGCTTGTCCTGAGCGGTCTTCAGATCCTTCGCGCCTTTGTCGCCCTTCTGTCGGGCCGCATCGATCGCGCTCTGCGCCGCCAGCAGATCGCTCGTCGCCTGGGCGACCGCCACCGCCCGCTGCGCCGCGACGGTATCGCGGGCAGCCGCCTTCCACGGGTCCGAGCCCTTCTTTCCCGCATCGGCCAACTCTTCGGACTTGAGCACGGCGACCATCGCCGCATGCTTGGCCTTGGCCAGCGCGATCGCCGCCTCCGCCTCGCTCCGCGCCCGTGCCGTTTGCTTGTCGTCATCCTTGATCGGCTGGTACTTCTTCCGCGCCTCGTCAAGGGCCCGCTGGCTTTCCGCGAGCAGGTCGTGCTTGACGAACGCCTGCCGATCCGGATGCGCCGACTCGGCGGGCAGCCTGACGGGCTGGATCTTCAGCTCCCCGCCCAGGCACGCGGGCACACCCGGCACCATCGCGCCGCGCTTCTTGTCGGGCGTGCGCTCGTCGCCGCGGGTGTAGAACCAGGTCTCTGCGCCGATCTCCTTGTCATACGCCCGCGCCAGGCCGTCGGTCTTCTTGTCCGCCGTCCCCGGCACCGGATCGATGCGCACGTTGTGCGGCTCGAAGATCGCGCGAAGGCGGTAATACTCCTCCTGCGTCACCGGGTCGAACTTGTGGTCGTGGCACTTGGCGCAGTGCATCGTCAGGCCCAGGAACGCCCGCGACGTGTGATTGACCGTGTCCTCCAGCCACTGCTCGCGCGAGAGCATCTTGTAGTTTCGCACGAGGAACCCGGTGGCGCGCAGCGCGGCCTGGTCCTGCGGACACAACTCGTCGGCCGCGAGCATCTCCAGGACCATCCGGTCGTACCCCTTGTCGGCGTTGAGCGATTCCACGATCCAGTCGCGCCAGCGCCAGATGAACGGCTGGCTGTCGCGGATCTGGTTCCCGCCGGTCCAACCCGCCCAGTCGCTGTAGCGCCAGACGTCCATCCAGTGCCGCGCCCAGCGCTGGCCGTAGCGCGGGTCGGCGAGCAGCCGATCGACGACCTTCTCGTACGCATCCGGCGACGCGTCCTTCTCAAAAGCGGCGATCTCCTCGGGCGTCGGGTTCAGGCCGATCAGGTCGAGATAGACACGCCGCAATAGCACATCCCGCGGCGCCTCGGGCGACGGCGTCAGCCCATGCGCCCGCTGGCGCTCCAGCACGAAGGCGTCGATCGGATTCTTCGCCCAGGTCGGACCGGGCTCGCTGGGAACGGCCGGACGTTTGACAACCTCGAACGGCTCCCACCGATACTCCTTGCAGAACGCGACGAACGCCTCGCGCTTCGCGCCCGCCTGGCTCAGTTCCTCCCTGCTCGGCACGTCCTTCGGATCGCCCGGATTGTGTCCGAGCAGCAATTCGGTCAGGTTGTCCACGCCGTCGCCATCGCTGTCCATCGCCGCGACGATGGCGATCCGGGCGGCCATCTCGCGCTTCTTGCCCTCGCGGCGCAACTGTGTCCCGGCCTTGCGGACGGCGTCGCCGAAGGGGTTGTGCGGGAAGTCTTCGAGGGTGTCAGGGTCTTTCTTGTCGGAGGGGAGATGGCAGACCGTGCAGGACTGGAGGGACTTGGCGAGGAACGGGCCGAAGTGACGCTCCAGCGCGGCCTTGTTGGCGGGGGTCCCCCGGACGGCAAGTGTCATGGCACACAGCGCGCCCGCGACGAAGGGAATGATAACTCGATTCTTCCGGTTCATTCTGCAACTCGATCCGGGAAAGATGTGCGTCCTGTTCGGTTATACTCGACTTTTGCGTTGCCGTGGAATGCGAGTCGCGAGGCGCGCGTCCCTTCGGGACGCGGCTAAACCAAAGCGATGCATCTGTCCTGACGAGTGATCCCCATGATCCGCCAATTCATCTACCTCACCCTGCTCGTCACTGCCACCGGCGCGACCGCCGGTCCAACGATCCAAACCCTCGCCGGCACCGGCCGGCCCGGCTTCGCCGGGGACGCCGGCCCGGCCAAGGAGGCCCAGCTCAACCAGCCCTTCGGCCTGAGCCTCGGCCCCGACCGCGCCCTCTACTTCTGCGACACCAACAACCAGTGCATCCGTCGAATCGCCACCGACGGCACCATCACCACCATCGCCGGCACACCCACCCGCAAGGGTTACACCGGCGACAACGGGCCGGCGCTCAAGGCCACCCTCAACGTGCCCTACGAGCTGCGCTTCGACCAATCCGGCGACCTCTTCGTCGTCGAGCGCATGAACCACTGCGTCCGAAAGATCGACATGAAGACCGGCACGATCTCCACCCTCGCCGGCAACGGCAAGCCCGGCTACGCCGGCGACGGCGGCCCCGCGTCGGCCGCCCAGTTCAACCAGCCCCACGCGATCCAGTTCGACCCGGCCGGCGACCTCTACGTCTGCGACATCCTCAACCACCGCGTCCGCCGAATCGACATGAAAACCCTGACGATCTCGACCTGGGCCGGCACGGGCGAGAAGAAACCCACGCCCGACGGCGCGCCGCTCGCCGGCACGCCCCTCTTCGGCCCCCGCGCGATCGACTTCGACAAGCAGGGCAACGCCTATCTCGCCCTGCGCGAGGGCAACGCGATCTACCGCATCGACGCCGCCACCCGCACCATCCATCACCTGGCGGGCAGCGGGCAGAAGGGCTTCACGCCGGACCCCGTTGCTGCGCTGATGGCCGGCCTGAACGGGCCCAAGGGCGTCGCACTCGGGCCCGACGGGCAGATTTACCTGGCGGACACCGAAGCCCACGCGATCCGGATGATCGACCCGAAGACGGGCACCCTTTCGCTGCTCGCCGGAACTGGCAAAAAAGGAGACGTTGAGACGAACGTTCCCGCTCAATGTTCGCTGAACCGCCCCCATGGCATCTACGTCGCGCCGGACGGCACGATCTACATC
>DATBFY010000715.1:0-7166 GCA_036558265.1 Tepidisphaeraceae bacterium | reverse complement strand
GACGCGGCCGCGCGGACCCAGGACGCGCTGGAGTCGGCGATCGCCGCCGCCCTGGCCGCCGTCACCCCCGCCGACGCGCGGGGCTACTTCCGGTCGTGCGGGTACCCTGCGGAGTGATCGTGGAAGCGCTCTAATACCGATCATAAGAGATTCCCGCGCTGCTCGGGGTGGCATGGGCAAACTTGTTTGCCCGTGTCTTCGTGTGCTCTGCAGCGAGTCAAGTCGAACCCGTCTAAATCCTCCGGCGCTCGCTGGGCCGGGCAGGTTTGCCCTTGAGCGGCGGTCTGGCGCTGGCGTTCAGCACGTCGGGCGTCGAAAGGTCCGCATCCCTGGAAAGGCTAATCCTCGACCGGGAAAAGCTCGACCCCCGGACATTCGCGAGCACCGGCGCGACCGCCGATGGCGCAGCGACCGGCGCCGCAGAGGCCGCGGGGATCGGGGGCAGGGTCGTGTTGTACTCCTGGGCGAGGATCACCAGGTCGTTGAAGTCGATCGTCCCGTCGCCAGTCAGGTCGCCGTCCGACCAGGCCCTGCCAGTCGTGTTGTAGTTCTGCGCCAGCAGCACCAGGTCATTGAAGTCTACTGAGCGGTCGCGGTTGACGTCGCCGGCCATCGCGAAGAACGCGTACGCCAGGTCGGTCGAGAGCGGCATGCTCTGGCCGTCGGTGATGCCCGCGGCGAACAGCGTGGCGACGTAGTCGCCGTCCGCGAAATCGTTGTTGAACGTGAAGGTGGCCGTCCGGGTGTCAGCGTTCCAATCGACCGATATCGGCGTGATGGGCGGGACGCCGTCGCCGCCAGGCGCGGGCTTGACCTCCAGGTCATCGACCGTAAGGCTCGCAGACACGTCCTCGTTGAAGGTATAGGCCAGGCTGCGGTGGTAGTCGAAGGACGTCGCCAGCACGCGCGGGAAGACGCTGGAAACGCTCACCGAGACACGCGACGTGATGGACTGGCCCTGGGTGTCGGTGATGGTGACGGTGAACTCGTAGTCGCCGCCCTGGTAGAAGTGGGCGGTCGTGTTCTTCGCGCCGTTGGTGCCGTTGTCCACAAACGTGGGCGACGGCGCCCCGTCGGGGGCCGCCGTGACCGTCCACAGGTAGCTCAGGTAGGCTTCGCCGTGGTCGTCGGCCCCGAGCACCGACAGATCGGTCGTGCTGCCGCTGGTGACGTTGGCCGGGCTTGCCGAAGCGGCGGTGACGATGCTCGGTCCGCGGTTCGAAAGCGACACGTCGCTGACCGTGGCCGTGCCCAGCGTCGCGGTGTCGTGACTGGTCGAAGCAATGCCGATCGTCACGCTCGTGGGCATGGTGATCGTCACGGCCGCGCCGACCTGCGTCCAGGCCGTGCCGTCGGTCGAATAGAACCCCGTGAACGTGCTGCCCGCGCGCACCAGCTTGAGCCAGTAAGGGGCGGCGATGCCGCTGACCGTGGTAGTCGTGGTGGTCGCGTTATTGGCGGCGCGGCTTTGCAGCAGCACCCCCGAACCCTGGGTCAGCAGCACGGCGACGTTCTGCGATCCCGCGTTCAGCGCGGCGCGGATCATGATCCCGACCTTGGCGTTGGCATCGGTGTTGTCGATCGACAGCACCCGGGCGACGATCTGCCCGTCCCCGACCAGGGGCTGATACGTGTAGTGGAAGCTGTCCGCCGTGCCGCCGATGTCGCTCCCACCGCTGACCAGCGTGAACGTCCCGTTGGTCAGTCCCGACGCGCCGCGCCCGCCGCCGTACACCGTGCCCAGGTCCGTCGCGGTCCACGGGGCCGGCAGCGCGATCGGCGCGGGAGTGGCCGTGAAGATCGCCGTCGGGTCCAGGCTGACCGCCGACCCCGCCGTGCCGATGACACGGTAGTAGAACGAGCGGAGCGGGCTCACGGTGGGATCGGTGTAGGTCAGCACGTTGGCGCCGACGTTCGCCAGCGTCTGCCAGCTCGTCCCGGTGACCGAGCGCTCGATGCGGTAGCCGCCCTCGTTGGGCAGGTCGCTCCAGTGAATCGTGACCGAGTAGGGGGCGATGTTGTTGAAGCCTTCGCCCGTCACCGCGCCCAGGCGCGTCGCGCCGTTGGCGGCGGTCGACGCGGTCGAATCACCCTCGGGGCTGAGCGTGATCACGCGATAGTAGTACGTCTGCCCGGACGCCAGCCCCGTGTTCGTGTACGAGGGCACGTTCGTGCCGACGGTCGCGAGCGTCGAGAAGTTCACCCCGTCGCTCGAGCGTTCGATCCGGTAGCCCGAGTCGCCGCTGACGTCCTTCCAGTTCAGCACCAGCGAGCTGGTGTTCCACGCCGTGATCGCCAGCCCCGTGGGCGGCCCCGGGCGGTTGACCGCGCTGGCGACATCCGACCAGGGCGAGTTGCCCGACGCATCGCGCGCCGCGACGCGGTAGAAATAGCGCATCGACACGCCCGGATTGGGATCGTTGTACGTCGTGACACCGGCCCCGAGCGTGACGATCTGGCTGAACGTCACGCCGTCCGAGGAGCGCTGTACCACAAAGCCGATCGAGTCCGGTACGTCGTCCCAGCTCAGCGCCAGCCCCGTCCCGCTGGGCGCGGGAGTGACCGCCAGATTGGTCGGCGCGGGCAGGGCGTTGAAGACGGGTGGGGCGACCGTCGTGTCGCCGGTGATCGTCACCGAGTCAAAGCGGCCCTCGTTCAGCTTGCTGGTCGTGCCCGCCGTCGTCAGCAGGCCGATCGACACGCTGGCCGACTGGTTGATCGTCGTGCTGCCGACCTGGGTCCAGGTGACGCCGTCATCGTCGGAAACGTATCCGGTGAGCGTGTTGCCCGAGCGGACCAGGCGCAGCCAGCGCGGGAGCGCGTTGCTGCTGCCCGTGACCGTCACGGCGGTGCCGCCGACACCCGTGCGGTAGATGAACTCCGCCCCACCCGAGGGAGTGAGGACGATGGCGGCGTGCCTGAGATTGTTGGCGGTGCCGCTGTCCCGGATGTCGAGTCCGACGCGCGACGCGGTCGCGGTGTTCTGCACCTGCGTCACCCGCGCGACGATCTCGCCGTCGCCGTTGAGCGTCTGGTAGGTGTAGTGGAAGTGGTCGGTCGTCCCGGTGATGTCCGACCCGCCGCCGGCGTTGGCGAACGTGCCCGTGGCCGCGTCATAACCGCTGTAACCGACGACGCCGGTCGTGCCGATGTCCACGCCGCTCCACCCGGCCGGCAGCGCGCGCACGCTCAGGTCGTACATCCCCAGGTCGTCGTAGTCGCCGTGACTCGAAACCAGCGCATAGTACGTCCCCGCCGGCAGGGTCATCGTGAGCTGCTGGTCGTTGTTCGGACCGTCCGCCGTCGCCAGCCGATTCCCGTCCGCGTCGAAGATCTCAAGTTTGGCATCCAGCGCCGAGGGCTTGTCCGCGACCGCGGCGATCGCCACTGGTCCGCCGCTGGCGACGAACGAGAACGCGTCCACGTCGCTCATCCGCTCGATGATGCCCGAGGCGTACTGCATGCCGGCGCCGTCGTCCGACAGCGGTGACGCGGTCGCGATCGTGTTCGGGAAATCGTCGTGCCGGAAGCCGTCGCCCCCGGGGGCTTCTCGGGCCTTGATCTTCCCCGCGATCACCGCCAGATCGTCCTGCAGCGTGCCTGGCGAGTTCGACGGGTGCCCGATGATGAATTTGTGCACCGTGCCGCTGTAATCCACCCCCATGATCGGCCCATGCAAGGGGTCGGGGGCCGAGATGTACTCCGCCGTCTTGTTCCCCAGAAGGTCATACTGCGACTGATGTTGCAGGCCGAACACGTGCCCGATCTCGTGGGCCATGCCCGACTCCCGAGACCGGGCATTGCTGGAGGTATTAAATGCTTGCGGGGAATTGTTCGGAAACGTGCTGACGTAGGCGTACCCGCCGGTCGCCCCGCCGGCGTTGTTCCCAATCACCTCCCACGCCTTGGGCAGCGACGTCGCCTGCGTGGTGACGTTGGTGTCGAAGATCGCGTAATACGCCGCGAGCTGCCGCCAGGCTTCCACGATGTTCGCCTGCTCGGTGGCGTTGAAGGTGGTCGCGTCGGCGTCCTCGCTGTACGGCTGCGTGTTGGTGCCCGTATCCCCGTCGAAGTCGAGATAGACAGCGGTAGGGGCGCCAGGGAGACTGTTGAGGATAGGCAGGCCATTAGCCGCGCTCGTCCACGTAATCGGCGAGAAGAGGGAAGGCGCCGCCTGTGATGCAAGATCGTTTCCTGGAGCGATCAGGGGCGCCTCGTCATGGGGCGCAAACAGGTGCAAACGGGGTTCAACCAGCTCGACAAGGGGACGCGATCGACTGGCGCGCCGGCCAAACCGTCGCCGACGGTCATCACGGTGAGATTCGGGGGTCACACACGTCCTCCAGACAGCCAACCCCCGCCGCCGCGCCCTCGCCGGGTGGGACAGATGAGAAGCTTAGTCCGTCAAAGGTTTGATCGCAATAAAAAGATAATCGGGCGGGCGGGAGTCGCTGGATGATTGTTAAATCTTTCGGCGCAATGACTTATGTACGGGACGAGCCACCGGCCGAACTTGAGTTAGCTGCCGAGATACGCGGGCCAGCACCGAATCGGATTCACTGGGCGTGGCGGCGGCGAATGGAAGGGTCTTGTTGTAGTTCTGCGCCAGGTTGACCAGGTCGTTGAAGTCAACGTTCCCGTCGTAGTTGAAATCGCCTAAGTCGAACGTTTTGCCGCCGGTGGTGTTGTAGTTCTGCGCCAGCACCACCAGGTCATTGAAATCGACCGACCGGTCATGGTTGGCGTCGCCGCTTAACGAGAAGAAGTCGAGGGTGAAATCGGTCGGCAGCGGGTTTCCCGCCGCGTCGGTGACGCCCCCCGAGGCGATCCGGGCTCGGTAGTTCCCGTCCGGCAGGCTGCCGGGGTACGACGGAAAGGTAATCGTAGCGGTCTGGCTCGACGGGTCGTAGGACAGCGCCATCGCATTGGCAGCGATCGTCTGGCCCGTGGTCATATTAAGAATGGACAGGTCTTCCCTGATGAGGCTGGCGGACACGTCCTCGCTGAAGCGCACGCGCAGGCGCGGGCGGGTCGCGATGTAGTCGAAGGAGGAGGAGACGACGATCGGTGGCGTGATGTCGCCGGACACCGGGACGAGCAGCGGGGCCGCGGGGCCGATGTCGCCTTGGCCGACCAGGTAGTCGCCCGCCCCGACGTAAAGTCGCACGGCGGTGGGGTTCCCGCCGATCACCGACAGCGGGATGCTGATCGTGAACGACCCGTTCTGCCCGAGGGTGGCGGCCGGATGAACGCTGACGGCAGCATCGTCGCGGATCTGCAGGCCGGTGGAGAGTTTGAACCCCGCCAGGGTGACCGGGCCGACGCTGTCGCTGCGCTGGACCGTGGCGATGAAATCCACGCCGGTCGGCCCGCCGCCATTGGTCGGATTGGAGACCACGCCCAGCGGGGCGGTGAGCGGGTTATTGTCGGCGTCGATGAGGATGTCGAAGAGGCTGGTGAAATCGCTGGCGATGAAGTTCTTGATGAACGCGCGCACGATCAGAAGGTCGCCCTGCACCTCGCCCTGTACCTGGACCACGTCCGGGACCGCATTGCCAAACTCGTTGGGATCGTTGGCGAAGACGGCCTTGCTCGTGTCGAACGTCAGGCTGTCCAGGCGCAGGCCGGTGGCGGAATCGATCATCTGCGTGTGCGAGGCCGTGATGCCATCGTAATCCGTCCCGCCGACGTTGTCGGTGTACGCCTGGAAGTAGACCGGACCCTTGGCGAGGGCGCGGGTGGGCGTGACGCTCGCATTGCTGTTCAACTTCGTGTCCAGGAGTCCGATCGAGCCCGAGAGTTGCAAGCCATTCTTGGCGCCGCTGCTGAGCGTGGCCCACCGTCCGTCGCTGCCGGGCCCGCCGAACTCGACGTGGTGGCCGCCGACGTCATCCACGGTCTGGACGAAGATGGCGGCGGAGCCGATCCCGCCTCCGCCGGAGTTGATGCCGTACTGGAGCAGCGTGTCGATGCCGAAGGTCGGCACGTCAGCGCCGTTGTCGAAGGCGCCGGGCAGGAGGCCCCGGTTGACGTCGAAGTAGATCGTGCCCTCGGGCCCGGGGAAATTGGGCTGGGTGGGGTCGAAGCTCTGGCGGTAGTTCTGGCTGAGGAAGAACTGGTCGCCGAAGACTTCATAGGTGACCTGCGTGAGGTCAAAGCCGTTGGCGGCGTTGTCGAAGGTCGGATCGGTGATGCTGACGCTCTGCGACGCAGCCGGCTTGCGGATGACGATGTGCTGCGTGCGCGTGTCGATCGCGCCGTAATCGGGGCTGCGGTCTCCGGAAATGTAGTAAGTCGTCGCGGTGCCGGCGTTGCCGGTGTAGGACTTGGCGAACACGTCCACACCGGTCGGGTTGCCGATCAGGTTCAGGGGAACCTGGATCTGCGCGACGCCGTTGCTGTAGGAGATCGGCAGCGCCGCGTTCACGATGCTGATGTCGTCATCGGGGTTGAGTCCATCCGCTGGCGCGGTCGTCCGCATCGCGTAGAGGCTCGCATCGGCGAAGATGCTCGCCAATTCCGCGTCCACGCGGTACTCGATCCCGCGGACGTGACCGGGGCGGTAATCGCCGGTCTGCGGGTTCTGGTCGGCATCGATGAAGAACGAAACCTTGCGCCCGATCGTGAGGAATGACGACAGTGCCGCGCCCAGCACCAGGTTCTGGCCGCTGATCAGGGCGTAGGAGGCTTGCAGGTCCACCGGCGTCAGCGTCCCCTCGCTGGCATCCAACACCCCCCCGAACCCGCTGAGGAACGCGTCGCGGATCGTGCCCGTGGCGGCCTTGGGTGTGCCCAGCGTGTACGCCGCGCCGGCATTCAGCGTGAGCGTGACCGACTCATCGCCCTCCTGCAGCGTGTCGTTCTGGGGGATCAGCGCGACAAACGCCTTGGCCGCACCGGGGTCGAAGTGGGCGACCGAATCCATCACGAGGTAGTCCGCCGCGCCTGCGGTGCCCGACAACGTGTACGAAACGTCCAGCGATCCCGACAGATCCCCCGCGCGGGTCGCCTCGAACACGACCGGCTGCGGCCCCAACTCGCTGCCGACCGGGTAATGGGTCGTCAGCGTGACGGTCGCCGCCAGGCAGATGCGTACCTCCAGCGCTTCGCACGCATATCGCGGCACCGGCCGACGACCGCACCCGCGCCGCACCTTGCGCGCGGCG
>DATBFY010000714.1:0-11066 GCA_036558265.1 Tepidisphaeraceae bacterium | reverse complement strand
GCGGCGAATGCGGATGGGTTCATCCGGGCGTTGCCGCAGGGGTATGACACGGTGATCGGCGAGCGGGGGGCGAGTTTGTCAGGTGGGGAACGGCAGCGGCTGGCGATCGCCCGGGCGATCCTCAAAGATGCGCCGATCCTGATTCTCGATGAGCCGACGGCGAGTTTAGATGCGGCGACCGAGGCCGCGGTCATGGAAGCGTTGGGGCGATTGATGGCCGGGCGAACGGTGATCGTAATCGCGCATCGGTTATCCACCGTGCGCAAGGCGGATGCGGTGGCGGTGATCGACGGCGGGCGAGTGGTGGAGTGGGGGACGCACCGGGAGTTGATGAGGCGGGATGGGATCTATCGGAAGTTGAATGAGCTGCAGTTCGGCGTCAAGGTGGAGCAGGGGGTGCTCGCATGAACCGGGCCTGGTACTGGCGACTGATGCGCCATGCGCCGCGGCACGCCGGGGGGCTGGCGGCGACGGCGGGGTTGTTGCTGATCGGAGTGGGGTTGGAGGTGCTGCGGCCCTGGCCGCTGAAGGTGATCGTGGATGACGTGCTCAAGGGGCGGCCAGTGCCGGCGGGGTTGCGATGGGTCGAGCGGCTGCCCGGCGGGGCCCTGGCGGGTCTGGCCGGGGCGACGGTGGTCTTGTTTGTCACCGCCCAGATCGTGGCGATCCTCGTGATGCGGCTCCGGAGCGATGTGGGCGGGCGGATGTCGAGCGATCTGGCGGCGGACGTACTGGATCGCGTGCAGCGGATCCCGCCTGGGCGACAGCGCGGCGGCGCGACCGGGGACCTCGTGAAGCGGGTGACGGTGGACACGCTGGCGGTCAAAGAGTTGATCCTGTCGGTGATGTTGCCGCTGGTGATGTCGCTGGTGACCTTGGGGATCATGTTCGGCGTGATGTGGGGGTTGGATCGGGGGCTGGCGGTGCTGGCGCTCCTCGCGGCTTTGCCGATGGTGGTCTTAATGAAGGCGTTCGCGCGGCCGATGGCGCAGCGGTCGTACGAGCAGCAGGAACTGGAGGGGGAGATGCTGGCGCTGGCGGAGCAGACGCTGACCGCCATCCCCGTCGTGCAGGCGTTCGCGCGGGAGGAGTTTGAAGACCGGCGGTTCCGCGCGCTGTCGGCGCGGACGGTGGCGGCTTACCTGCGGGCGGTGGCGTCGCAGTTGCAGTTCAAAGTGGCGACGGGGCTGGTGCTGGCGCTGGGAACGGCGGCGGTCATGGGGATCGGGGGGATGAAGGCGCTGCGAGGACCGGCCTTGTCGGTCGGCGATCTGCTGGTGTTCCTGTCGTACCTGGCGTCGCTGTACGCGCCGCTGGAGACACTGGCGTATTTGTCGCAGGGTTTCGCGACGGCGTCGGCGGGGGGGAGGCGGGTCCTGGAAGTGCTTGATCGCGCGGAGGCGCTTCCCGAGTTGGACGAGACCGGGCAGTTCGCGGCTTCGCGCTCGGCGGGGTCTGGCGTGACTTGGGAGAATGTCACATTCGGATACGACGCTGGGACCGCGGTGCTTCACGAGATCAATCTGGATATTGCGGCGGGAAAGATGCTGGCGGTGGTCGGACCGACGGGGGCGGGGAAGAGCACGCTGGTGTCGCTCGTTCCGCGGTTGAGCGATCCGTGGTCGGGGCGAGTGTTGATCGACGGCGTGGATGCGAAGGAGATGCGGCTGGCAGATGCGCGCGGGCGGGTCGCCATGGTGTTGCAGGAGCCGTTTTTACTGCCGCTTAGCGTTGCGGAGAACATCGCGTACGGGTGGCCGGGGGCTTCGCGGGCGGAGATTGAACGGGCGGCGGTGGCGGCGAATGCGGATGGGTTCATCCGGGCGTTGCCGCAGGGGTATGACACGGTGATCGGCGAGCGGGGGGCGAGTTTGTCGGGTGGGGAACGGCAACGGCTGGCGATCGCGCGGGCGATCCTCAAAGATGCGCCAATCCTGATCCTGGACGAGCCGACGGCGAGCCTGGACGCCGCGACGGAGGAGGGGGTGATGGAGGCGTTGGGGCGATTGATGGCGGGACGAACGGTGATCGTGATCGCGCACCGACTCTCGACGGTTCGCAAGGCCGATGCGGTGGCGGTGATCGACGGCGGGCGGCTGGTGCAGTATGGAACGCATGAAGAGCTGGTGGCGCGCGAGGGGCTTTATCGGCGGTTGACGCAGCTACAAGGACTGACGGCGTGAGCGTAATTCATGAATGATTTCGATCGATCAGAGGTCACTCGGCGGATGCTGGCCGATATGGCGGAGGTGGATCTGTCATGGATTCAGCCGCCGCCGAAGGATGATGGATGGACGTTGGCGCCGGACGCGCTTCGATTCCTGACGCTAGTAGTGGAACGCACGGAACCTCGTCACGTTTTGGAGATGGGGTCGGGTTTGTCGACGCGGTTGTTGTCGCGGGCGGCGGGGAAGCTGGGCAACGGCTGCGTGATCACGTCGGTCGATCACGATCCGCAATACAACTGGAAGTCGGGCGGCGGGACAGTGGAGGAAGGCGGCGCACCCGTGCGATTTCATCTGGCGCCCCTGGTGGTACGGGAGTTCGGGGGGAAACTACTCGGGGCGTACTTGCTTCGTCCTAAGGAGTTCGCGTCGCGCGAGCCGGTGGATCTGGTGGTGATCGACGGGCCGCCGGTGAACCTGGGCGGGCGCGAGGGGACGCTTTACCAGGTGATGGATCACGCGCGGCCGGGGACGGTGGTGCTGCTGGACGATTCGAAGCGGCCGGAGGAGCGGGCGGCTTTGCAGGCCTGGGGGGATAACTTCGGCGATGCGATCAGGGTCAAGCAGTTGCCCGGGTTTGCAAAAGGGATGGCGTCGGTCGTGATCAAGCAGCCGGTGCGGACGGGGGAGCTGTGGCGACATCGGTTCGAGCTCACCCGGCAGGAGATCGAGCGGATCGTGCCGGAGGGCGAGGCGGTGGTCGTTGCGGGAGAGTCTTGGTGGGCGCAGGAGTTGGGATTGTCGCGCAAGGTCTGGCCGCTGTTGGAGAAGGATGGGCAATACTGGGGCGAGCCGGCGGACGATGAGGCGGCCATCGCGGAGGTCGCGCGGCTGGGCGCGCGTTTCGTGGCGTTCGGTTGGCCGACGTTTTGGTGGCTGTCCCATTACGCCGGCTTCGCGGCGACCCTGGGCGGGCGAGTGTTGGAGAACGATCGGGTCGTCTTGTTTGACCGGCAGGTGAAGTGATGGCGCGCCCGATGACGATTGGCCTGGTGTCGCAGGAATACCCGCCCGAGACCGGCGGGGGTGGCATCGGCACGCAGACGCACCTGCGCGCCCGCGGCTTGGCGGCGCGCGGACACACGGTTCACGTCGTCGCGGCGTCGTGGGATGCGCGGGATCGCACCTCCACCGACGGCGGGGCGACGATCCACCGCATCGGCGAGCCGCAGTTGCGCGTGCCGGGGTACGAGGAATCGACGTACTGGCTGGCGTATTCGCAGAAGGTGGCGGAGAAGCTCACGGAGCTGGAGAAGTCGATCCGGTTCGACGTGATTCAGTTCGCGGAATATGGGGGTGAGGGATTCGTGTTTCAGACGGATACTTTTGCCTGGCGGCGGGCGAAGTACGTCGTGCAGATGCACGGGCCGCTGGCGATGTTCGCCGAGCATTGGGGGTGGCCGGCGGTCGGCGGAATGCTCCACCGGATCGGGTGTTTCATGGAACAGACGTCGTTGCGATACGCGGACAAGCTGCTGGCTTCAACGCGGCACACGGCCGAGTATTGCCAGCGGGCATACGGCGTCGATACCAGCGGGGCGGGCGTGGTCCACAGCGGGATCGATACGCAACGGTTCATGCCGATGGCGGCGCCCGAGGACGGACGCTCGCCGCGGATTCTGTTCATCGGCAATCTCTCGGGCGGCAAGGGCGTGACGGATTTGATCCGCCTCGCCGGGCGGCTCAAACAAAGGTTTCCCGGCGTCGTGTTGCGCGCGATCGGCAAGGGGGATGTCGAGCAGAAGCGGAACGTCGAACGATTGATCGCGGAGCTGGAACTCCAATCGAGTGTCGAGGTGCTGGGCTTCGTACCCTACGACCAGTTACCGCGACAGTACGCCTGGTGTGATTTCTTCGCGGTGCCCAGCGTCTACGAGGGCGGGCCCGGCAACGTCTACCTGGAAGCGATGGCGTGCGGGCGGCCGGTCATTGCGTGCAACACCGGCGGCGTGCCGGAGGTCGTGTTGCATGGCGAAACGGGATTGCTCGTGCTGCCGCATGATCTGGACGCGATCGAACACGCCGTCGTGACGTTGGCATCTGACCCGGATCTGCGAAGGCATTTGGGCGAAGCCGGGCGGCGGCGGGCGGTCGAGAACTTCTCCGTCGAGCGGTACCTCGACATGTGTGAGCGGCATTATCGGGAACTCTTGTGAAGCAACTGCGACTGGTCGTCCTGGGCATGATGGGCCGCTGCCCGTTCGGCGGGCAGACGTGGCTTTACCTGAACTGGCTTCGCGGGCTGGCGGCCAACGGGCATGACGTTTGGTACGTCGAGGACGACACGGTCTGGCCGTACGACCCCGAGCAGAACACGGTGACGGATGACTGCCGCTATGCCGTGCGGCACATCGACACGTGCCTGGCGCGGATTGGGCTGGCGGGAAGGTGGGCGTATCGGCTGGCCGATCGCGAGGGCGCGTGCTGGAGTCTCACGTCGCCGCAACTGGACGAGTTGTACCGTTCGTGCGATGTGTTGCTGAACATTGTCGGCGCGACGGACCTTCGAGAGCCGCACCTGGCTGCCCCGTACCGCGTTTATCTGGAGACCGATCCGGTCACGGCCGAACTGCGTCTCGACGAGGGGGATGCGCACACTCGCGAGGCGTACGGCAATCACCACGCGATCGTCACTTACGGCGAGAACTACGGCGGGACCGACTGTGGGGTGCCGCTGTGCGGGCTGTCGTTCGTCAAGACGCGCCAGCCGATCGACCTGGACCTGTGGCCGATGGCGTATGACCCGGAGGCGAAATACTTCACCACGATCGGCAACTACCGCCAGTCGGACAACGACGTCACGTGGCGTGGCGACACCTACCGCTGGAGCAAGCACCACGAGTGGGAGCGGTTCATCGACCTGCCGAGCCGCACGAGCCAGCCGTTCGAACTGGGGATGAACTGCTCGGCGGAAGACCGGCGATTCCTCGAGCGTCACGGCTGGCGGGTGACGCCGCCGTTGGAGATGTCGTACGACATCTTCGGCCGCTATCCCGAGTTCTTCCGCCGCTCGAGAGCACAGTTTACCGTCGCCAAGGACCAGAACGTGCGCCTGCGCAGCGGCTGGTTCAGCGAGCGGGACGCGTGCTACCTCGCCAGTGGTAAGCCCGTCGTCTCGCAGGACACCGGTTTCTCAAACGTGCTGCCGACGGGCGATGGGCTGTTCGGCTTTACCACAATGGACCAGGCCCTTGCGGCCATCGATCGGATCAACTCGAATTACAAGTGTCAATGCGACGCGGCACGGGCGATCGGACAGGAGTATTTCGAGGCGAAGAAGGTCGCGGGGCAGATGCTGGCGGAACTAAGGATGTAAGGTGGGCGAAGCCGGCGGAAGCCCACCCTAAAGAGTTGCCAGGAGGTCCTCGCGCGGATACGCGTGCCCGCGGTGCTGCACGAACGCCTCGGCGTATGGCTTGTCGACCAGCTTTCCCCGCTCGGCGTCATGACGCCGCACGGCTTCCAGGTATTCGTCCATCCCGTGATGGGCCCGCAGCCACTCGCGCTGGCTGGCGTGGCAGGCCAGCATCTGGAGCTTCTTCTCGTGCTGCGCGGTTACGTCGATGATCGTCGTCGGCTGCGCCGGCCGGCCCAGCGAATCGATCCCCTCGATCGGGTCGCAGTAGTAGAGGTGCGGGATCTTCGAGCCGGGCAGCAGCGGGAACGCCGAGATGTTGGGCGCGCCGAACAGGAAGCTGGCGGCCCGCGCCAGGCGGCTGGTCTCGACGTGATCCATCATGTAGTCGTCCTGGGCGTGGGTGAAGACCAGGTCGGGCTTGACGCGGCGGAAGAGGTCCGTCGCCTTCTGCACGGTCGGCTTGTCGTATACGACCAGCCCGTCGCGCTCGTCCAGGCAGTGATACGTCGCCCCGATGACGGCTGCCGCACGCTTCGCCTCGTTCGTGCGGATCGCGCTGATGTCCCAGCGCGTCTCCTTCGTCGTCCCGCAATCGCCGGGTGTGGCCGTCGCGATGTGGATCTGCCACCCCGCGTCCGCGAGACGGATCAGCGTCCCGGCGCACAGGATCTCGGCGTCGTCCGGATGGGCAAGGAAGCTCAGCGCGATCGGCATTCGGGCATGTTAATCCAGACGCGGATCCTGCCCAAGCACGCCCCCTCGCCGGCAACCAGTTAGCGGTCGCACCGAAGGTGCAGGTCCTCACGCAATCGCACGCTCCGATTCCACGGCAACCCCAACGCGCTCCGTCACGTCCACCCCCGTCCCCAGCAGGTAGGGCAGATCCGAATCGGGCGCCGGCAGCGGCGCGAAGCGCCACTCGACCACCCTGGTCTGCCCCTCCCGCGTCCGCACCGCGGTCTCCAGCGGCTCGCGCGCCATGGGCGAGAGCGGGTCGGCCAGGTGCCGGCGGTAATCGGCCGCCGCCTCGGGCGGCAGCAGCAGTTCCGCGAGCGACTTTCCCATCACCTGCCGTCGTCGGTAGCCGGTCAACTCCTCAGCGGCCCGATTGAACAGGGCGATCTTCCCCGCCGGGTCCAGTAGAACGATCAGCGTGGGAACCGTTCGGATCAGCCGCCGCAGGAACGTCTGGCTTTCGCGCAGCGCCCGCTGCGCATGGGTCAGCGCGGTGATGTCCAGCATCGAGCCGATCACGCGCAGCGGATGCCCGGTCGCGTGGCGGAGCACATGCGCCCGGTCGGCGACCGTCGCATATGACCCGTTCGCAGCCTGGTAGAGGTATTGCTCGCTCCACAGCACGGCGTCCGACGCCAGCGCCGCCTCGAACGACCGCACCACCCGGTCGCGGTCGTCAGGGTGGATCCGATCCGACCACCATTGCAGGTGCGGCTTGACCTGCTCGGGCTTGTAGCCGAAGACCCGGTGCATCCCTTCGGCGCGCTCGACGCGCCCGCTGCGCACGTCGTAGTCCCATAGCGCGTCGTTGGTCACCGTGGCGACCAGGCGATAGCGCTCTTCGGAAGCTGCAAGCGATTGCAGGGCCCGCTCGAGCTCGGCCCGGGCGGCGCGCTCGCCCGCGAGCGACGCGTCCCGCGCCCGCTCGGAGCGCCGCCGCGCGTCCGCGATGAACGACAGCGCCCCTGCCACGATCGCAAAGAAGGTGACCGCGATGATCTCGTCGAGCGGCCCGGGACGGATCGAGTGCCGTCCGGCGTCCACCGCCGTCACGACCATCCCCAGCCCCGTCGCCAGGATTGCCGGCCCCACCCCGGCGTACCAGGCCGTCGCCGCCACCGCGATCAGGCAGAGCAGGAACGGGCTCTCGCGCCCGATCAGGTCGGTCAGCAACCACCGCAACCCCACTGCCGCGCCGACCGATCCCACCGCCAGCGCATAGCGGCCGATCGTGCGGAACACTTTTGACGAAGAAGGGGACATCGAGCCTCCGTGCAGGGGTGCGCGCGACCGGCGGTGCGGCGCGCGAGGAGCGAAGAACGAAACCCGGACGAAAGCCCCCTGTAATATGGTAGCACCCCTCCGGTCATTTCTTCCCGCCAGTGGACGGAATTTCCGTCCGGCACGTCGAGAACGTATCACGGGAATCCTTGCCCGTGAAGGCACTACTCATGTATACGTCCGATCCGCTATCACCTCGCCGCCCGCACGAACGCGATCAGGTCCGCCAGGTCCTGCGCCTTGAGGTTCGCCTCGATGCCCTCGGGCATCAGGGACGTGTTGCTGCTCCGCAGGTCGGTCAAATCCTGACGCCGGATCGTCTGCTGCTGGGCGTCGGGGCCCAGGAGCGTGATTGATGTGGCCGCCTCCGCCGCGAGCAGGCCCGTGTACGTCTCGCCGTCGCGCGTGGTCGCGATGTAGTTCACATAGCGCGGCTCGACCGCGCGGTTGGGATCGAGGATCGCGATCAGCAGCCCCTGCGGCGACTTGTCCCCGACCGACAACAGATCCGGCCCGACAACCTTGCCGATCTCACCCAGGCGGTGGCACTGCGCGCAGGTGTTGGTGAAGATCTGCTGGCCCTTGGCCGCATCCCCCTTGAGGATCGCCGCCTCCGAGAGCGCATCGATCACCTTCTGGCGGTTGGGGCTGACCACATCGGCGAGCAGCGCTTCCGCCCGTTCGCGGACGGACTTGTCCGGCGACTGCAGGAGCCGCTGCCGCCGGGCCGGATCGATCTCCGTCGGCAGGATGCTCTTCTTCTCGACGGCATCGAGCAGCATCTTGGCGCGTTCGTTGCGCGCGAGCATCGCGTCCACCGCACTGGCGCGCAGGTCGGGCGTCAGGCCCTTCCAATGGTCGAGCAACGTCTTCGCCAGACCCCCCTCGCGCCGCCTCGCGATCGCCCAGATCACCGCCGCCTGAAGCTCCCGCAGCGATTGCGGTGAAAGCATCCGATCGAGCGCGGCCAGGTCCTGCTTGCGATTGACCGGGTCCCGCCCAAGCAATCCCACGGCCGCCGCGCGGAGATCCGGCGTCGCGCCTTCGTCCGATGCCGTCGTCCGCGCGCCCCGCACGACGTCGTCCACGCCCTTGGCGGCCGCAGCGATGGCGCGGTTGTCCTTCCCCAGCTTCGACAGGTCCAGGCCCGACTCGTCGAGTGAATCGAGCAGGTTGGCCATCGTCTGGAACTGCCAGGGCGCATATTGCCCAGCGCCGCGCTTGGCCGTCAGCGCCGCCAGCGTCGAGGCGATCGCGTCGCCGTTGCTCGTGCCGACCGCCGCGCGGAACAGTCCCGCGAGCAATGCCGGCGATGGAGGATTCCGCTCCGCCTCCTCGGTCACCGCGGCCGCCACCGCCCTGACGTTGTGCTCGTTGATCGAGCTGAGGATGGCCGCCAGCATGAAGCGATCGGCGCTGTCCTGCGCCGCCAGCCGCGCCAGCACGTCGGCCGCCCGCGGATCGTCCCACTCGCCCAGCGAGTAGGCGAGCTGCAACCGCACCTGCGGGTCAGCCTCGTTCGACATCTGTGCCAGCGCCCAGCCCACGTCCGCCGCCTGCGGCTTGGCGGCTTCATTCCCACCCAGGAATCGTTCGGCGATCTTCACCGCCTGCCGCCGCACGGTTGCCGCCGAATCCGCCAGCGCCTCCACGATCACGCGCGGCTTGAGCTCCGCATCCGGCGCCAGCCCCGCCAGCGTCCAGAGCGCGTGCGCCCGCGCCAAGGGGTTCTTCGAGTTCTTCAGCAGCTCCTCCAGTGCCGGCCCGGCGGCCGGACTGCGCCGCCAGAGCAGCATCCACTGCGCCAGGTCCCGCTGCCAGCCATTAGAGCTGTCCAGTGCGGCCACCAGACCCACGTCGTCCAGCTTGTTGAGCCGTTTGATCGTTCGCGGCTTAGCGGTCGTTGGCGTGATGCGATAGATGCGCCCCAACTCGTGCCCGGCGCGAAGGTCGAGGCGCTCTTGCCAATCCTTGGGGATCCACTGCGGATGCTCGATGACCTGGCGGTACATGTCCGCGATGTACAGCGCCCCATCCGGCCCGGTGTCCACGGTCGTCGGCCTGAACCACTCGTCGCTCGACGCCAGGAACTCCGAGGCCTCCTCGCCCGGCGCCCGCTTGCCGGCGAACGTGAACCCGGCGGGCGTGACGATCTCCCGATGCACCAGGTTGTGCACCGGCTCGGAAACGAACACCTCCAGACTTCCGGCAGGAACCGGCAGCAGGTCGTCCCGATACACGTGTACCGAGCACGCGCTGGTGAAGTGATTGGCCGCCTGCGGGTCATTGAACCGCGCCCGTGTCACGCTGATCGGGAAGACCGGCGATGCCCCCGGGATCGGCGGCACGTCCACGCGCAGTGCGCCGGACGAGGCCGGCACGTGCGGGTTTCGCTTCAGGTAGTGTTCGTCCAGCGGGAAGTGCCACAGCGGGTTGGAATTGTTGCACCCGAACCAGTCGCCGCCGTCCGTGCGCGATCGCCCGAACTGCGACTGCCCCGCGATCGCCTCGAACTCCCCCGTGTCCGGCCGGAACCGGAAATCCCGCCCGGAAATACTCACCGATTTCCCGGTCTTGATCGACTTAACGGTGCCACCGCTGTCGCCGTTGGCGCCGTAAATCCAGTTGTCCAGCCCGAACGACAGGTGATTCAACCGGTGCTGCTGGTTTCCTTCCTTGAAGCCGGTGAAGAGCACCTCGCGCTTGTCCGCCTTGCCGTCGCCGTCGGTGTCCTGGGCGTAAAAAATGTCCGGCGCGGCGGCCACCAGCACGCCCTTCTTCCACGGCAGGACCGACGTCGGATACGGCGCGTCGTGGAGGAAGATGGTGGACTTGTCGTAAACGCCGTCGCCGTCGGTGTCCTCCAGGAAGCGCACCCGGCCACCCGGCTTGCCATGCCCATCCTCGCCCAGCGGATAATCCGCCATCTCGACGACCCACATCTTCCCGTCCGGCCCCCAGGCGAAGGCCATCGGATCCTGTACCAGCGGTTCGGCGGCCACCAGTTCGATCTTGTATCCCGGCGCGAGCCTGATGCACGCCATGGATGCCGCGGGAGATTTCGCCAGCGGCTCGGTCTCACGCAGCAGCGTGTTGAACGACCGCCGATCGACCAGGTTCGGCAGCTTGTCCGTGTCTTCATTCTGCCACCAGAGCGTGCGCGAGTGGACCCACAAGCCGTTGTTGCTGCCGTCGGACCGCACGACCGGCAGCAGGTCGTACTTCCCGTTCTGCTGCCCGCGCTTCACGTCAAAGACCTTGCGCGTCCAGCCCTTTTGCATCGAATCCATCAGGTAAAGCGCGCATCGCTGATCGTTCGAGAGGAGCAGGTCGTCCATGCCGTTCTCGTCCACGTCCACGAGAAAACCGCCGTTCGCCAACGTCATGCCGGTCGGGAGGGCCAAGGGCAATTTGTTCCACGTGGAACTGGCCGGATCCCATCCATAAACCTTCGAGCCGACAATCAG
>DATBFY010000713.1:0-24358 GCA_036558265.1 Tepidisphaeraceae bacterium | reverse complement strand
CGCCGCCCTTGATGGCGGCGTCGATCAGGTCCGTGCTCATGTTCGCGTGCGCGTACAGGATGTCGACGCGCGGCAACGCGTCGAGCTTCTCGACGCTGAACGGCGTGAGTGGTGACGCAACGCCGACGGCGAGTCGCGCGTCGCCGCCTCCGCCGCTGCTTGCGGACGAGCGGGCGGGGGCATCGACGTCGAGCCGGTCGAACCACTCGAGCTTGCCGGTGTTGACCAGTCCCAGCGGACCGCGGTTGGGCGATCGAAACGTCTCGACGTTGGTCGTGTTCGTCTTGCTGACGTTGCGCGCGAGGTGAATGGAGTCGTTCAGCACGACCAGCACCCCGCGGCCGCGCGACCCGGGCGCCGCGGCGACCGCAACGGCGTTGTACAGGTTCGCCGGGCCGTCGGCGCCGATCGCCGTGGCGGGGCGCATCGAGCCGGTGAAGACGATCGGTTTGTCGTTGGGCGTGACCAGGTCGATGAAGTACGAGGTTTCCTCCATCGTGTCGGTGCCGTGGGTGACGACGATGCCGTCGACCTCGCCCGATGCCAGGCGCTGGTTGATCCGCTTGGCCAGTTTGAGCCACACCGCGTCGTTCATGTCCTGGCTGCCGATGTTGACGACCTGCTCGCCGGTGATGTCGGCGAGGTCCTTCATCTGCGGGACGGCGCTGATGAGGTCCTCGACCTTGAAGGCGCCGGCCTTGTAGCCGTAATCCTTCTGGCTCGCCTGCGCCCCGGCGATGGTGCCGCCCGTGGCGATGATCTCGATCCGCGGCTTGGCCCTGGCTTCCTGCTGTGCACCGGCGATGGCGGCGGGCGACACGAGGATACCGAGGAGAAGTGCATGTCGAACGATTCGGACGAATATTGCGGGTTGCATGGGGCGCGTCTCCTTGTTCGTTCGGTTCATATCAGTTTCCGACCGGAAGCTGGCGTGGGTCGGTCATGTGGGCCGGGCTGAGCAGGTCGTCCAGCCTGGCCTTGGTTAGCCAACCCTTATTCAAGACGAGGTCGTAGACACTGCCGCCGGTCGCCAGCGCCTCCTTGGCGATCGCCGCGGAGCGCTCGTAACCGATCACGGGGTTGAGCGCCGTCACCAGACCGATGCTGTTCTCGACGTAGCGGCGGCACTGTGCTTCGTTGGCCTTGATGCCGTCGATGCACCGGGCCGCCAACGTCACGCACGCGTTCTTGAAGATCATCAGCGCGTGAAGCAGGTCGTACGCGATGATGGGCTCGGCCATGTTCAGCTCGAGCTCGCTCGCCTCCGACGCCATCGCGATCGTCACGTCGTAGCCGATGATCTGGTAGCAGACTTGGTTGACCAGCTCGGGGATGACCGGGTTGACCTTGCCGGGCATGATCGACGATCCCGGCTGCATGGGCGGCAGGTGAACTTCGCCCAGGCCGCAGCGCGGGCCGGATGAAAGCCAGCGCAGGTCGTTGCAGATCTTGGAGACCTGGACCGCCGCGCGCTTGAGCGTCGCGGCCATCTGTGCGAATGCGCCCGAGTCCTGCGTGGCCTCCACCAGGTTGGCCGCCTTGCGCAGCGGCAGGCCGGTCGCCTCGGCCAGGCGCCGCGTGACGCGGTCCGCGTAGCCGGGCGGACTGCAGATCCCCGTGCCGATCGCCGTGGCGCCCATGTTCAGCTCGTGCAACTCCTCGGCCGATCGGGCCAGTGCGGCCATCGCGGATTCGATCATCTTCGCGTACGCGCCGAACTCCTGTCCGAGCGTCATGGGCACGGCATCCTGATTCTCCGTGCGGCCCATCTTCAGAATTTCGGAGAATTCGTGCTGCTTGAACTCGAGCGACGACCGGAGCTCGCGCATCGCCGCCAGCGTATCCTTCAGCGAGAAGATGACGGCCAGCTTGATCGCAGTGGGATAGGCGTCGTTGGTCGACTGCGAGCAGTTAACGTGATCGTTGGGGTGCAGGTGCTGGTACTCGCCCTTGGCGTGGCCCATCAGCTCGAGGGCGCGGTTGGCGATGACCTCGTTGGCGTTCATGTTGGTGGAGGTCCCGGCGCCACCCTGCATCATGTCCACGACGAACTGCTCGTGGAGCTTGCCCTGCAGGATCTCGTCGCACGCCCGCTCGATCGCGCCCGCCTTCCCCGGATCGAGGCATTTCAGCTCGGCGTTCGCCTGCGCCGCGGCCTTTTTCACGAAGGCCAGGGCGTTGACGAAGTGGGCGAAATTCCGCAGCGGCACGGCGGAAATGGCGAAGTTCTCCAGCGCGCGCACGGTCTGGACACCGTAGTACGCGTTGTTCGGAATCTCGCGCTCGCCGAGCGAGTCATGCTCGGTGCGGAAGGACGTGATCTCCGGCGCGCCCAGGGCGCGCTCGGCCAAATGTTCCGAGGCGGTCCGCAAACGGGCGCCGATGCGCTGCGCAACCCGGGCGACCACCCGGAAGTAGAGGTCGGGTTTCCCGGACTTCAGTTCCCTCAGCACCGCGAGCGGAACCTGATGCACCTGGGCGCCGGTGCTGCGCGCGTACGCGCTGGCGGAGTGGGCACACTCGTCCAGCAGGATCCCCTCGGAGATCACGGCGCCCTTGGTCAGCGTCGCCAGGTGCGTCCGCCGGCCGTGCAAGCCGCGGATGATGTCCACCTCGCCGTCAATGACGATCCCGAGCCATTCCCGGGGCGTGGACTCATGATAAAGACACGCCCCGGCCTCGTAGCGCACGCCCTGACCCTGTTGCACGATGGCCGCCAGCTCGGCCGCGGGTATCCCCATCGCACGCGCGGGCGCGTCGAGTTGTCCGATCAGGCTGGACATGGGCAGTCTCCTAGAAGAACAGCTTTGCGATCAGCAGACCGGTCGTGACCGCGACCACGGTCGCGACCAGCCCCGGGATCATGAACGAGTGGTTCAGCACGTATTTCCCGATCCGCGTCGTGCCGCTGCGGTCGAAGTTCACCGCGGCGATCAGCGTCCCGTAGGTGGGGATGAAAAAATACCCGTTCACGGCGGGAAACATGCCGGCCAGGGCGGCGGGGGCAATGCCCAGCGTGAGGCCCAGCGGCACCAGCGTCTGCGTCGTCGCCGCCTGGCTATACAGCAGCATGGACGTCGCGAAGAGCCCGACCGAAAAAAGGGCCGGGTATGCCTTGGCCATCCGCGACAGGCCGCCGACGATCGTGTCCTGGTTGGCGTCGATGAACGTGTCTCCGAGCCACGCGAGGCCCAGGATGCCGATCACGGCGGTCAGGCCGGCCTGGCACGTCCTGGTCTTGACGATCTGCGCCGCCGACGCGCGCGTGAACAGCAACATCAACGCCGCCAGCGCGAGCATGACGATCGCGATGGTCATGGGCATGGAGACGGTCGCCGGCGTGGACGCGGCGCGGACGCGGCGCAGCACGGGAAACAGGCCACCGCAGACCACCAGGCCGACGCCGACCAGGAACATCCAGGCCGACAGCGCGGCGCGAGGAGGCAGCGGATCATGCGCGGCGGCGGCGGCCCGCGTCTGGTCCGGGCCTTCAACTTCCCCCGCCGCAACGCGCCGCAGGTACACCGGATCGTAATCGAGCTCGACCCCGATGCGCGTCTGCACCAGGGCGGCCACGATGATCCCCACCAGGGTCGAGGGGACACAGATCGCCAGGATCTGCACCAGGCCGACCCCTTTGCTCCCGAGCACCGCGATGAGCGCCGCGGTCGCCGCCGATACCGGGCTGGCGGTGATCGCCTGCTGCGACGCGATCGTGGCGACGGCGATCGGCCGCTCGGGCCGAACCCGCCCCTTCATGGCGACCTCGTAGATGACGGGCAGCAGCGGGTAGAAGATGTGCCCCGTGCCGGCGAGAAACGTGAAGCCGTATGCGACGAGCGGCGCGATGATCGTCACCTGCCGCGGGTGCTTGCGGATGATCCCGGCGGCGATACGAACCAGGTAGTCGATGCCGCCGGCCGCTTCCATGGCCGACGCGGCCATGATCACCGTCAGGATGATCAGCAGCACTTCACCGGGAATGCCCCCCGGCGCCGCGCCGAATCCGAACACCAGCACCGCCAGCCCGACGCCCCCCCACAGACCCATGCCCACGCCCCCCGCGCGCGCGCCGATCGCGATGGCCGACAGCAGGACGATGAGCTGCAGGACGAGCATGATCGACATCGCGCACCCCCGCTTCAGTACGCCTTCAACCCTTCATTGCCGAACTGGGCACACACGCGTTGGACGAGCTCGCTGCTGGGGGGCTGGGTCGCCTCCAGCATGTAGTCGAGCCCCAGCGCCTTCCACTTGAATTGTCCCATCTGATGGAAGGGGAGCACGTCCACTCGTTCGACGTTTCCCAGTGCGGCCGAGAACTTCGCGATCTGCGCGACATCGGCAGCGTCATCGGTCAGCCCCGGCACGAGGACGAAGCGCAGCCAGATCGGCCGCCTGCGCGCGCCCAGCCGGCGCGCGAAATCAAGCACCGGGCCGACATCCTTGCCGGTGAGGTGACGGTGGCGCCCCGGATCAAACGCCTTGATGTCCAGCAGCACCAGATCGATCGTCTCCAGCTCCGCGTCACTCAGGCGCTCGCCCAGAAAACCGTTCGTGTCCAACGCGGTGTGGATCCCCATTTCCCTGGCGGCCGAGAAGAGCCTGACCGCGAAACGATCCTGCATCAGCGGCTCGCCACCGCTGAGCGTGAAGCCGCCCGACATGCGCTTCAGTCCGTGGCGATATTTTCGCAGCTCCTCAACCGCTCGTTCCAGCGGCACGGGCATGCCGTTGGTCAGGCTCCACGTGTCCGGATTGTGGCAATACAGGCACCGGAACTGGCATCCCGCGGTCCAGGCCACCACCCGCACGCCCGGGCCGTCCACGGTCGAGCCGGTCGTAAACGAGTGAAGGAAACCGACGTCGCCGCTGTCCAGCGCCCGCTTGATGACCGACTCGGACACCTGGCGGCCCAGGTTCATGCGGAGCTCGAACGGGCTTTTGGCTTCCAACGGAACGGATGCGGCGGCGGCAGTTTCCTCTGACATGGCTTGTGACTCCCGCGCGGGCCCTCATGACCCGTGGAACGTGCGGTTGATGACGTCCAGTTGCTGCTCGCGCGTCAGGCGCACGAAGTTCACCGCGTAGCCCGACACGCGGATCGTCAGGCTCGGGTACTTCTCCGGATGCTCCATCGCATCGAGGAGCGTTTCGCGGTTCAGCACGTTGACATTCACGTGATAGCCGGTCACGCCGAAGAAGGCGTCGAGCATCCCGCGCAGGTTCGTGATCCGATCCGCCTCGACCCTGCCCAACCCTTGCGGCAACAACGAGGCGGTAAGCGAGATGCCGTCCGCGGCGTCGCGGTACGGGATCTTGGTGACCGACGCGGCCGACGCGTGAACGCCGTGCTTGTCGCGCCCGTGCATCGGGTTGGCGCCCGGCGCGAACGGCTGCCCGTGTCGCCGCCCGTCGGGCGTGTTCCCCGTGCTCTTGCCGTAGACGACGTTGGACGTGATCGTCAGGATCGATTGCGTGTGCAGCGCGTTTCGGTACGTGGGATACTTCCTCAGCTTGCCCATGAACGTGCTGACCAGCCATGCGGCGATGTGATCGACACGATTGTCGTTATTGCCGAACTGCGGGAACTCGCCTTCGGTCTGATAGTCGGTCACCAGGCCCGTCTGGTCCCGGATGACCCGCACCCTGGCATGACGGATCGCCGACAGGCTGTCGGCCACGACGGACATGCCCGCCATCCCGAACGCCATCGTCCGCAACGGCGCATAATCGTGCAGCGCCATCTCGAGGCGCTCGTAGGCGTACTTGTCGTGCATGTAGTGAATGATGTTCATGGCGTTGACGTAGACGCCGGCAAGCCAGTCCATCATCCGTTCGAACCGGTCGATCACGTCATCGAAATCGAGGTAGTCGCCCTGCACGGTGCCGTTCGCCGGACCCACCTGGTTGCCGGTGATCTCATCCCTGCCGCCGTTAATCGCGTACAGCAGGCATTTCGCCAGGTTCGCCCGGGCGCCGAAGAACTGCATCTGCCTGCCCACCAGCATCGGCGACACGCAACAGGCGATCGCGCCGTCGTCGCCCCAGGCGCTGCGCATGATCTCGTCGCTCTCGAACTGGATCGAGCTCGTGTCGATCGCCACCTTCGCGGCGAAGCTGCGGAACCCGTCCGGCAACCGCGGCGAGTACCAGATCGTCAGGTTCGGCTCGGGCGCAGGGCCCAGGTTGTAGAGCGTCTGCAGGAATCGAAAGCTGGTTTTCGTCGTCAGCGGCCGGCCGTCGTCCCCCATCCCCGCGATCGACTCGGTCACCCACGTCGGATCCCCGGCGAACAACTCGTCGTATTCCGGCGTCCGCAGGAACCGGACGATGCGGAGCTTGATCACGAAGTCGTCGATGATCTCCTGCGCCTGCTCCTCCGTGATCGCGCCCGACGCCAGGTCCCGCTCGAAATAGACGTCCAGAAACGTCGAGGTACGTCCCAGCGACATCGCCGCGCCGTTCTGCTCCTTCACCGCGGCCAGATAACCGAAGTAAAGCCACTGCACCGCCTCGCGCGCCGTCCGGGCCGGAACCGAAACGTCGAACCCGTAGCTCGTGGCCATCTGCTGCAGCTCGCCCAGCGCGCGGATCTGCTCCGCGAGCTCTTCCCGGTCGCGAATGACCTCGTCCGTGGACATCGCCGCGTCGAGCCGGTTCTTTTCTTCTTTCTTCCGGTCGATCAGCCGCGCCGCGCCGTAGAGGGCGACGCGCCGGTAATCCCCGATGATCCGCCCGCGACCGTACGCATCCGGAAGCCCGGTCAGGATGTGCGAGCTGCGACAACGCCGCACGTCCGCCGTGTAGGCGTCGAAGACCGCGTCGTTGTGCGTCTTGCGGTATTTGGTAAATGCCTCGACCACGTGCGGGTCAGGGTCATACCCGTAAGTCTTGAGCGCGCTCACGACCATGCGGAAACCGCCGTTGGGCATGATCGCGCGCTTGAGCGGCGCGTCCGTCTGAAGGCCGACGATCACCTCGTTCTCGCGATCGATGTAGCCCGGCGCGTGCGCGGTGATCGAACTGGGAATTTGCGAGATGTCGAGCACCCCCTTCTTGCGCTCCTCGACGAACAGGTCGCTCAGACGTTTCCAGATCCGCGTCGTGCGCTCGGTCGCGGGCGCGAGGAACGACGCATCTCCCTCGTACGGTTCGTAATTCTGCTGGATGAAATCGCGGACGTTGATCTCCTTCTGCCAGATGCCCGTCTTGAACCCTTCCCAGGCCGGGTTCGCCTTGGAGCGCGCCCGCCCGGGTTCGACCATGGTGCTCGTCATCGTGGGTCTCCTTGTGTGCTGTTCAACTAACGCAGTCCGAGCAGGAATGCCGTATGCCGCGCGATCATCAGTTCTTCGTTAGTGGGGATCACCCACGCCGACACCTTGCTATGCGCCGCGGAGATCCTGGAAGCCTTGCTTTCGTTCGCCCCGGGATCCAGTGCGACCCCAAGCCACGCCGACGCCTCGCAGATCCGCCGGCGGATCTCCGCCGAGTTCTCCCCGATGCCGGCCGTGAAGACGATCCCATCGACCCCGCGCAACACCGCCGCCAGCGCGCCGATCTCCTTCGCCGCCCGGTAAACGAAATAGTCCACCGCGAGCCGCGCGTCCGGCTCGGGTCGCCCCAGCAGGTCCCGCATGTCGTTGCTGATCCCTGAAATCCCGAGCAGCCCCGACTTCTTGTACAGAAGCGTCTCCACTTCCTTCGCCGAGAGCTTGAGGCCTTGAAACAGGTGCAGCACCACGCCCGGATCCAGCGCGCCCGGCCGCGTGCCCATGCACAGCCCGTCGAGCGCCGTGAAACCCAGCGTGCTGTCAACGCTCCGGCGGTCGCGCAGCGCGCACAGGCTCGCACCGCTCCCCAGGTGCGCCACGATCACCCGGCCGCCCGCGATCTCCGGGGCCACCTGCGGCAGCACCGAAGCGATGTACTCGTAAGACAGCCCGTGAAACCCGTACCGCTGAATTCCCGCCTGCCGAAGCTCGCGCGGCAGCGGCACCAGCTCTGCCACCGCCGGCTGCCCGCGATGAAAGCTCGTGTCGAAGCACGCCACCTGGGGAACGTCCGGCAACCGCTCATACACCGCGTCGATCGCCGCAAGGTTGTACGGCTGATGAAGCGGCGCCAGCGGCACCAGCTCGCGCAGCTCGGCCAAAACCTGCCGGTTCAAAACCGTCGGCCCGGCGAACCGCGCCCCGCCGTGCACCACGCGATGTCCGACCCCCACCACGCGCGCGCCGCCATATTTCGACTTGAGCCACGCCGCCAGCGCGTCCACCGCCTCACGCCCGTCCCGAACCGTGACGTCCTGTTCCGCCAGGCGCTCTCCCTTCTCACCCTTGGCGGACAACCGCGGCGACGTGCCGATCCCCTCGATCTGCCCGCGCGCTTCCAGGCGCCAACCCTGGCCCGCAGGCCGCTGATAGACGCAGAACTTCAGGCTCGACGAGCCCGCGTTCAGGACCAGTGCGTAGTCGTCCATGGGTTGACTCCTACGGCTTCTTCCGCCGCGCATGGGCCACCAGTACCGCGACCGCGCAACTCGCGATCCGCGACCGCACGCTGTCCGCCCGGCTCGTCAGGATGATCGGCACCCGCGCCCCGAGCACCATGCCCGCGCTGTCCGCGTTCGCCAGGAAGCTCAGTTGCTTCGCCAGGATGTTCCCCGCCTCCAGGTCCGGCGCCAGCAGGATGTCCGGATCGCCCGCGACGGCGGATTGGATTCCCTTGGTCCGCGCCGCGTCCTTGCTGATCGCGTTGTCGAACGCCAGCGGCCCGTCCAGGATCCCGTCCTTGATCTGTCCGCGCTCGGCCATCTTGCACAGCGCCGCGGCATCGATCGTCGCCGGCATCTTGGACGTGACCGTCTCCACCGCTGCCAGGATCGCCACCTTGGGCTGCTCCAGGCCCAGCGAGCGGGCAAGGTCGATCGCGTTCTGACAGATGTCCACCTTGTCTTCCAGCGTCGGCGCGATGTTGATCGCCCCGTCCGTGACCACCAGGGCCTTGTGATACGTCGGAACGTCCATGATGAACACGTGGCTGATCCGACGCGCCGTGCGCAGCCCCCCCTCGCGGGACACCACCGCCCCCATCAACTCGTCCGTGTGCAGGCTCCCCTTCATCAGGATCTCGGCCCGTCCTTCCCGGATCAGCTCGACCGCCTTCGCCGCCGACGCGTGGCTGTGCGGCGTGTCGATGATCTCCAGCTTGCGGACGTCGATCTCGGCGGCCTTGGCGGTCTGCGCGATGCTCGCCGCCGGCCCCACCAGCAGCGGGACGATCAACCCGCGCTGCCACGCCTCGACGGCGCCGGACAGCGCCGTCGCCTCGCACGGGTGTGCGACGGCCGTCGGAACGGGTGACAGACCCTGGCATCGCGCCAGGAGCTTCTCATATTTTCCGGTTCCAGGAGTTTGCGTCATGTCTCATGCTCCTCGACCGCTTCCAGTTGCAGGGGCGCGCGCGCGAACCGCCGACCCCGTCTCTCTCAGCAGCAGGGTCAACACGATCGCGATCACCACCCCGTAAAGAAGCGAGCTGAATGCGGTCTGATAATGCTCCAGCTCCATTCGTGCGGCCCCGCCCGATACGCGCTGCAGAATCCAACCAAACGCCGGGCCGAGTAAGGCGCTGAAGGTGAAATTCAAAAAGTTGATCACCCCCGTCGCCGTGCCGCCGAACTGCGGCGGATTGGCCTCCTTGATCACCGTGTAAGGCAGCATCGCCGCGCCCGATGCCACGCCGGCGACCAGGCCCACGGCATATGGCGGAAACACCCCGACCTTCCCATACAGAATCCACGCCAGGCACCCCAGCAGCACCACCCCGCCCCCGATGATCACCGGTTTGCGCCGTCCGATCCGATCCGATATCGCGCCCAGCAACGGGCACCCGATGATCCAGCCGAACGGCACCGCTGCCGATCGCATGACCGCCGAGCCGTACTCCAGCCCGTGCGCCTCCTGCAGGTAGCGCACCCCCCAGATCATGTCGAAGATCGTCGTCGGGATGAACAACAGACCCGCGATCAGCCCGCAAAGGATCGATTGCGGGTTCCTGAACACCGTTTTGAACGCCCGGGCAGTGCTGCTCAGCCAATTGTCGGGCCGCTCGCTCTTCGGATCCTTGGGGAGCAGGAAGAACAGGCCCACGCCGATCAACAGGCCGCCGATCCCCATGCCCGTCCAGAACACGTTCCACGCCACTCCGCGGCCGATCAGCGGCCCGACCAGGAACTGCCCCGCCGATCCACCGGCCATCCCGAACATCTGCGTGGCCCCGATCAACGTCGCCGCGCGCGCCGGCGGGAAGTTCTTCGTCGCGATGTAGATCGCGCCCACCAGCGCGAATACCCCGCCCGCCCCTTGAAGGAACCGGCCGACGCTCGCCAGCTCCCGATTACCCGAGGCGAACAGGAACGCCCCGATGCCGACCACCGCCGCCGCGCCGGGCAACAGTCGCCGCGGCCCGATCCGATCCATCGCCGCCCCGGCAACCAGGCTGAACGGCGAATACCCGTAATAGAACAGGCCGACAATGGACGCCACGGCCAGCGGCGTGATGCCAAACGCGTTGCTGAGCTCCGGCATCATCACCGCCGGCGCCGAGCGAAGCGCGTACTGGTAGAAGTAGTACAGCGCCGCCAACAGCCAGGCGACCGCCGCCGCGCGGACGCCCTCGTGCGAGACGCGTGCTCCCGCCATTTCCATTGTGACCGGCGTTTCCATCAGCGCTTTAGTCTCCGTCGCGCGCGCCCGCGCGCGCCCGCGCGCGCCCGCGCGCGCCCGACCTCTCAGCACAGCGTCACCGAGAGGGCCAGTCCGGCCTCGCTGGTCTCCTTGTACTTGCTGTTCATCTCCTTGGCGGTCTGGGCCATCGCCGTGATGCACGCGTCCAGGTCGACCCGATGCCGGGTCTCGATCTCGTTGCTCGCGATGCACCAGGCCGTCCACGCCTTGACCGCCCCGAAGGCGCACCGCTCGATGCACGGAACCTGCACGAATCCCGCAACCGGGTCACAGGTCATGCCCAGGTGATGCTCCAGCGCCGACTCCGCCGCGTTCTCGACCACCCGCGCGCTCGCGTCGTGCGCGGTCGCCACCAGCGCCGCCGCCATCGCCGACGCCACCCCGATCTCCGCCTGGCAGCCGCCCTCGGCCGCCGACAGCGTCGCGTTGTGCTTGCACAGGTAACCGATCGCCGCCGCCGCAAGCATCCCCTCGCGGATCTTCTCCGGCGGCAACTTCCGCCCGCCTTCGCCCAGCCCGTAGACCAGCGACGGAAGCACCCCGGCCGAACCGCCCGTCGGCGCCGTGACCACCAGGTGCCCGCGCCCGTTCTCCTCCGATCCCGCCAGCGCGTACGCCGACAACGCGCCGATCCCTCGATCCGACTGGTACGACTCGTCCATCGCCCGCTTGTAGACCGTCGCCGCCTTGCTGTGCAGCTTGATCGGGCCCGGAAGCACGCTGTCCTCCGGCGCGCTCAGACCCGACTTCACGATCGCCACCATCGCGTTCGTGATCTTGTCGATGAACGCGTACACCTCCTCCTGCGTCCGCCCGGGGATCGACATCTCGTTCGCCAGGATCACCTGCGCGATCGTCAGGTGGTTCAGCTCCGCGTGCTGCCGAAGCTCCTTCATCGTCGAGAACGGGTACTTCGGCGCGTTCTTCTGCGGTGGCGTGTACCCCTTCCACTCGATGAACCCGCCACCCACCGAGTAGTACTCCTGCTCCAGCAACACCTCGTTCCCGGCCATGAGCTTGCACGTCATCGTGTTCGGATGCGGGAAGTTGCCCTTGGGCGCATCGTAGACGATGTCCGGCAGGCTGACGTTGAACGTCGCCGCGCCCAGCTTCACCGGGAACGACTGGTTCGGGTTGTCGCGCAAGCCGTCGAGGAACGCCGGGTCGACCGTCGCGGGCTCCTTGCCGACCACGCCCGCCAGCGCCGCCCGCTCCGTGCCATGACCCTTCCCCGTCGCGCTCAGGCTCCCGAACAGGTGCACCTTCACCGCCGTCGCCTTGGCCAGCGCGTCCGCCGGCAGCTTCGTGCACCGCTGGTAGAAGTCGTACGTGATCCGCATCGGCCCGATCGTGTGCGAGCTCGACGGGCCCGGACCCACCTTGTAAAACTCGTCCAGCGTGGTCATCACCGGCCCCTTCTGCCGCCGCACCACGTTCAGGTCGCCCGCCAGCGCCGGCGCCGGCGCCGTCGCCCGCTCCGCCCTCTCTTCCGCGGACACCGAACGACCCACCATCACCGCCGTCGCCCCCACCACCGCGCTTCGCATCAGGAACGTGCGCCGATCCACGCCCGGCGGAACCGCTTGCGATACCAGTTGATCCGGCCGCCCCAGCAGATCCGCTTCACGGGCTTGCCCGACCGATCCGTGATTGCCATTCGCCGCCGCCGCCGCCGCCTCGTCGTGCTGCTTATTCATGTCGTCGCTCCTGTTCGGACTTGGGATGCGCGGGAAACTCACGGCCGGCCGCGCCGATTCCATTGCCGTGCTTCGCGCGTCGCGCGCGTGTCACGTTCTCGTTTGCGCTCATGTCCCCTAGAACCGATACTGAACCGAGAAGGACAGTCGTCCGTCGTCCCCCGTGCTCCCGTCCTTGTCCTCCCGGATCCCGTACAGCGCCTCCAGGCCCAGCCAAACCCGCGCGATCGGCTCGTACGTGACGTTCACGACCACGTAATGACCCGACCGATACGTCCCCCCGTCCTGGCTCGAGGTGTTGTCCACGTGTAGATAGCTGTAGCCCGCGGTGGACGCCCATCGCGGCGACCAGTAATGCTGGTACGCGACGAACCCGCCCCAGATGTCCAGCGCCTCCAGCTTCCCGTTCGTCTTCACGAACCCGTCCAGGCCCAGTCCGTTCGTGTCGTTGAAGTAATTCGCGATCCCCTGACCTCCGGTGATCTCGAACACCACGTTGTCCTGCTTCCCCTTCGCCGCCTCCGGGCCCACGTTCACCGTCCCGGTGAAGTTCAGCCCCCAGGCAAGCGAGCTCGACCGCGACCCCACCGCCGGGTCGAACGTCAGTTCCCGCAGGATTCCCGCCAGTTGCAGGTGCCCCCACGACGGCGACCACCGCACGTTCGACGCCAGGTCGGGCCACTGCGACGTCCCGTTCCCCGCCAGCCCGCCCGATTCCGACAGGTCCGGGTTCGGATCCTCCAGCGCGATCTGCCATTGCAGGTCGTCCCGAAACTTCTCCGTATACCGCACCATCGGCTGCCGGACCAGCACCATCCCGTTGGGCCCCTGGTAGTCGAAGATCGCCGGGTACACCGACGCGTCCATGAACGTCGACCACGTCTGACCCCCCAGCAGCTTGTGCTTGTCACCGATCTCCCCGTACGCGTGCCGCAACCGGAAATCCGTCCCGTCCGGCCCGAAGAAGTCTCCTTCGGCGTACGTCACCAGCGAGTTTTACGACGTCGGCGCCACCGTCTTCACGAACAGGCGCGTCTGCCGCGCGCTGATGTTCGACTGCCCGGCGCTCTCCCCGCTCGTCGGGATGCTCGACACGATGAAGCTGTCCTTGCTCCCGATCAGGTTCGTGTCCGTGATCGCGTCCACCTGCACGAACCCGCCGATCTGGATCGAGATGTTCGTCCCCGGAATCGTGATCGACCCCGGGAAGTCCCCCTCCGCGATGTACTTGTGCGTGTCGAACTCCGGCGGGGTCGTGGGCCCCACCCGCGGGCTCAGCGTCAGCCCGCTTCGATCCCGCGCCGCAGCGTCCTGCTGCACCGCCTGCTTGGTCTCCGCGACGTGCCCCAACTCCTTGCGCAGGTCCGCGTTCTCCCGCTCCAGCGACTGCATCCGCTCCTCGATCCGCCGCCGCCACGCCGCCTCGTCACTCGCCGCCGCCGCCCCGCCCTCCACCGGTTGTCCCCACACCCTCACATTCACCCATCCAGCGATGACCATGACAACGACCGCGCCAACGACGGCAGGCGCCGGCCAACCGCACGATCCCATTTCCGTTGCCATGAGGACCTCCGCACGCTCAGCGGCCTCCCGCGGCGACCCGACGAGCCAACTATCCATCCCCGCCAACCCCGCGCCTATTGGACTTTGGTCCAATAGATCCCAACTCCCGGGCGAATCCCCATTTGACTTTCGACTCTCGACTTTTGACATTCCCCCCCGTGCGACCCGCACGCGCCATCTTCCTCTCGATCCTCGCCGCCGCCGCGTTCCTCCCTTTCCTTGGCCGGCGCGACATCGTGATCAGCCACGAGGCGCGCGTCGTCCAGACCGCCCGCCAGATGGCCGAATCGGGCTGGCCTTGGCGCGCCGCCCCCGCCACCGTCCCCAACGTCCACCTGGTCCAGCGCGCCGACCTCAATGGTGCCCTCCGCCTCGACCCCGACCGAACTACCCCCCCGCTCCACGTCAACCCCTGGCTCGTCCCCGTCCTCAACGACGAGATCCGCCTCCAGAAACCCCCGCTCCCCTACTGGTGCAGCGCGATCCTCTTCAAACTGGCCGGCCACTGGAGCGAGGCCCTGGCGCGCGGGACCCCCGCCCTCCTGGGCGCGCTGGCAACCCTCCTGATCTACGACCTCGCCCGCCGCACGCTCGGCCGCCGATTCGCCGTCCCCGCCACCCTCGTCTGGGTCACCAGCTACTTCATCCCGGATGAATACCGAAAGGTGATGGCCGACCCCTACCTGGCCTTCTTCGCCCTCGCCGCCCTCTGGGCCTGGATCCGCGCCACCCGCGCCTCCCTGCTTCTCTTCTACATCGCCACCGCCCTGGGCCTCCTGGCCAAGGGCCCCCCCCTGCTCATCCACCTGCTGATCCCGATCGTCCTCTACCACGTCCTCTACCGCCGCCGCGTACCGGGATCAATATCATTGCATATAATTGGAATTGCCATACTCATTGCAATCGCCCTCCCCTGGCCCCTCTACGTACTCCGCCACATCCCCCACGCCACCGATATCTGGCGTTATGAATCCGTGGGCGAGCTGACGGACAACATCGACAACGCCCGCCCGTTCCTCTATTACCTCCCCCAACTCCTCCAGATCTCGCTCCCCTGGACGCCGCTGTGGCTCTTCGGCCTGGCGATCGCCTGGCGACGCCGCCGGACGCTTTTCCCGCTGTTGTGGTATGCCCTGACCGTCCTCTTCTTCTCCTTCGTCCACCTGAAGAAGAACGCGTACCTGCTCCCCGTCATGCCCGCCCAGACCCTCCTCATCGCCCTGGCCATCGACCGCCTGCGCGCCTCGCTCCGCCTGCGCCGCCGCATGGGCCGCCCGAAATTCGACGACACCCTGGCGATCGTCTGCACGCTGCTCGTGATCGCCCTGGTCGGCTTCCTCAACTTCATCCGCACCCCCATCGAGAACGTCCGCTCCCCCCGCACCGCCGCCGCCTTCATCAACCTGGCGCTCAAATCCGGGCAATCGATCACGACCCTGCCCGCCAAACTCCCGCCGGAGGCCACCCTCTATCTCCCCCTCGACATCACCTTCGACCCCCGCGCCACGACGATCCTTTACCTGCTCGACGACCCGAACGGTAAATCGCCGACCGACCTCGCCTCCTTCCAGCGCCGCCTGCCCGAGGTCAACCTCATCGCCGCCCGCGCGGTCCGCCTCCCCGGCCGCCGCTACAAGCTCTTCGCCCTGACCACCGCCCCCGGCCAACCCAAATCGCTCGCGCTCAATACCACCCCACCTTCCCCTCCCCCGCATCGCGACTGACAAAGTAATACCTCAGCGCATCCACCAGGTGATCCGGCCCATCCTTCGCCGGCACCTCGGCCCGATCCCGATCGCCGTAATGATACGTCCGCATCGCCAGGATCAACTGCTTGCATCTTGGGTGAATGAACAAGCTCACCTGGCCCGTCCCGCTGCGCAGCCCCGCGCGGATCATCTCCAGGCCATCGGGGATCCGGCTCGCCCGGCACGCCACCTTGAACCCCGCATCCCGCAGCCGCTGCACGTTCGACGTGCCCGTCTGCTCGTTGCGCGCGCAACCCGCCGGATCGCACGTCACGCGCACCGCGCCCCCGTGCGGCCGGGCCCGGATCGCCTCGATGTGCCCCGCCAGATCCACCTCCGACTGCACGTACTCGTCGATGACGATCGAGCGCCCATGCCGATCCCGCCAGATCCACAAACACACGAACGGATTGCGAAACCCGAAATCGATCCCCAGGTACATCCCCTCTGCTTTCGGATCGATCTGGGGCGAGCCCGCATCCGCCGCCGGCAACTCCTCCCGCACGTGCACGTCCACGTCAAACGTCCCGAACACGCGCCCAGTGCGGCTGGGCCGCCGGCAGAGCATCTCCGCCTCCCACGTCTCCCTGCTCACCCGCCGCTTCATCGCGATCGCGTCATCGATGGATAAAAAGCCATCGCAATCTTTCTTGGCGATCCCGTGACAATCCTCGTCCAGCGGACACGCCGCGCAATCCCGCTCCCGGGGGCATTTCTGCAACACCTCCAGCACGCACCAGCGGATCACGCGCACGCCCGTCTCCTTCGCGTTGTCCACGATCGATTCCATCAACCCCCCAGGCCGGTGCAGCGTCGAGAACGCCTCCACCACCCCGCTGATCGCCGGCTCGCCCGTCTTGGCGTCCGCCGGCCTGGTCTTGGTGATGAGCTGCGCCGCCTCCCACACCCGCCGGTCGAACATCTCCACCTCGTCGCACCGCAGCTTCTGCACCCGCAGCCCGCGCACCGCACGCTGCGACTGCGTCACCACCCCCGCCGACGACCCATTCACGAGTCGAAAGCGCCGCGCCCCCAGCTTCCCATCAATCTTGTCTTTGCAGTAGATCGTGATATCCGGCAGCAGGTGCTCCCACATCCGCAAGCTCTGCTCGAGCGATCCCCCCAGGATGCGGACGCAGACCCCCGGCTTGTGCAGCAGGTCCAGCAGCGTCGCCGCCGCCCCCAGCCGAGTCTTTCCCCCGCCCCGCGGCGCCCAGACCACCACGTCCTTCCCCGGCTCGAAATACGCGTGCTTCAAATACTCGAACGGCGACTGATGCCCAGCGCAAACCCCCCGCCGCGGCATCCGCAACTGCAGAAAATTCTGCACCCAGGCATAAAGCTGATCCTCGTTCGCACACCGCTCCCAAAGCCCAATGTCCACCCCTTCTTCGCGATCCATGATGTCCCCCTGTGCAAGTGTCACCCCCCGCGCAAGCACCGTCATCCTGAGCGAAGCGAAGGATCTAAATGGAGATTCACAACGCTCGAATACCGCGGAGGCGCGCGGTCTTTCGGGCCGCCGCTAAACGCGAGGAGGATGTTCCGGAATCGCGGGCGGTCATTTAGCCCGCGACGGCGAATCAGTCCGGTCTGCCCCCTCGAGGCCAGATCCTTCGGTCGTTTGAAACTCCCTCAGGATGACGACTTTCGCGTGGCGTGAAATTGACGATCCCACCAATAATACACCGGCCCATCGCCCGGCCCCGCTGCCCGGTTCATGCCTCCTTTCTCGAAAAACGGATGCACCCTTCCCATCACCGCATACGCCTCCACCCACCGTGTCGGACATTGCGCGCAAACCACCCGAACCAGCCGCGACGCCAGCCCCACCCCCCGAAACTGCGGGTGCACGACGACGCGCGAGATCGTCCGCACGTGGCGGTTGACCCAGGCCAGCTTTCGCGCAGCGGCCCAACGGCCAATCCCCAGGACCCGATCCCGCGCCGCGGAATTGACGGTCGGATACGAGAGCACGGCCACCGCGACGACGCGCGCCGTTTCAGGTGGCACGGGCGGCCCGCCCGTGAAGGGTTCTTCGTAATGCACGACCCAAACCCCGGCCCAGGTGGCCGGGCGCTTGGCGCGGTAGTGGAAGCGTTCGAGCGCGCTGTAATCTTTCGGTGTGCCGTGACCGATCAGGAGGCGTCCTGGGAGGAACGCGGGCAGAGGAATTGCGTTCATGGTTGGGCCTCCTGGGGATTGGGGATGGGGGGGAGGTCTGGACTGGTGTGTGGGGGTTGTGGATTGTCGGGCGCACCGACGTGCACCACTGAAGTGGGCACGCCGGCGCAAGGCGCGGCTGGCGGAGCACTCGGCGTTTTTTGGGGTTGAGGGCTGGCGAGGTTATCGAATGCCCGGGCGGCCTGGTCGCCGTGGCGGAGTCGGATCAGCTCGCGGTCGCAATGGGCGGGCGCGGCGGGCGCGGCGGGAACGGGGGTCGGGTTGGTCGTCGAGGTGGCGGCGGCGCGGGCCTTGCGGCGCATCTTTTTGCGGGCGGCGCGGGCGCTCTGGATGAGGAAGGCTTCGATTTCGAAGCGCCGGAGGGTGATCAGGCCATTGAGGGCAAGGTTGGACATCTTGACGAAGTCGGGTTCGGCCATCCAGCCGATGAAGGATTCGGGTTGGACCTTGAGCTTGCGCAGGATGTCCTGGGCGCCGCGGCCGGTGAAGAGCTGCTCGTTGAGGAACCGGGCTTGTTTGTGGTGAAGCCCATTGCCGTTACGACTCATGATGGTCTCCTTTCTGGAAAGAGTTGGACGGTTCCGAAATCACAACGGACGGTCAGGTCGGGCTGGAGGGCGCGGGCGAGGTCGCCGGGTCTGGCGGTTGCGACGATGGCGCAGAGGTTTGCGGAGTTGGCGTTGACGGCCTTGCGGAGGGCGCGGGCGACGACGTGGGCGGTGACGGGATCGAGTGGGGCGGCGAACTCGTCGGCGGCGAGGATGGTGAGGGGTGGTTTGGAGAATCGGGTCGATCCTGCGCGGGAAGGTGCACCTTCGGTGCGACCGCTAACTGCCGATGGCGTCCTGGCGTGGCGCCTGGGCGCGGTGGCGCGTGCCAGGGCGAGCGCGAGGCGCAAGCGCCACCGCTGCCCCTCCGAAAGCTGCTCCGCCGTCCGCAGATACGTCCACACCTCCCCAAGTCCAACGCGCGACAGCGCCTCCAGCGCCGTGACGATCGCGTCGTCGCCGCGCCCGCCGCCCAGTGCATCCGCCATCGCGTCGATCACCAGCGCCTGAGGCAGGCGAACCCGTCCCAGATCGGTCCACGCCACCCGCCGCCCCGCCCGTCGCCGGAGTTGCCCGAGCAGCGTGGACTTCCCCGCCCCGCTCGGCCCGCAGACCAGTACCACCTTCCCGCCGCTCAGCTCAACGTCCGGCGGCGGCCCAACCGCCGGTCGCGATTCGTTCGCCCGAACCGACGAAGCATCAACGTCAAACCACCGCGCCACCAGCTCCGCCCGCGCCGACCACTTCCCCTTCGCCGCCATGATGTTCCCCCAAAAGCCCCGTAGCACGATCCGCCCCGCCCGTGTCTGTAAAATCACGGGCGAGGCGCCCGTGCTACGAGCAACTCCGCCCGCCGTGCTCTTCATGTTTCATGTCTTCATGTTTCACGTCTTCACGTTTCACGTTTTACGTTTCACGTTTCCCCCCCACCCCACCCCACCCCCTCACGTACATCACGATCCGCCGCGTCTCGTACTTCGAGAGCCCCATCTCCCGCGCGATCCGCGCCACCGGCTCGCGCCTCAAAAAGTACGCCAGCCCCACCTCGCGGTGGAACTCGGGCAGCAACTTCCCCTCCTCCACCAGCGCGATCACCAGCGGATCATTCAGCCGGCGCCGCAGCGTCCCGATCCGCCGGGTGACCGAGCCCACGTCCCGCCCCAGAAGCGCCGCCAGTTGCCGCCACATGAGCGACCCACTAGACTCGATCTCCAGCAGCTTCCGGTCGGCCGGATTTAAAAAAGCCATCCGCCGTTCCAGGCCCGCCGTGGGCGTCCAGCGCGACCAGCCCTTGGTCTGACAAGTCTCTAACAGTTCCATAACTTCCCGCCTCCCCCCGTTTTAGAGACATCCTGTCAGTCATGTTTAATATCCATCAAACGACGCTCAGCATTATGAGCATCTGTTAGGTAAATGTCAAGATTAATTCTTGATTTTTCTGCGACAACCCGATATGACTAACTTTCGCAAAACAGCACCATCCGTTTTTGAAAACCGGATCGGGTGGCATGGGCAAACTTGTTTGCCCGTGATTTTCGCGAGAGAGCGTCACGGGCAACGGCGCAGCGTTGCCCATGCCACCCGGAAAAGTATGCAAGCAATGACCATGGAAGCCCTGGGCGCCAAACTCCGCAAGCAGCGGCGGCGCCTGGGCCTCACCCTGGACGAGCTGGCCGGCCGCACGGGGATTTCCAAGCCGTACCTGTCGCTGATCGAGACGGGGCGCGTGCCCAATCCGCCGTCGGATGAGAAGCTTCGGCGGCTGGAACAGACGCTGGGTTTTGCGGCCAACGAGCTGGTGACGCAGGCCCACCTGCACCGCACGCCGCGGGATGTGCGGGCGATGCTGCACAAGCTGTTGTCGGACAACGCGTCTGCCAGGGCCGCGCTGCTCCCAACTACACCGTTGCAACCCCAGGCCAAGCCCGGCGTCGGCGGATCGATCAACCTCGATGACGCCTACCTCTCGGGCGTGCTGGCGGACATGGTCGAGAAATCCGCCACCAATGTTGAGCGCGTGACCACCAACACGGTTCCGGTGATTAATCGAGTTTCGGCGGGCTATCCCAAGGATTTTACGGATCTTGCTTACCCCCCCAGAGTGGCGGACGACTACATCGGCTGCCCGGACGTGCATGACCAGGACGCGTTTGCGGCGCGGGTACACGGGGACAGCATGACGCCCAAGTATGGCGAGGGGGACATCGTGGTCTTCTCACCGGCGGCGACGCCCAAGAGCGGGGATGATTGTTTCGTGCGGTTTGCGGATGGGCAGACCACCTTCAAGCGCGTCTTCTTCGAGAACGATGACGCCGGCCAGGCGGTGATCCGGCTTCAGCCCCGCAACGAGCGGTATCGGCCGCGGACGGTTCAATCCGAAGAGGTGGCGGGGCTGTACAAGGCGATGTACCGGTATCAGCGGGTGGATGAGGATTGAAGGCAGGAAACGAAGATGGAGGATCGAGGATGGAAGATGGAAAAGCGTCTTCCATCCTCAATCTTCCATCCTCCATCCTCGCCTTTGTTGTCCCCGTCGCGCCTCCGCGCCGTTGCGGGCCTGTTCGCGCATGGACCGGCGGGATAGACTCCGCGACGTCAGCCCCATGTCGATCAAGGGCCATCGCGCATGAGAGTCGCCATCAACGGTGCGGGTATCGCCGGAACATGCTTGACCCACTGGCTGCAACGGGGCGGCCACGAGGTCGTGCTGATCGAAAAGGCTCCTGGGTTTCGCACGGGCGGGTATGGGGTTGATTTCTGGGGCGTGGGCTACACGGTTGCGGAGCGGATGGGCATTCTGCCGGAGGTGCGCGAGCACGGATACGCGATTCGGGAACTGCGGATCGTCGATCACCGCGGTCGAAAGGTGGGGGGATTCTCCACCGAGATCCTCCATCAAAGTATGAAGGGCCGCTTCACGAGCGTGCCGCGCGGCGATCTGGCCGCGGCGATTTACCGCACCATTGAAGGCCGTGTCGAGGTGCTGTTTGGCAACAGCATTTCAGCCATTGACGAACGGGCGAGCGGCGTGCTCGTCTCGTTCGAGCACGGCGCCGCGCGCGAGTTCGACCTCGTGATCGGCGCCGACGGGTTGCATTCCACCGTGCGCCAACTCGCCTTCGGGCCCGAACATCAATTCGAGAGGCAGCTCGGATATCGGGTCGCCGCCTTCGAGGTCGAAGGCTATCGGCCCCGCGACGAAGAGGTTTTCGTCACCTACTCGACGCCCGGCCGCCAGGTCGCGCGCGGCGCCGTGCGCGGTGACCGGACGATGTTTTCCCTGCTCTTCGCCTGCGAGAAACGGTCCGGCCCGGAGCCGGTCGATGCCGGCGAGCGCAAGGCCGTTCTGCGCCAGGTTTTCGCGGACGCCGGCTGGGAGTGCCCGCGAATCCTCCGGGCAATGGAGCAAGTGAATGACGTGTATTACGATCGCGTCAGTCAAATCAGGATGGACCGCTGGTCCAAAGGGCGCGTGATGCTGATCGGCGATGCCGCGGCCTGCGTTTCCCTGCTGGCCGGCGAGGGGGCCGGAATGGCCATGGCCGAAGCGTATGTGCTGGCCGGTGAGCTCAGCCGCGCGGGAGAGGACTACGAGGCGGCCTATCGTCGCTACGAGCAGATGCTGCGGCCCTTCGTCGAGGCCAAACAGAAGTCGGTGCGCTATTTCGCATCGGCCTTCCTTCCCACGACCCGGGTTGGCGTGTGGATTCGCAACCAGGTGACGAAATTGATGGGCATTCCCGCCTTATTTCATTACTTCTTCGTGCGCCAACTACGGGACGAATTCGACCTTCCGACATACGGTGTCACGCGAGAAGGCACGTAACTTACGGCGCCTTGCGCCCGAAGCGCTAACCGCGAAACCCGCGGACGGTTCGCGAGTCCCACCGGCTCGCTCACGCGCGTCCCACCGCGCGACGGCTCCACCGGGAGGCTGGACGGCTGCGGCGTTGCGCGGGACGGGGCAGGGGTTTGGGGTGGAACCGGCGCTGCGCCCCGGCTACACCGTCCCAAAAGCCAGCGGCCGTCCACGCTCCGGGCGTCGGATCCGCGAAGATTGGACTGGCCGGCCGTCCCCCCCTGTTCCCCCTCCGTCTCTTCATTCCTCCCGACGGGCGGGGGTGGCCCGGCGGCGGCGTTTTCGGACGGTGTAGGCGCCGCGACAGCGGCGGACCCGGGCCCCAGCCCGGAACCCGATAAACGCTCCCTCGTCCACGCGGGACCGGAGATTTTGACCCAGGCGCCGTTTCCTGGGTCAAAGTCGCAGGTTCGCGCCCGACGAGCGCCGAATCCTCTGACAAAAAAGAGCCTTGAAATAACCCGACTTGCCAACACGGTGGAGTTTAAGGTGGAATTGCCGCGTTCGACCGCGCCCTGTGTAGGCTGGTCAACGTCCCCGAGTCAGAGGTGGACGCCGCGCGGCGTAAGGAACTCAAGGAGCGAGCGGAAGCCGAGGTCATATGGCAATGCCGAAGACCGGGTCCCGGAAGATCGTTGTGGACGGAGTTTCCTATCGCTGGCGCATCCGCCAGAGGCCTCCGACGGCGACAGTGGACGACGGCGGCCCGCTCGTGTTCTGTGCGGAACTCATCGGGACAACGGGCAGCGTGTTGGTGGTCGCCCTTCCCCAAAGCCGGGAAGTCGGGTGGGGCGGGCTATACGACTATGACCAATCGCCCGCCACGCCCGGACAGGTCGCAGACGCGATACGACAGGCGCTCCGCGCCGGATGGGTGGCGTCGAAACCGGGCAAGCCGTTCCTGTTCGATGCCATGTGGCCGAGCCAAACACCTGCGGCGGGCGGGTCAAATATATAATTGGCTTCCGTGGATGAGGACTGATCTGCGGCGACTGAATTACCGCGAAGGCGCGAGAGCCGGGATGGGATGTTGCATCGTAGAGTCAGACGTGCCGGATGGATAGCAATTGGCATTGTGACATTGCTCATTGCGGTAAGCTGGATCATCGCCTTCGGCATCATCCACACAACGACCAAGAGATCAGTTTCATGGACGGTCGGGCGCGGCGAAATATTAATAATGCGGGTTGCGCTCCCTGAGAACGGTGCAAGCCTTGAGCCGGACACCAGATTCATTTTGATGAGCAGCTCGACTTGGGCGCAAAGCAGGTGGGAGCTGATGGGTGAGCCGCTGACGGACCGCTTTGAACTTTGGGAGTGCCACGTCCCGAGTTACCTAATACTGTTGGTCTCCTTGGCCGCTTTGGCGGTGTACACTCGAAAGCGTCTGAGGCGAAGGTACGGCCAGCAGCCGTTCGCTTGTCGTAATTGTGGATACGACCTGCGAAGCGGGCATGACCGGTGCCCTGAGTGTGGTCATGTGTCACATGTCAAATCGACAAGCTGACGTACGACGACTGATCTGCCGCGAAGACTGCGAGTCCCAACGCCCCGACCGCTCACGTCCGGCCCGCGCGAACGATCCGCCGGGAGGGTGGACGGCTGCGGCGTTGCCGCGACGGTGTAGGCGCCGCGACAGCGGCGAACCCGGCCTCCAGGCCGCCACGCGATCAGACCTCATTCGTCCACGCGGGACCGGAGATTTTGACCCAAATGCCGTTCTTTGGGTCAAAATCGGAGGTTCGCGCCCGACGAGCGCCGAATCCTCTGACAAAAAGAATCTTGAAATAACCCCACATTTGCGCGCGAGCGGCGGGACGCGCGTCAATCACCCCAACGTCTCAGCGGGAAAGGCTCCGCATTCCGGACACTGATCCGGCGTCGCGCGCAGGTCATACCCACACTTGGGGCAGAGGCCGTCCCGTATTCGTCTCGCCCGCCGGGCTGCCTGATACTTTCGAATGTCGTTCCTGATGAGCCAAGCCCATGCGATGCTTCCGACGAT
>DATBFY010000712.1:0-17865 GCA_036558265.1 Tepidisphaeraceae bacterium | reverse complement strand
TCGCGACCATCGCGATCCCCTTGCGGCCGAACGCCATCGTCTTGCGGTACATGTGCTGCCAGAGGAACTCGACGTCCCACGGATCGGCGCCGATCAGCAGCGGCCGGAGGTACAGGTCGATCGTCTGCTTGGTCACGCGCGGCGCCAGGGCCGCGTTGCCGATGCCGACCCGGCCGTCGTCGGTGAAGATCTCGACGAGCAGCCAGCCGTGAAACGTGAACGTCGCCATCGACGACGACGATTCCGGCAGCGCCAGCACGTCCATCGGGTTGGTGCAAAAGTGCGGCGGCAGCGGCGTCGTCTTGCCACGCCACTCGATCACGCGGGTTCGGACTTGGGTAATCTTCATATTGGGTCGCTTAAACGTTCAGAGGCGCCTCAAACTCCCGCTGCCGTGGGCGGGCCTGGGGAGTTCATCCGCACCCACCCGATCGACTCCCGGATGGGCAACCCAAAGGCTCGCCACGCGATCAGCGCGACGAGCGGCGGGGACGGTGGGTCGAGGGCGGCTCGGGTCCAGATCATACCGCGCGCGGCCGAGGCCGCCCGTCGGCGGCTCGGTTCGGGGGTCGACGGGCGCGTCCGCGCCGTGTCCGACCCGGCGGCCCTGCGCAACCACGGCCGCCAGGTGGAACACGGCTGGCAGCAGTGGGCGTAACGTTCGCTGATGTTCGTCCACAATGAACACTGGCAAGCCACCTCGGCTTGCCAGTGTCCTAGTCTTAAACTTCGAAGCCTTCCGCTTCACGCTGTCATCACACCGGTGATCGGCTGGTCCGTCTGCGTGATCAGGTCCGGCCCGCCGATGTCGTTGGCGTTGAGCGACTGCGTGTCCTGCTGGTCGTCGTCGCCGCCCACCACGCCGTTGACGCTGCCGTCGCTGGGGTTGACCGACAGCGTCGTCATCAGCGCCGGGGCCTGGCTCGCCGGGACGACGTTCTCGATGTTGAAGGCGATGTCGTTGGCGTCTTCCTGGCGGGTGTCGTTGCCGGGGCCGCCGTCAAGGTTGTCGGGCTCTCCGTCGGCGTTGAAGAAGAAGTCGTCGCCCTCGCCGCCACCCATGACGTCGCTGCCGCTGCCGCCGGTGAGCGTGTCGTTGCCGTCGTCGCCCGACATCACATCGTTGCCCGCCCCGCCGTCGAGCGAATCATCGTCGTTGCCGCCGAAGAGCGTGTCGGAGCCGTCGCCGCCCTCGATCGTGTCGAACCCGTCGCCGCCCACGAGGCTGTCGTCGCCGATGCCGCCCTGGAGGAGGTCATCCCCCGCCCCGCCGTCGAGCTGGTCGTCACCGTTGCCGCCGTCGAGCGAATCGACCCCGTCGCCGCCGGTCAGGATGTCATCGTCGTCGCCGCCGGTGAGGAAATTGGTGCCGCCCTCGCCGTCGAGCTGGTCGTTGCCGACGCCGCCGATCAGCACGTCGTCGTCGCTGATCGAGGGGTCGGTCGGCGCGTCCGTGCCGTCGTTGCCGAAGAGCACGTCGTCGCCGGCCTGGCCGTCCATCGTGTCGTTGCCGGCGCCGCCGTAGAGCGTGTCGTTGCCGCCACGGCCCTCGATCGAGTCGTTGCCGCCGCGGCCGTCAATGATGTTGTCGTTGATCGAGCCGATGATGTAGTCGTTGGCGTTGGTGCCGATGACGTTCTCGACGTCCACCATGACGTTGTCGAACTCGCCGTCGATGCCATCATCCGCCAGGCTGTCGATCGTCACCTGGAGATAGGCCTCGTCGGTGATCTGCGAGGGGTCCAGGTCGTGGTCGGAGTAGTCGGCGGTGTCGTCGCCGGTGCCGCCGGAGAACGTGTCGTCGCCGTCGGCCCCCTGCATGGTGTCGTCGCCGTCCTGGCCTTCGAGCAGGTCATTCCCGGCGTCGCCGAAGAGCGTGTCGTTGCCCGCCCCGCCCTCGATCGTATCGTTGCCCTCGTTGCCGATGAGCTGGTTGTCGAGCTCGTTGCCGATGATGTGGTCGTTGCCCTGCCCGCCGGCCACGATCTCGACGTCGCTGTGGATATTGTCGGCCTCGCCCGTGCTCTGGTCGCCGTCGTTGGCGGTGTCGTCGAGCGTCAGGGTGAGGTCCTCGGTGCGCTGGGAGTAATCGACGTAGTCGGTGCCGCCGCCGCCAGCCAGGTCGTCATCGCCCAGGCCGCCGTCGAGGAAGTCGTCGCCCTCGCCGCCGTCGAGCTGGTCGTTGCCGTCATTGCCGGTGAGGAAGTTGCCCTGGTCGCTGCCGACGAGGATGTCGTTGCCGGCGCCGCCGGTCAGGTCTTCGACGCTGTCATCGATGTTGTCGCCCTCGCCGGCCTCGCCGTCGTCGGCGATCCCGTCGAGCGTGAGGAAGACGTCGTTGGTGCGCAGCGAGTAGTCGGCCACGTCCTCGCCGTCGCCGCCGCTCATCAGGTCGGCGCCCTCTTCGCCGTCGAGCAGGTCGTCACCGGCGTCGCCGTTGAGCGTGTCGTTGCCGTCGCCGCCCAGCAGCTCGTCGTCGTCGTCGCCGCCGTTGAGCGTGTCGTTGCCCTTGCCGCCGTCGAGCGTATCGTCGCCGGCGTCGCCGAAGAGTTGGTCCGTGCCCTCATTGCCGATCAGGTTGTCGGCGCCGTCACCGCCGCGAACCGTGTCGTTGCCGATGCCGGCGTCGAGCACGTCGTCCCCGTTGCCGCCGTCCAGGCTGTCGTTGCCCGACCCGCCCTGCAGGGTGTCGTTGCCGTCGCGGCCGACGAGCCAGTCATTGCCGTCGCCGCCGATCAGAAGGTCGTCGCCGCCCTTGCCGCCCAGCGTGTCGTTCGAGTTGCCCACCCCGCCGTTCAGGACGTTGTTGTTGTCGTTGCCGTTGATCACGTCGCCGGCCGAGCCGCCGGTCAGGTTCTCGATGTCGTTGCCCAGGTTCTCGTTCTCACCGGCCGAGCCGTCGTTCTTGACCCCGTCGAGCGAGATGTCCACCTTGGTGGTGTGAGAGGCGTAGGTGACGGTGTCGATGCCGTCGCCGGCGACGATCGTGTCGGTGCCGAGCCCCCCGTCGATCGTGTCGTCGCCCTTGCCGGCGTTGATGTTGTCGTTGCCCGTGCCGCCGTCGATCGTGTCGCGGCCCTCGTCGCCGATGACGGTGTCGGCGCCGTCACCGCCCAGGATCGTATCGTTGCCGATGCCGGCGTTGAGCGAATCGTTGCCGATCCCACCGTCGAGCCGATCGTTGCCGCTGCGGCCCAGAAGGGTATCGTTCCCCGCGCCGCCGTAGAGGCTGTCGTTGCCGTCACCAGAGCCGCCGTCGAGCGAGTCGTTGCCATCGCCGCCCAGAAGAGTGTCGGACGCGCTGCCGCCGGTGATCCGGTCGTCGCCCAGCCCGCCATCGATCACCGCGCGGATGGCCAGGTTGGCGGCCATCGCGATCACGTCGTTCCCGCCATTGCCGGTAATGCTGATCTGCTTGACCGAGGAGAGCGCGAACGTCTTAGTGGCGCTGTTCTCCTTCACCACCAGGTTCGAGCCGCTCACGCTGAGCTGAATGTTGTCCACACCGCTGCCACCCGTGACGGTGACGATGCCGTTCGCGAGGACGGTGGACAGCAGACGACGGCTCTCGAGCCCCTCGATGAAGTTCTTTGACATGTTCTTGCCTCTCCAAGCCTTTTGGCGGGATACCGACGCGGCTTGGACGCAAACCGCGCGCGGTTCCGCTAGAGTTAAGCACAACTGCAACGGAAAGCAAGAAAATCCGTTGGGCCCGGTTGGCAAGCCGTGTCAAGATGCGGGAAATGTACGGGGTAGGAAGGCGCGGGCGGCATGCGCGGTCCTGTGCCGATGTCTCATCCGGGGAACCAACTAACCGCCATGATTTAGTTGACGCTCGCCGTCGCCTGCGTCGCAGGCGCCGTGTGGTGGGTGGGGCTCTTGAGCGCTTCGACCGTCTTGCCCCCAGAGACCGGCGGTTCCAGGTACACCGGACCCCACGTGTTCGGGCGAAGCTGCGTCAGCACGTCCTTGGGCGCGCTCCAGAAATAATCCAGGGCATGCTGGAAGTTCCGGAAGTGGATGTTGAAGGCCAGCGCGTTGTTCTTCTTCGGGTCGTAGCCGCGCAGCGCCTTGTTGGGGATGAAGATCTCGACCACGTAGCGGTCGGGGAAGATGCGCGTGACGTTCTTGATGTCGGGATGCGGGATCAGGTTGTCCTTGAGCCCGTCGCCGTCACGGTGGAACTCGCCCACCGTGCCGCACACGCCGTCCTCGCCCGGAAAGCTGTTGGGCACGAAGAAGAACTGGTGGCAGGAGGGGTCGTAACCGTCCTGGTCGCTGCCGACCGGCTTGGTCGAGATCCAGAACTCGAAGTTGTCGCGCGTCCACCACCACCCCTGGGCGGGCGCGCCCATGATGTCGTTGTCGTAGACCTCGCAGCCCATGTAGATCCCGTCCTCGCGCCAGCCCAGGTAAACGTTGGGAAGCGGCAGCTTCGAACGGTCCAGCCCCACCGTCGGCGAGTGACGGATGCCCTGCACGCGCGCTTCCCTGGGCCAGTCGGACAGTTCGCCGTTGAGCCGGATCGGGTGCGTCAGGTAGGGCACGCGGGCGACCGGCTTGTCGGCAAACGACTCGCGCCAGATGTCGCGGCCGGGGTCGGTCGCGCTCTTCTCGTGCAGCGGGTTCAGCAGAGGCGTCGTGGCGCGGATCGAGGCGATTAGCGCGTCGTAAGGCTTGTCGTCGATGTCCACCACGCCGAAATTGGCGTCCTCGCCGTCGTTGGCGCGGCCGCTCGGCGGCTCGTCGTTCCACTGGAACCAGTCGGCGCCGATGACGTACGGCACGCGCGCCAGCCGCGTCGTCATCAGTCGATAGCCGTCGCCGCGGGCCTGCTGATCAAGCACCTGCGCCGAAAAGCCCACCGTGTTGCGGTTGCCGCTGCGCCCGTCCAACGCGTGGAACGAGTACTCCGACAGCATGATCGGCTGGCCCGACACCTCGTGGATCATCCGGAACATGTCCGGATCGAGCCGCGCGTCGGCAGGGTAGTAGTTGAGCGAGACCACGTCGGTGTAGCCGCGCATGGCCTTGACGACCTCGCGCATCGCCCATCCCTTGAAGCGCACGCCCAGGATCAGGTGGTTCTGGTCGTACTTGTGGATCAGCGTGGTGGTCAGGCGGAAATAGTCCTCGGCCATGTGGCCGATCCAGGCGCTGAACAGCCGGGCATAAGACTGTTGCGGTACGCGGGGAAGGGCCTGCCAGCCGTCCAGGTCCTTCCAGTCCTTGAGCTTGACCTTCCAGTCGCCGTTGAACTTCTCGACCGTGGTCCAGACCGACTGGATCACCCGCGTGACCTCCATGCGATTCGGGTCCGCGGCGGGAAGGTAGTCGAAGTACACGCCCGGCCCGCACGACGCGTCGCTCCAATCGAGCTCATTGTCGATGAAATACCCGACCAGGCTCTTGTTTCGCTTGAGCGGATCCACCTGAGTGCGGATGGCCTCGTCGGCGGTGGCTGCGAACTCCGGGGCGTAGAACCGCCTTGCCGCGCCGTGCATCCACGACCAGACGTTGAGGTCGCGCGACATCGGGACGTTCGACTTGTGGAAGACCGGGTGCGACCAGGCGCCCAGTCCCTTGAACCCCGCCCCCTGCACGCGAGCCAGGGTCTTGGCGGCCCAGGCATCGAGGTTGCCGTTATTCGAGAGCCCGCCGTCATAGTCGGTCGAGAGGAAGGCGGGCCCGTCCTTGTCCCGGGCAAGCTGGAACGGCTGCACGGTGGTGACAGTGTTCAGGAACTCGGGCTTGTCGTCGGGGGAAACAAACCACCAGACGCCCGAATGACTCTCGGCAACGCGCCAATAGCCCTCGGCGCCACGCAATTGTTTCCAGGGCGAGGGCTGAGTTGCCGCCGCGGGTTGCGTGGCGGGAGGGACGCTCGACAAGACAGGAGCAGGATTGAGGTTGAAAACGTCGGCGGCGGCGTGCGGCGGCGGGGCCTCTCCAGCGCCGGTGAAGTGGGGACGAATCCACACCCCGGCGATCAGGATGAACAGAGAAAGGACAGCCGCTTGACGCATGTAACTTCCTGGTCGGTCGACTGCGGCCCGCCTGTTGGCGGCGCATCGGGGACGCGACATCTTCCTGCCTGATGCGGTTATCGAGCCGAACTGTTTCAACGGGGGATTGACCTGAAGAGGGGATGTCTCCACAACCCCAGGCAGGTCAGATGGATACGGACAGAAGTCGGGAATCCTTTCCGACTGGCCATTCTCCCGTACCGCCCCACGAAACGCTGGTCGGTCTACCCTATGTGTATCGGAAATTAATGCGACCAGACTGAGCCCAAAGACCGGTAAATACAGGAAATTTGATAAAGTAAAATCGCCAGGTTGATCCGGGGACGTCTGACCGCACCAGGGGAAAGAAGAACGTGTGAATCGGCACGACTGGATGCACGCAAGTTAGTACGTTGTCATTTCTGGTCCTGTTCGCTGGAAGTCGAGCGATCGTTTGCACGATTATGGATGTGAGCGATGCATTTTCTCGGCCGATAGTGTAGGTTGACCGATCATTCATGCTTGACGGGACTTGCGCGGCCGGTAAATTAGCCGACCCTTTTGCGGCGGATGCCAGAAAATGCCGGAAAGGCTCGAAGAACGGCGCATGGCGTCAAACCTCGGGCGTTAGCTGACGTACATAATTGGCAATCCCACCACCGACGGACCCCACCCGCGTGACTGAGACACGCCGGGGACAGGAACAGGAGCGACGATGAAGATCGAGCCGAATTAACGGCTCATGCTGACCGCGAAGCCCTGCATGGTCAGTATGAGCGAGCGATCATGCAGCGGAGCTTCGAGCGGCGCGACAATCGAAGCTCGCCCACCCACCGGTGGACGGTAAACGAACCCGCAGGGCCGATCCCGCATACGAATCACCCGCGGGTTTTGTGTTTCCATCAGCAGCGAAAAGTCAGGATCGAGAAGCGAGAAAAAGAGGACGTTATGGCACGCGACATGTCGAAGATTCGGAACATCGGGATCGCCGCTCACATCGACGCGGGGAAGACCACCGTCTCCGAGCGAATCCTGTATTACACGGGCAAGATCCACAAGATGGGCGAAGTGCATGAGGGCACCGCCACCATGGACTTCGATCCCGAAGAGCAGAAGCGCGGCATCACCATCAACTCCGCCGCCACCACCTGCCCCTGGGACCGCAACGGCGAACGCTACACGGTCAACCTGATCGACACGCCGGGCCACGTGGACTTCACGGCCGAGGTGGAGCGATCGATGCGGGTGCTGGACGGGGCGGTAGCGGTGTTCGACGGCAAGGAAGGGGTCGAAGCTCAGTCCGAAACCGTCTGGCGCCAAGCGACCAAGTACAACGTTCCGCGCGTCTGCTTCATCAACAAGATGGACAAGATCGGGGCGGACTTCGACTTCTCGTTCAACTCGATCCTGGAACGGTTGGGCGCCCCGGCGGTGGCGGTGCAGATCCCGATCGGGCAGAGCAGCACGTTTCAGGGGATCATGGACCTGATCCGCGGCGTCGCGATCTACTTCAACCTGAAGGACGACAAGGACAAGGGCAAGACCCAGATCGAGAAGCCCATCCCCGACGACGAGCGCGAGCGGTACGACAAGTGGCGCGCCGTCCTGGTGGAGAAGGCGGCCGAGTTGGACGACGGCCTGACCGAGAAGTTCCTCAACGGCGAGGAACTGAGCGAGCAGGAGATCCGGACGGCGCTGCGCAAGGGGACGATCGCCTTCAAGTGCCACCCGGTGTTCTGCGGGTCGGCGCTGAAGTACGTAGGCGTGCAGCGACTCCTGGACGGGGTCATCGACTACCTGCCCTCGCCGACCGACCTGCCCCCGATCCACGGTCACGACGTGAAGGACCCGGAGAAGGTGATCGAGCGCAAGAGCGACCCGGGCGAACCGTTCTGCGGCCTGGCGTTCAAGATCGTGACCGACCAGCACGGGACGCTGACGTACGTCCGCGTGTACAGCGGAAAGCTCGCCAAGGGCGAGCGCGTGCTGAACGTGAACCGCAGCTCGCGCGAGAACGTGAGCCGCATGTTCCAGATGCACGCGGCGGATCGGTTGCCGCTGGAGGTCGCCGAGGCCGGTGACATCGTCGCGGTCATCGGGATCAAGGACGCCCTGACCGGCGACACGCTGTGCGACCCGGACAAGCCGGTGCTGCTGGAGCGGCCGAGCTTCCCCGAGCCGGTCATCAGCATGTCGATCGAGCCCAAGACGGCCAACGACAAGCAGAAGCTGGGCGAGGCGCTGACGGTGCTGCGTCGTGAGGACCCGACGTTCCAGGCACACTACGACGAGGAGACGGGGCAGACGATCATCGCCGGCATGGGCGAGCTGCACCTGGAGATCCTGCGCCTGCGGCTGACGCGCGACCACAAGGTGGACGTGATCGTCGGCAAGCCGAAGGTCGCCTACAAGGAGACGATCACCCGGTCGGTGCAGAACGTCCGCGGCAAGCACGTGAAGCAGACCGGCGGTCGCGGCCAGTTCGGCGACTGCACGATCAACCTGGAGCCGTTCGACGGCACGGGCCCGGACGGCAAGCCCCTGCCCGCCGAGGACCTCAAGAAGCTCGGCTGGGCGGACAACTTCGCGTTCGAGAACAAGGTGTTCGGCGGTTCGATCCCCAAGGAGTACATCCCCAGCGTCGAGTACGGCGCGCGGATGGCGGCCAAGACGGGCGTGCTGGCGAACTACCCGATGATCAACGTGAAGGTAACGCTGGTGGACGGGAGCTACCACCCGGTGGACAGCTCGCAGGTGGCGTTCGAGCTTGCAGGCTCGATCGCGTTCAAGGACGCCTGCCACGCCGCCGGCGCGACGCTGCTCGAGCCCATCATGAAGGTCGTGGTGACGACGCCCGAGGAATTCGTCGGGAACGTCACCGGCGACCTGAACCGCCGTCGCGGCCTGATCGTAAACAGTGAGCAGCGCGGGAACACCCGCATCGTCGAGGCGGAGGTTCCGCTGTCGGAGATGTTCGGGTATACGACCGAGCTGCGGTCGATGTCCACCGGCCGCGCGTCGAGCGTCATGGAGCCGCTCAAATACGCGCAGGTGCCGGCGGGCGTGCAGCGGCAGATCCTTGAAGAGAACAAGTAGCCTCGGCCGATAGATTTTCTGGCGACAGATTGACCCCATCGAGAGTTTCACCCTGCCAAGAGGCCGGGACGGCGAAGCGATTCGCCGTCCCGGTTCTTTTTTCGCGCGGAGACACGGCGTTCCTACGTTGAGCGAATTGCCTGTTCGACGGACGCGACCTCGTCATCAGTCAGGTAGCAGCCGGGGTCGGAAGCCCAGGGGTCGCCGGTGGTGATTTCGGCGCGGGCGCGCAGCGAGCCGCCGCAGACGTCCTTGAAGCGGCAGGCGGCGCAACGGCCGGTGAGCAGGGCCAGGCGTTCCTTGAGGCCGGCCATGACGGGGTTGGAGAGGTCCTGCCAGATCTGTGAGAACCTGCGTTCCTTGACGTTGCCGAAGGATCGGAACATGGAGAACTGGTCGGCGTGGACGTTGCCGTAGAAGTCAATGCTGGCGATGCCGACGCCGGACGAGTAGCGACCGCCGCCGTTCCAGGCGAGCATGTCGAGGACCTGTTGGGCGCGGGGGTGGTTCTCGCGGAGCATGCGGAGGTAGAGGTAGGGGCCGTCGGCGTGGTTGTCCACGGTGAGGATCTCCACGCGTCGGCCGCGGTCGAGGAGGGACTGCGTGCGGGTGACGATCGTATCGACGGCGTCGCGGGATTCATCGGCGGTGAGCGCCGTCAGGTCCTTGCCGCGACCGGCGGGGCAGAGGTGATAGAAGCAGGCGCGGTCGATGCCCTCGCGCTCGATCAGGTCGAAGATCTGGTCGAGGTTCTGGGCGGTGTGGCGTGTGAGGGTGAGGCGCAGGCCGACCTTCTGGCCGACCTCGATGCAATAGCGGAACCCTCGCATCGTGCGTTCGAAGGCGCCCGGGACGCCGCGGAACTCGTCGTGGACGGCGGGGATGGCGCTGTCGAGGCTGATGCCGACGTAGGCAAACTCGAGGTCCTTGAGCTTCTTGGCGCGTTCACGGTTGATCAGGGTGCCGTTGGTGGAAAGGACGACGTGGAGGCCCTTTGAGCGGGCGTGGGCGGCGAGGTCGAAGAGGTCGGGGTGGACCAGCGGCTCGCCGCCGGAGAAAAGGACGGCGGGGACCTTGAAATCCGCCAGGTCATCGAGGACCGCCTTGCAGGTGTCGGTGGGGAGCTCGCCCGGGTAGCGGCGGGCGTCGGAATCGGTGTAACAATGGACGCACTTGAGGTTGCAGGTGCGGGTGAGATTCCAGACGACGATGGGGCGGCGCTCGCGGGCGGACTTGGCGACGGCCATGCGCTGGTGGGCGGGCGGGTCGATCTGGGTGATCCGCCGGCCGTAGCGGTGAGGGGTGCTGGGGGTTTCGAGTCCGCCGTACAGGGCGCTGATGTCGATCATGGGTTCTCCGAGGAACACCGTAGCGGGGATCGATGCGCTTGCCATGGGCGAGGCGTGCTTTGAGGCGGTATTGCAGGGCGAATCGCACGCGATTCGTGTGGATTGGAGTGCGGCGGTCGGGCCGGTGAGAGTCGGACAATCGTACCGAAACGCATTGATGGCAGGAGCATCGGCAATGACGTACGATCGAGCCGCGCGCTGCGGGAAGCCGTTTCCGCTGCGGCATCATCTTGATCGTGCATGGTCTTCAGCTCCCACCTCTTCCTCTTCTACTTCCTGCCCCTGGCGCTAGGCGCCTACTACGCGTTGCCACGACGGGCGCGGCACCTGGCGCTGACGATTCTCAGCTACGTGTTCTACGGCTGGGCCGATCCGCGCTTCGTTCTCCTCCTGGCGGGAACCACATTCGTCGATTATCTCGCCGCCCTGGCGATCTGCCGGACCACGCCCTGGTCGCGCACGCCGATCGAGCCTCTGATCGTCGGCGGCGAGCGCACGCGGTTCCAGCGACTCGCCCTGGCGGCCTCGGTCGTCTCGAATCTCGCCGTCCTCGGTTTCTTCAAATATTTCAACTTCGCCGTCGATTCCTATGCCGCGCTTGCAGCGATGCTGGGTTGGGCCGCGCCCGCGCAGAACACGCTCCGGATCGTCCTCCCCCTGGGGATCAGCTTCTACACGTTCCAGTCCCTCAGCTACACGATCGACGTCTACCGCGGCCAGGCTACCGCCACGCGGAACCTGATCGACCTGGCCTGCTTCGTGTCGATGTTCCCGCAGCTCGTGGCCGGCCCGATCATCCGCTACACCGAGGTCGCCGACCAGCTCGCCTCGCGCACGCACACGCCAGACAAGTTTGCGCGCGGCGTGTCGTTCGTCGCACTGGGACTGGCCAAAAAGGTGCTGCTCGCCAACCCCTGCGGCAAGGTCGCCGACGTGCTCTTCGGCACGGCCGGACTGGGCGCGTTCGACGCCTGGTACGGCGCGGTCGCCTATGCGTTCCAGATTTACTTCGATTTCAGCGGCTATTCGGACATGGCGATTGGCCTGGGCCTGATGCTGGGCTTCACGTTCCCCAAGAACTTCGATTCACCCTACCACGCGACCTCGATCACCGACTTCTGGCGGCGCTGGCACCTGTCCCTCTCGACGTGGCTGCGCGATTACCTCTACATCCCGCTGGGCGGCAACCGGCGCGGCCAGACGCGGACCTACGTCAACATCGCCATCGTCATGCTGCTGGGTGGCCTGTGGCACGGCGCGGCCTGGACGTTCGTCGTCTGGGGCGCAATCCACGGGGCCCTGCTGATTGCCGAGCGGATGCGCGGGGGGAGCGCACGCGCCGGGCGCCTGCTGCCGCACTCGCGCGCAGCGAGCATCGCGCTGACGTTCGTCCTGGTCACCATCGCGTGGGTTTTCTTCCGCTCGCCGGATTTGCGATCGGCCATCGAATACTGCCGGTCAATGGTCGGGGCCGGGCATGCGCTCAATGCCGCGACGCTCGTCCGCGGCATCGTCTACCAGCCGTATTACGTCGTCACGATGCTGCTCTGCGCCGGCTTCACCTGGCTGAGCCCGCAGACCTGGGACTTCACGCGCTCGCTGCCGTCGTGGAAGCTCGCCTGGGCGACGGCGGCGATGTGGATCGCGATCCTCGTGCTCTGGACGCAGGCGTACAACCCCTTCATCTATTTCATCTTCTAGTGACGCATGGATCGACCGCCGACATATTCCTCGCGCGAAGATCAGGCCAAGGCCGAGGTCGGCGTCACCGCGATCTCCCGCGCGCGAGCCTTCGCGGCCGTCTCGATCTTTCTGACAACGATATTCGGCGTATTTCTGGTCGATCAGCTCGCAGGCGCCGTTCGAGACTGGCGATTGCTTGCCCGCGTCCGTGACCTGCGCTATTCCCTCCACGCGTTTGAGAGCGCGGTGGAAGATGACAGCGCCGCGGCCCGCGCCACGCGACCGTTCGTCACGACGGCACTCACCGGTGTGGGGGGCGCCGCCGCCGAACAGGTCGATCGTGGGCGCGACGGTTGGCTGTTCTACGATCCCGATGTCCGCCACGTGACGATGCCCGGCTTCCTCGAAGCGCGCGCGGCCGACCCCAATGATGCCGCGCGGCGGCGTCGGCAGCTCGACGTCGTTCGCGATCGAAACCCGATCCACGCGATTCTCGATCTCCAGCGCCAGCTTGCCACGAGAAACATCACGCTGCTCATCGTGCCAACGCCGGTCAAGCCGACCGTGCATCCCGAGATGCTCTGGCCGGGAACAACCGGACCGGTACGCAACGCATCGTTCGCTCGATTCAAAGCGGAGCTGGAAGCGCGGGGCGTGCTGGTCTTTGACGTCGCCGACGCGCTCGTCGCCGACGCACGCACGGGCCGCGCCCAATACCTCGCGACCGATACCCATTGGCGACCCGAGGCGATGGACCGTGCGGCCGCCAACCTGGCGAATTTCGTCACCGACCGCGTGAGACTCCCCCAATCGCTGGGAATTGAATATCGCCGCTCCGAGCGCCCGATCGACGGTCGGGGTGACCTGGCCGCGATGCTCGCGTCACCGCACCAGCCCCGAACAGAGTCCGTGACGCTTCACCCCGTCCTCCAGCCCGACGGCAGGCCATGGTCGCCTCGAGCCGACGCCGAGATCCTCTGGCTGGGCGACAGCTTCAGCAACATCTATTCTGCCGACGCGATGAACTGGGGATCGACCGCCGGCTTTGTCGAGCAGTTCAGCTACCACCTCGGCCGCCCCGTCGATGCGATCCGCCGCAACGATGACGGCGCGTTCGCCACCCGCCAGATGCTCGCCGACGACCTCGCCCGCGGAAACAATCGCCTGGCCGGAAAGAAACTCGTCATCTGGCAGTTCGCCACGCGCGAATTGAGCTTCGGCAACTGGCGGCCGATCGAATTGACGCTTCACGCGCGCCCGCCCCGCCGGTTCGTCGTCCCTCCGCCGGGACAGATCTGGACGATCACCGGCACGGTCGCGGATCGAGGTGCCGTCCCTCGCCCCGGCAACGTGGCTTATCGCGATCACGTACTGGCCATCCACCTCCGCGACGTCGCGGTTGATAGCCCGGCCGGCAACGACACCGGCGAAGCGATCGTCTACCTCCGTTCCATGATCGACGGCGGATTAACCCCCGCCGCAAACCTCCAGGTCGGTCAACGTGTCCGCCTGAGCATCCGCGACTGGAGCGAGGTCGCCAGACAGTATGAGATCATCCACCGCAGCGACCTTCCCGATCCACAACTGCGATCACAACCCGCGTGCTGGGGAGAGCTCTTGCCGTAGCGTTTATCGCCCGCCCCCTCCCCCCCGCTGCTGCGGCTTCGACCGATCCCGTGCCTCGATCTGCCGCCGCACGTCCTGCGCACCCGCCGCGTCCCCGGCCTCCTCAAGCGCCCGCGCGTATCGATCGCCCATGATGTACCAAGGCGTCGTCGCCACGTAACCCGACGCCTCGGGCACGGTCATGTGCGTCCATGCCACGCGGTAGTGCTCGATCAGCTCGCGCGTCTTTCCCGCCGGCCGCAGCATCCCGTCCACTCGCGCCATCGCCTCCAGCGCCAGCGGCCCGTAGTGCAGCGCGGTCTCCAGCACGCCCTCATACAGGCGCAGCGCATCAACCGGCCGCGATGCATCGCGCAGCGCATCCCCCTTCCTCAGCGCCAGCTCCGCGAGGAGGTCCGGCCGATCGGGAAACAACCGCGACACCTGGTCTAACGCCGCCGGTTGCTCTTCCGGCTTCTGCGCACCGATCAATGTCATGAACGACTTGAACGCGAAATCGTCGTAGCGCCCGACGGCGAACCGACGGATCACCCCCGCCACCTGTTGCACCGTCTCCGGGGGCGTCTGCGGCTTGGAACATTCATCGACCAGCGCCGCCCACGCCTCCTGGTTCCCCGGCGACGCCTCCAGCGCGGCCTTGCACACCGCCACTCGCCGCCCCGGCTCGACCAGGTCCAGCGACCGCGCCAGCGCGAGCGACGCCAGCCGCTTCGCAGGTGCGACCGCACACCACTCGGCCGACATCGCCACCTCGCCATCGGTCAGCGTCTGCCCGGTCTGTGGGTCGATCACCGTCCCCGACCAGAAGCCGTGCTCCGGGTATCGCGCGGTTTGGAAATCCCACCGGGCACGACCCCGGGCGACCCCCAACAGCCCGACCCAGGCGTGAAAGCCCTCCCCCGCCCCGCTCTGCCCCGCGCAGACCGTCGCGGGTATCCCATAAGCCCGGCAGGTCTCCGCCGCGAAATATGCCTGATCCTTGCACACGCCGCCGAGCCGCTGGATGTTGGGCAGCGTGTAGGACTGCCGGTCACCCCCGCGCCATTGGCCGGAGTAGAAGCCGTCCATGTCGTACCGCACCTGGAAGTACGCCTGCCCCGGCTGCGGGGGCAATCGATACGTATCCAGCGCCCAGCGCCGCTCCGCCGGTGTCACGTGCGAATCGACGAGGTAGACCAGCACCGGCCAGGGCAGCGTCTGCGGGTCGATGCGCAGGTTTCGACGGTTCCGCGTCAGGTGGGCGAACACCTCGCACGCCGCCGCCGTCGCCTGATCCGGCGTCTGATCCGCGCGCGACGGACTGTCCCACACCACGCAGGTGGCGACCGCGAGTTCCGGGAACTGCTCCACCGCCTGGCCGAACTTCGTCCGCAGCGCCGTCAACACCGCCAGCACCCGCGCCGGATTATCGCGCGGCGAGAGCGCGGTCAGCAGCAGCGGCCCGAGCGTCGGGTGCCGGACCAGCCAGTCCAGCGTCTGCGCGTCCGCCGCCGAAGGATTTCCGATCGCCAACCGCGCCGCAAAGCTCCGCAGCCCCGCGAGGCGCACCACCACCGCCTCATCCGGCTTGTCTCGCGCCAGTTCCCGCCGCAGCGCGTCGTCGACCGTCTTCGCCAACGCCGCAAGCGTTCCCCCTTTCCGCGCCGTGACTGCATCTTCCGCCGATGGCGGCGCCTGACCCTGCGCGAGCGTACCGAGCGACAGAACCACAACGATCGCGATCGAAGCGACTGGTTTCATCGCGTCACCGTCCTCTCGTGCCATCTTCCGCGTCTTACGTCAGGCGCGACTCCTCGTGGTCCAGCTCCGCCTGCACCCGCCGCAGCACCTCGTCGCCGATTACGCCGTCGTCGCGCAGCTTGACGAGCATGCGGTGCTGCGCGTCGATGGCCTCGCGCTCCGCCTGCAACTCGGTCTCGCAAACCAGCTCGACGTCGTCGTCGGCCCCGTTCTCACCGCCGTTCAGTTGCGACGAGATCCACCGCGCCTGCCGCCGCAGGTCGTCGTGCACGCGCCGCACCGCCTCCGCGCGCGCCTCGCCCAGTGCCACCAGCGCGTCCAGCCGCGAGATCGCCGCGTGTACCGCCTCGTGCCGCGCCCGAAGCTCCTCCCGTTCCTCCGCTCCGTCGTCGCTCAGCGCCAGGAACTTCAGGATCGCCGGCAGCGACAATCCCTGCACCACCAGCGTCACCAGGATCACCGCGAACGTCATCAGGATGACCAGGTCCCGCTGCGGGAAATCCGTCGGCAGCGCCAGCGCCGCCGCCAGGGACACGATCCCCCGCAAGCCCGCCCACGCGATCACGAACACCGGCCCGAACGGTGGCGCCGGATCCCGCTCCCGGACGAAACGCAGCAACCGCCGCGGCACGTACGTCGCCGGGAACACCCACAGGATCCGCAGCGCGATCACGATCCCGCAGATCAAGAGCGCGTGCCACCCCAGGTGCCTCATGTTCTCCGCCCGCAACCGCTCGAGCACCACCGGCAATTGCAGCCCGATCAGGATGAAGACCAGGCCGTTGAGGATGAAGATGTGCGTGTCCCACACCGCGTAAAGCTTCAAGCGCGTGTGACCGGTCGTGATCTGCGGTAGACGCCGCGACATGTAGATGCCCGTCGTCACCACCGCCAGCACCCCCGACACGCCGATCAACTCGGCCGGCAGGTAGGCAATGTACGGCGTCAGAAGCGAGATCAGCCCCTCGATCCCGTCATCCCGCACGCGCGGCCGGATCCACGCGACCACCACGCCCGCGAGCATTCCCACGGCCACGCCGCCCACGGCGACCACGACGAACTGCCCCGCGCCGCGCGCCACGGAGAACTGCCCGCTGACCACCGCCGCCACCGCCAGGCGGTACGCCACCAGCGCGGTCGCGTCGTTCACCAGCGATTCGCCTTCCAGGATCGTGATGATCCGCCGCGGGATCCGCATCTGCGACATGATCGCCGTCGCCGCCACCGCGTCCGGCGGCGACACGATCGCCCCCAGCACGAACCCGCACGCCCACGACATCCCCAACACGTAATGCGCCGCCACCGCCACCAGCGCTGTCGTGAACAGCACCAGCCCGCATGCCAGGAGCCCGATCGGCCTCGCGTTCGCCTTGAAGTCCCGCCAGGAGGTCTGCGCGCCCGAGTAGTACAGGATCGGCGGCAGGAACAGCACGAACACCAGTTCCGGCGCCAGCGTCACCCGCGGCAGGTTGGGCACGAAGCTCAACGCCAGCCCGCCCAGCACGAGAAAGATCGGGTAAGGCACGCGCAGCCGCCTCGCCAGGTACGCCAGCGCTGCAACCGCGACGAATAAGCTCAGGATGATCTCGACCAGGCGCATCGAAGGGTGATTTGCTCGCGCCACTCGTTTTATCACAAGTTGGCCACCCACCCCACATCGTGACGGGCTCGGTTGGCACCGGCCTTGCACCTTTGATTTCGGGCATGGGAAACCGCCCCTGCCCCGACATTTATACGAGGTGCGATATGTCTGGACTGCGTCAATACGCCGCAAGTTTTACGGTCGGGCTCGCTGCACTGGTGGTTGCCGGATGTGCCGACCGCCCCGTCGAAGTGCCGTCAACCGCCTCCCTCATGACCGAGGGCAACGGCAGTAAACTCACCTTTGCCCCGACGCATTTCGGCCGCGTTTACGTCACCGACGACACCAACCATAAGATCCTTTACCAGGGCGACGTCGAGCGCGGCGACAACGTCGAGGTCAACGCCGTCGATGACCGGATCCTCGTGGGCGGCAAGACCGTGACCCAGACCGCCATCGACGACGGTCACCAGCTCAAAGTCTTCTTCGAGCCGCTCGACCAGACGCGCACCGTCCGCTACCGCGTGGTCGACGAGCCCGTGCGCTGATCTCCGCGCGCATTGTCCAGGTCAATCTGGCGATCCATCAGACGCACCCGACGCGCCAATCCGGCATCGGGTGCGTTTTGCGTTCCGCCGCCGCTCGCGTTATCAATCATCGTCAAACGACCCCTCGCCCTTTTGGAAGGAGAACCCCGATGCGCCTCACGGCCCTGCTCGGCGTCCCCATCATCGCCTCACTGATCGGTTGTTCGTCCGGTGGTCCCAAGGACATTCCCGGCGGC
>DATBFY010000711.1:0-1791 GCA_036558265.1 Tepidisphaeraceae bacterium | reverse complement strand
GGGACTGACCGCAACCGTCTATCCGAGCCAATCGTGGGGCACCCTGGAGAAAGCGGGTGGCGGCGCCACGCTCGACTGGTGGGCGACCGACCAGATCCGCCTCGCGTTTGCGGGCGAACTTTACTCCTGGGATACGCCGCTGCGCGCGATGCTGCACGGCATAACGGCCGACAGTTATTCGGCCAGAGCAACCTATCGCTGGCATGAATCGCGCAGCCTGACCGGCACCTTCTCCTATCTCCCCTTCACCGACGGCAACGAGCGTTTCACCGGAGGCCTCACTTACAAAGAGAAATTGATCAACGTCCCTCACTTCGATCTGACCGCGACCGGCGAAGTATTTGCCTCGCACAACAACCGCCCGGCCGCGCCGTACTTCAATCCCGACCGCGACCTTACGGTGGACGCCGGCCTGCTGGCCGAGCACACGATCTGGCGGCGCTATGAAGACAGTTGGGTGCAGGCCTTGTCGGTCGATGTCGGGCTTTACGCACAGGCTCATTTCTCCACTGGCGTGATCGCCACGGCGAACTACGAACACCGCTGGCGCTTCGACCCGTTCATGGAGCTCCGCTACGGAGTGCAGCTCAAACGTAGGATCTACGATGGTTCAGTTGAGAACACAGCGACGCTCACGGCTGGCATGTTGTGGAAGTTTTAGCGCGCTGCGCCCGCTGCTTTGGTTCCTGCTGGTGGTTATCTCCGCGAGCGGTGCCCGCGCGGAGCCGCCCGGTCAGCGCTTCGTCGCGATTGCCTTTCACGATATCGTCGACGACCCAGCCGATCTCGAGTCCGATGGCGTGACGACCAGGACGTTCGTGCAATTCCTGGACTGGCTGAAAGGGACGGGTTGGAAGGCGATATCGCTCGACGATGTGTCGGCTGCGGCGCGCGGTCTCCGCAGACTGCCCGATAAGGCGATTCTGCTGACCTTCGACGACGGGTATCGGAGCCTCTACACGCGGGTCTTCCCGCTGCTCAAGGCCTATCGCTACCCGGCCGTGGCTTCCCTGGTCGGAAGCTGGATGGAGAATGCACCCGACGGCACTGTGCTCTACGGCGACAAGAGAGTGCCGCGTACCACTTTCATTTCCTGGGCCGAGGCACGGGAGATGGAAGGATCAGGCCTCGTCGAGCTCGCGTCACACAGCTACGAGCTGCATCAAGGCGTCCAGGCTAATCCGCAGGGTAACAAAGTACCCGCTGCCATCACGTGGCGCTACGACCCGGGCACCCGAAAATATGAGGACGATGCGCAGTATGTCGCCCGCATTCGCGCCGACCTGACGCGCTCGCGGACGATGATGGAGGTCAACCTCGGGCATCCGCCGCGCACGATGACATGGCCCTATGGGCGCTATACAGGACCTGCTCTGCAAGTCGCCAAAGAGTTGGGATTTACCTTCGCACTGACCCTGGAACCGGAGCCGGCTTACACCTCTGACCTTCATGCGATCCAACGCTACTTCCCGACAGGCCGCCCCACCCTCGGCGACATCGTGCGGAACCTGCGCTTCGAAGCGGAGCGTCCGCATACACTGCGCATCGCCTGCCTGACCCTTGACGCATTGGCTGCCGCCGACAGCGGTCGGCAGCAAGACGAAGCACTCGGCCAAATCATCGAAGGTCTGCGTGCGCTTGGAACCAACACCGTCGTCATCGCTGCCGGCGCCCGGTTGGCGTCACCGGAGGCACCGCTTGGAGCCGTATACTTCCCCACCAGGCTCCGCCCATTGCGGAGGGATCTCCTCGGGCGCGCGACATGGCAGATCAGGACGCGCGCCGGCTCCG
>DATBFY010000710.1:0-12610 GCA_036558265.1 Tepidisphaeraceae bacterium | reverse complement strand
TCGGCGAATCGCCGACGCGCCCGGGGAGCTTGAACGCCCGCCCGGAGGTCGAACACGCCGCCCCGATGTTCCCCGCCGCATCCATCGCCAGCACGCCGATCGTGTCGTGGGACTTCTCGCCGATGTGGAAGTCCTTGAACTGCCCCGTCGCGCGCCAGGCCTCCCACTTCTGCCGCGCCCGCGGCGTAAGAAGCTGGGCGGTTGCAAACCCCTGCTCCTCGGCGAATCGCTCGGCCCCTTCGCCCACGAGCAGCTTATGTGGCGTTTTCTCCATCACCCGCCGGGCGACTGTGACGGGATGGGCATAATTGCGAACATAGGCCACGCCGGCGGACTGGGCGGGGCTGAGCATGATCGCGCCGTCCAGCGAGACCTCCCCCGACGCATCCGGCACCCCCCCAACGCCCACACTGTCCACGTTCGGATCCAGCTCGCACGCCACGCACGTCTGCTCCAGCCCATCGAGCAGCCCCGACTTGACCAGGTGCGGCCACCCCGCATTGTTCGCCGGCAAACCGAATTTCCAGGTGGAGACGAGAATGGGATCGGGCATGGGGAGAAGGGTAAGAAAAAAGGCGATAATCAGGAAGAGAGGTGGCCCTCCCCCCTGCCATTCGGTCCCGTCGCCAACTCCGCTACAATTCGATCCCATGAGCACCGCCACCCTCCCCATCCACATCAGCGACCCGATCAACGCGCGCATCCTGTCCGTTTCCGAAGATTGCATCCAGGGGTTCCAGGAGGACCCGCTGGGCGAGATCGCGCGGCTGTCCGGCGTCGAGCTGCCGGTGGTGATCGAGCGCATCCAGGCGATGCTGCGCGCCGGCACGATCCGCCGGGTGCGGCAGACGCTGATGTCGATCAACCTCGCCCAGGGCGGCCTGATCGCCTGGGTCGTGCCGGAGGACAAGCTCAACGCGGCGTTCGAGTACATGTTCCACGAGGACCCGTTCTCCGGACACATCGTCATCCGCTCGACCGACCGCGAGGTGACCGGATCGACCTACCGCCTCTGGACGACGCTGAAGGTCCCGGCCGGCTACTCGATGGAGAAGCACTGCCGGCTCTTGTGCGAGAAGACCGGCGCGACCGCGTTCAAGATCATGCCCGCCAAAAAGGTCTTCGCCCTGGGCGTCGGTCACGTACGGCGAAAGACGATCGAGCCGGGCAGCCGGGCGGACGTACTGGCCGAGCCGATCGATTCGGCGCGGGTCGAGCTGTCGGACCTGGACTGGCGGGTCCTCACCCCGCTCAAGCGCGAGTTCGAGCCCGACGAGATCGTCGCCGACGTCTGGCGCGCCCGCGCCGCCGAGGCCGGCGTCCCGATCGACGAGTTCTACCGCGTGGCCCGCTCGCTCAACCAGCGCGGCGTGATCGGGCGATTCTCGACCTTCCTCGAGCACGCCAAGCCGCTGGCAAGCGGCGAACGGGTCACGCGCTTCAACGCGCTCTTCCACTGGGCCGTCCCCGCAGGACGCGAGATGGACGCCGGCAAAGAGGTCGGCCGCCACCACATCATGACCCACTGCTATTGGCGCGAGGGCGGGGCGGAGTTCGCCAACGTCAACGTCATGGGCGTCATCCACGGCACCGACAAACAGATGGTTCTGGCGCACAAGGCCGCCATCGACCAGCACCTCGCCGAGGAGGCCATCCCGGTCACCTACACCAACGTCTTCTGGGGCGGGCGAAGCGAGATCAAGCCCAGCGAGATCTCGCCGTACGCGTATCGCGAGTGGCTGGCGAAGAACGGGGTGGACGAAGGGACGATGAGGACGTGAACATGGACGTCAAGCCCAGGCCCAATCATGCGCGGCACATCGAGGCGCTTCGGCGGCGGAGGACGTGATGCGCAGACACGAAGTGCCTTTGGTATTCGTGCTTCTCTTTGGCGTCCTGCTGATTACGGCGGCCGTGATCCTCGTAAATCTGCTTCGAAAGAACTATCTGGAGGCGGGCCGAGCTTCATCCCGAAAGCGCGGGTTTGAGGTCGTCTTAAAAATAGACGGCACCACCCGGAACATCGGTAAGTCAAGCATGTGACACCAAAAGACGTCGGCAGCGCAAAAGTTCCGCATAGCGGAACTACCCTTTCTTCGGCGGCTTGGCCTTGAGGTACTGGTTGAAGAACGCGTACGTCTCCTCGGCGGTACGGCTCATCTCGGCGCCGGCCCAGCCGTGGTTGGCGCCCAGGATCAGCTCGACCCGGCCGGGGACGTTGGCCTTGGTCAGCGCGTCCGCCATCAGCGTGGCCTGCTCGAACGGGACCAGCACGTCCTTGGTGCCCTGGAAGAGGAGCATCGGGGCGTCGCCGGCGTTGACATAGGTGATCGGCGAGGCCTGCCTGGCAAGGTCTGGTTTCTCCGTGACCGAACCGCCCAGGAACTTGGCGAGGATCGGCTTGGTCACATCGGGGTAGGGCGCGAGCAGGTCCGTCGGCCCGAAGTAGGAGACGACCGCCTGCACCTTGGAGGGCTGGTCGCGCTGCTCGCCCACATCGTCCAGGCCGTCGGCCTTGTCCATGGCGCCCAGCATCATCGAGAGGTGCGCCCCGGCGGAAAAACCGACCGCGCCGACGTGCGCGGGGTCGATGTGGAAACGCTCGGCATTGCCGCGCAGGAAGCGGACGGCGGCCTTCACGTCCTGCACCTGCGCGGGGAACGGGTCCTTGGGCGCAAAGCGATACGAGACGGTGGCCGAGACGTAGCCGCGCTTGGCGAACTCCCAGGTGATGTTGTCGTGGGCCTTGCGGTTGCCCGCCGCCCATCCACCGCCGTGGATCACGACGACGCAGGGGAGTTGGCCGGTAGCGTCCTTCGGCTGCGAGAAGTCGAGCTTGAGCTCTTCACCGTTGACGGTGGCGTAGGTGATGTCGGGCCGGAAATCGACGTTGGGCGGCGGGTCGGCGGCGCGGGAAGACAGCGAAAGGAGGGCGAGCGTGGCGAGGGTCGTGAGCTTGATCATGGGAGCGTAATTTACCGCGACGGCGCGAGGACGCGAAGCTTTTCGCGAAGAAAGCCGATCCACGAATAAGCACACATGGTCACGAATGAAAGCAGATCATTCTGGAATCCTCGCGAGCGCCGTCATCCTGATTATGAGGGAGTCTAAGACGACCGAAGGATCTTGTCGCAAATGGACAATCGCCGCCCCTCGCCGCCAGATCCTTCGTCGGTAGAACCCTCAGGATGACATCGCTCCGCGCGGCCGGAGGATTTCTGCAGAGCCAAATCATTCGTGTTGATTCGTGCTCATTCGTGGTTCACCGGCCTTTGGATTTCAATGCCGCCCGTGGTGGTTCAGGTCGCGGTCGATCATTTCCAGCGAGTGGAGGATGTCCTTGGCGGACTTGTGGGTGGTGTCGGCGGGGTCGCCCGGGCGCAGGACGGTCTTGCTCAACTCGTCGATGCGCTTGGCCATCTCGCCGTTGGGCTCGTGGTGGATCAGGCTCGCCAGGTCCGGGTTGGCGTGAGGAGTGGTGAACTGGAGCGCGAGGTAGAAGACGTCGATCCCCTTGTCGGCCTTGCCGATCTGGCTGACGAAATGCTGGGCGGTGACCTGGCCGCTGGTGGTCATGTGGTAGAGCATCCGCTGGATGTGGCTGGTGCGCATCAGCTCGTCGAAGAGGGTGCCCAGGAGCGGGTTGGTCGCCAGGTTCTCATTGACCCGGACGGCCGAGCCGAAGTCCACGAAACCGACGCCGTGCTCGGTGATGACCATGTTGTCCAGGCGCAGATCGAGGTGGATGATGCCGGCGGAATTGTGCACCGCGTCGAGCAGATCCGCCCCCTGGATCGCGAACTCGAGCTGCGACAGGGGCCGCCCGCCGTTGCGCAGCCAGGTCATCTTGAAGGAGGTGACGAAGCCGCGGATGTCCTTCTCCATCTCGATGACCCGCGGGACGCGCTGGGCGTAGCGGCGCGGGAGGTGCTCCTGGAGGATCATCAGGATGGCGGCCTCGCGCGTGAGAAAGGTGGGGAAGATCTTGTCGCAGAATTTTTTCGCGCGTTTTTCCAGGGCCTCGATGGGCGTCTCGGGAAACTTGCGGCGGAGGCGCGTGACGACCGACTCGAGGGTCGGCACGCGCTTGAGGACGACGTGGTCACCGTCATGCTGCGGGCCGTGGTGGCGGACCAGCTCGACGTGATAGGTGAAGCGGTCCGTGAACTCGCCTGGGCGGATCAGGTGCGTCTTGCGGGCGACGAAATAATGGACGCGCGAGGAGAGGAATGGGAGGAACCGCCGGGGCCTGGTGATGAACGCGGGCTTGTGCTCGACCCGAAAGCCGTCGTGGTTGAACTCCCGGGCCATCTTCTCGGCACGCCGTTGCGAGCGGGCGGCGTAGACGAACTGTCCGCCCCAGCGCAACCGGGCGAAGACGGCGGCGGGATCAACCACCTGGTCGTCGGCGGCCAGCACGAAATCCTGCAAGGCCGTGGGGTCGGCGGCGAGCGGCGCGTGGGCGAAGTGGCGGTATTCGCGATCCTCGTCCAGGACCCGATGGATCAGTGGGCCCAGCAGCGGATGCGCCTGGCCGTTGCGATGCGGGGGCCGCCGAGCGGCGGCGGCGGCGGCGGTGGTGGCGGCCGAGCCGGCGGAAACGGAGCCGGATTCCGCCGGGCGATCGTGAACGGGGGTTCGACTGGTCGTAATCGACATGGCCCATCTCATTTCCCCGACGCACGCCGCGCGCGGGACGACGAGGACCAGTCTACCCGCCGGACAGGGAATTGGCAGTGTGTATCGGACGGATGGAGAATTTCCGCGTCAAACATTGGTCAGCGAATACAGGCCGTTGACCTCAAAGCGCTGACGCAGCGTGTAGCCGAGGTCTTTCAGCAGCGCGGCGGTCTTCGCGGCGGCATCTTCGGTGTTGGACTCAATGAGGATGTGCCTGGGTCGGTATTTGCTCCAGTCGTTACTGCCCAGGACCATCTCGTCCATGCCCTCGGTGTCAATGCTGAGCAGCGCGAAGACGTCCCGGCCGTCCTTGTGCGGCACGTCGCGGAGGATCGTGTCCAGGCGGAAGATCGGCTTGAACGTGCGGCGGATCAGCTTGCTGCCATGCGCCTGCCGGTAACGCGCCTCCTCCTCGGAGAACGTGTTGAACGCGTGGTAGTTCAGCATGAAGTACTCGAGCAGCCCGTCGCGCTCGCCCACGCCGGCGCAGACGACCGTGTCCTCCGGGCGGTAGCGGGCGTGGAAGGCGCAGAGCACGTCGTTGGGCTCGATCGAGATGCCCCGCATCCCCATGCAATACAGGCGGAACGTGTTGGACAGGACCGCCGGGTGGTTGGCGCCCACGTCCACGAAGTAGCCGCGTTTCAGGTCATCGTTGAGCAGTTCGACCAGCACGTCGTCCTCGCCGAACTGCGACCAGGCTTTCCTGGCCGCCCTGTCGTACCCGCCCAGGACGGCCGGGAGCATCCCCCAATGCTGTCGCATCGCGACGATCGTCTTGGAGCGGGCGGCCGGACCTCGGAGCAGCTTGCGGAGCATGGGCGTCGTTCAGGGGTGGTAACCGCGCGACGCCAGTTCGTCCAGCAACTGCCCAAGGCGGACGTCCCAGACGCCGGCCCGCAGCACCTGGGCGTAATTTCGATCGACCAATTCCTGATAGTCGCCGATGCGGTCGAGGATCCGGTCGATCTGGCCCGCGGGATCGTTCATGTCGGCTGTGATCACGGGGTCGTAACCCATCACCTCTTTCAATTCGGCGGGACAGTGGCCGACGACCAGCGACCTGGCGGCCATCGACTCGAAATAGCGGAGCGTGACGGTTTCGACATGACCGGACCGGGCCGGGTGGGTCATCGAGCTGGGAAAACAGACCGAAACCCTGGCGTTGGCGAAACCGTCGCGCATGGCCTGCTCGGTTGGGAAGATGAGTTGTCCCTTGACCTTCTCGAAGAGATGAGTCTTGCCGCGTTCGGCGAGGCGCGGGGCGATGCCGTCGTGATACCGATCGTACTTGCGGCCCAGCTCGAGCACGTCGATCGGGCGATCGACCAGGGCTTTCGACGCGTCGAACACGCTCGCGTCGCACGCCTCGGGCATCCAGACGGCGTCGATGCCCAGGCGCTGGCGGAAATGGTCGGCGGCCTGGCGGGCGGTGAAGAAGGCGAGCCGCACCCGCTGCCGCCGGAGCACGCCTTCGATACGCTCCCACAGGTTGGGCCAGGCGTCGAAGATCCACGGCACGACCGGATGGAAAAACGTGACGGGACAGAAGCGGGATTCGGCCGCCTGTCCGGTGGGGACCAGATATGCCGTGCGGCTCACGCGCGCAATCGGGCGGACCAGGCGCAGCTTGGCCAGGGCGCGGTTGGCATAGGCGGTGAACGTGTTGCGCGGGGAGAGCTTGTAGCCCAGGTTCAGGCGGGCGAGGCTCGCCTCCATCGCGTAGACGACGTTGTTATAGACATGATGGGGGAGTCGTCCGAGCTTGACATAGCGGATGCGCAGGGCCGCGGGTCGGGAATCTGCGCGGGCGCTGGGCGACGCTGACGGCGCTGCGGTCATCGGGCGCGAATATAAAGGCGTGCTGCAACGTGGACAAATGCCGCGGCTGCTTCAAGGGCGGCGGCGCCGCGGAAGTGATGCGACCCTTCCCCATTGCATACGTCGTGCCGGTTGGCTAGGAATTGCGGGACAGGAAGGAACCCCCCATGCGCCCGCTATTGACCGCCGTCCTGCTGGTCTGTCTCACCCCGTTCGTCCGGGGCGCCGAGCCGCTTGCCGAGGTCGTTCCCTCGGACGCAAAGGTGGAAAAGCTCGCAACGGACATGAAGTTCACCGAAGGCCCGTGCTGGTTTGCCGATCCGGCCGGAGGATATCTGGTTTTTTCCGATATTCCGTCGAATCAACTCAAGAAGTGGAGCGAACGGGAGGGCCTGGCGGTCTTCCGCGAGAATTCACACAATTCCAACGGCAACGCGAGGGATGCCCAGGGCCGGCTGATCACCTGCGAGCACCAGGCGCGGCGGGTCACGCGGACGGAGAGCGACGGCACGATTACCGTGCTGGCGGACAAGTACGACGGCAAGCCGCTCAACTCGCCCAACGACGTGGTCGTGAAGTCGGACGGAACCGTCTGGTTTACCGACCCGCCTTACGGCCTGCCCAGGGACGCCAGGCAGGCGCAGGCGGGGCAGTACGTGTTCCGGCTGGACCTGGAGAAGAATCAGCTCAAGCCGGTGGCGACGGATTTCGATCGGCCCAACGGCCTGGCGTTCTCCCCGGACGAGCGCAAGCTCTACATCGCGGATTCGGGCGAGAAGACGCGGCACATCCGCGTGTTCGATGTGAACGGCGACGGCACGCTCTCGGGCGGACAGGTGTTCTGCCGGATCGACAACGGCGTGCCCGACGGCATCCGCGTGGACGCGGCGGGCCGGGTGTTCTCCAGCGCGAGGGATGGCGTGCACATCTTCTCACCGGACGGGGAATTGATCGGCAAGATCCCGCTGCCCGAGAGCTGCGCGAACCTGGCCTTTGGCGGGAAGGACGGGCGCGAGCTTTACATGACGGCGAGCAAGTCGCTCTATCGGATCCGGTTGAAAACGACGGGGGCGGTGGTCAAAGTCGAACCTTGAGTCCCATGGCGGCGGCGACGGCCTTGAGATGCCGGTCGTCCTCGCCGACAAGGTAGTAAACGGCTCCGTTATCCCGCCAGATGATCATCGGCACGTCCTCGTGCGCGTCGCGCGCGAAATAGTACTTGCCGGTCTCGATGGCGAGCTGTCCGACGTCGTTCTGGACGAACAGGCTGATGCAGGGCTCGGGCGCGCCGGTCGGACGGTAGAGCAGGTGGGCGGTCTTGTCGTCCTTGACGGTGCAGGACGCGCAGCCGGCGAACTGGTAACCGACGTTCGAGAAGTCCGGGCACCTGGCGTCACATCCGAGGAACTCGTGGATCGACTCGGGCAGCTCGCTCAAGTCGCGCGGGAAGGGGGCGCCGTGGTGATCCTCGTGTTTCGAACAGTTGACGTGTACCGTCGCGGCCGACGACACCCAGGCGACCGGCACGAGGGGGCTGTCGTGGATCGCGCCGGGTTCCCTTGCGAAGGTGGACCAGATCACAACCGACGCGATGCCGAGCAGCAGCACCGCAGCGACCGCCCCACCGACCCATCCGATGTGCCAGCGGGGCGCCTGCAAGGCTGCCCTTGTCGCCTGGGCGTCGATCCGGTGCTCCAGTCCTTCGGGCAGTCGGACGGCCAACACGCGTCCCGCGGTTTCGCGCAATTTACGATAGGCCTCAAGCTTGCGCGCCGCCCCGGCGTCGGACTCGACGTACCGGCGGACCCCCTCGGCGGCGGCGGCGTCCAATTCGCCATCCGCGTAGGCCATCAACTCCAGATCGCTGGGGGGCTGGGCCATCATAAGTTCAATCACCTTCCCGTCCGGATTCATCCCGTTTGCCGCTGATTCGCAGCTCGGCCCCGAGGTCTGTCAGGGCGTCGAGCAGCATCGTTCGGGCGCGGAAGAGCCGGCTCATCACCGTGCCCATCGGCATTTCCAACACATCGGCAATTTCTCGATATTTCAGGCCCTCGATTGACGAGAGCAGGAATACGGTACGGTACGTCTCCGGCAGATCGTGGATCGCGCGTTTCAGGCGGTCGTCCATCTGCTCCCAATCCAGGTCGGCCAAGGCTTGGCCGGTCAGTTCGGCGTCGTGGTCGGAGCGTTCGGCCAGGTCGCCGGCGAGCTCCGACGCGATCGGCTCGATCTTGGCCCGTTTGATCCGCGTCAGGAAGCAGTTGTAAACGATCTTGAGCAGCCACGGCCGCACGCCCGCCTCACCCAACCGGAACGAATGCTCGGCGGTGAACGCGCGGAGGTAGGCCTCCTGGACCAGATCGTCGGGATCGGCCGCCGCCGTCCTGCCGCCGCGGGTCAGGTGGTATGCCATGCGATAAACGGCGGGGAGCTCGGCCATCGCGAGGTCGCGAAATTGTGTGCGGGGAAGGCCCACGTGAACCTGCGTGTGACCCATTCAATCCGCCCGGCCGTCCAAGTTCAACACATACGTGCAAAAAACCGCAAAACGATCTATTTCGTCGCGCCCGGCACGAACGTGATGAGGATGACGCCGGGGCCCTTGAACTCGACCGGGAGGGAAAGCTGCCCGGGACTCAACCGGCCCGAACGGGTCTGCGCCAGGTCGTGCGTCGAGTCCACGGACGATTGGGCATAGCTCGCGCCGGCGGGCCAGTTCACGTTCCGGATCGTGAGCTGGACCGGCCTGTCGTCGGCCCTCGAACAGGCGATCAGCAACCGAACTTCGGTGCCGTCGCGCGACCGGGCGGCGCAACAGGTCAGGGACGGGTCGTCGCAGGTCGCCGCGAGCCGGACCGGTGCTTCGGCGAGCCCGGCAAAGGCTTTAAAGGCGTAAAAGGTCTTCTTCGGTACTCCCGCAGGACTGAACAGCCCGAAACCCTGCGTATTCCCGCTGAAATAGGTCGCGGCGTCGACCGGAAGGTCTTGAAGGTGCATGAGCACGCCCGCAGAGAACACCGCCCCTTCGACGCCGCCGATGCGGTCGTAGAAGCGCTGTCGCGCGGCGCCCTGGCCATTGGCGAGCATCGGACGCCAGTCGTCGTCGGGCAGGTAGTTCCACTCGTTGAGATGGCTTTGCGTTTTGGCAAAGGCGTGGTCGTCGAGCATTCGTCGGACGCCGCGGGCGCGTATGACCAGCGCGTCCGCCCAGTTGCCGTACCAGTGCCAGGAGAAGAAATCGAGCGGGGCTCTTCCGCGGCGGCAGCGCTCGAGAAAGGCGATCGAGAACGGGGTCGGTTTGAACTGGCCGTGATCGATCGTGCCGGCGTTTCCGATGGCGGGGCCACCGACCTGGACGTCGGGGAATTCGTGCTTGATTGCCCTGGCGGCGGCGACGTAGAGGCGGAGGTACTCGTCGTCGGAGCCGCTCCAGCAGTTGGGACGGTTATCCGGCTCGTTCCAGATCTCCCACTGATCGATCCCGTACTTGAACCCACCGGCCCATCCCCGGTTGTAGTGGCGGATGATGCCGGTGCAGACCTGAGCCCATCGGTCGGGGTCGGCGGGCGGTCGCGAGCGGCGCTTGTCCGGGCCGTGCTCGATGCTCTCGCCCAGGCGGTAGACGATCTTGGCGCCGGTGTCGAGGATCGATTTCACGTAGGCGTCGGTGCGGACGAAGTCGTAACTTTCGGGCCTGGCAGGGTCGGCGTCGGGATTGGGGAAGATCGCGTGAATGTCCACCACGTCCGGGTTGGGCCAGTGGCAATCGTGGAGGCGGACCAAGGGGACGCGCATCTCGCGGAAATAGGTGGAGAGGTCGATCAGGCCCTGGTCTTCGAGCGGCCCGCCGTTGACGCCGTGCAGGGGGCGCAATGCGGGCATCTCTTCTTTGGCGGCATCGATCACGATCTCCGAGGCGCCGGTCGCTGCCGCGCCGGTCAAGAGGACGAGCCAGGCGATGAGCAGGGCGAACCATGAATGTGAAATGACGGGCGGAAGGCTTTCCATCTGCACACAATATAACCGCCGTCCGCGCCGCCCCTATCGTGCCCGTCGCGCCAGGGAATTCACCTCGGATTATCGATGCTCGTACTTCCGCCAGGACGCCACGACCCCTTCGGCGGGCGGCAGGTCCGTCCCCAACTCATAGCGGAGCGACCCGTCGCGCCCGAGTACGACCAGCCGCCACTTGCCGTTCATCGCCTGCTGGGCATTGACCAGCAAATCGCCCTGCTCGGTCCAATCGCAGAAGTACGCGGCGAAGTACTGGGTGCCCAGGAGGTCGGGCGGTGAGGTCGACGGCGTCTTCGTATCCTTGATCGCCACGCGGGGGACGGCGTTGCGCCGCAGCGTCCAGGCGACGTATTCGCCCATCGGGTCGACGCGCGGCGATTCCTGCGAGTGCTGCGACGGGTTGGAGCGCGCCTCGGTCCAGACCGGCTTGCCCGGGGAGAGGTCCTTGCGGATGAACCGCACCGTCTCGGCGCTGGCGCGCGAATCGTAGGTGACGGCCACGTACGGCCCGGGACACTGCGCCGGCGCGGGCGACATGAACAGGATGTGGTTGTTGTTATTCAGCGTCTGCCGCGTGTTGTTCCACAGGCAGAAGATCGACAGGCTCCCCGGACCGGTCGTCTCGACGTACCGCTCGGAATCCAGCCATCCCACCAGGAACATGCCCTGCGCCGAGGGATAGGTCACGCGCCCGCTGACCGGCTCGACCAGCGCGATCAGCGACGCCATGCGGCTGGTGTTGCCGTTGGCGGGCAGCGCCCGCAGCGCAATGGTCTGCCCGCTGGGCGAGAAGACCGGCGGCGTGTGGCAGACCGGGCAGTTCGTGCTGGTGGACTTGGTGAGCACCAGGTCCATCCGGCCGGTCGGGTCGGTCATGTGAACCCCGCCGTCGCTCGTGACATACGCGACCGGCGACGCCAGCACGACCGCGGCGCGCCTGGCCTTGCGGATCGCCGGCAACAGGATCGCGATCAGCACGCCGATGATGCCGATCACGACCAGCAACTCGACCAGGGTAAACCCGCCAGCACGACCGCGTGCGACCCGATGGTGCGCCCTTCGCATCGACATGCTCCCGTACGATGTGACCGACCCAAACTGCTGCGCTTCGCGACGTGATCCGACGCGAGGCAGCATACCATGACCGCAAACGAGTGGCGACGTCTCGGCGATTGCCATCGCGGGGCACACGGGTTAGGGATAAGTAAAGAGTCTTGCCCTTCCCCCGATCGCTACCCTCCCCCCGACACCGCTGCTATACTTGCCCTTCTATTCCACCGAATCATCAGGAGTTTGCCGCCATGCCCCGCATGACCATGACCGAGAAGATCCTCGCCAAGCACGCCCAAAAGGCCTCTGTCCAGCCGGGCGAGAACATCTGGGTGGACGTGGACATCCTGATGACCCACGACGTCTGCGGGCCGGGCACGATCGGCGTGTTCCAGGAGAATTTCGGCAAGGACGCGAAGGTCTGGAACCCGGACAAGGTCGTGATCATCCCCGACCACTACATCTTCACGCGCGAGCAGATCTGTCACCGTAACGTCCAGATCCTCCGCGACTTCGTGAAGCAGCAGGGCATCAAGTACTACTACGACCCCGAGTTCGTCACCATGGACCCGGTGATGCCCAACCCCTACAAGGACCCCACCAAGACCAACTATAAAGGCGTCTGCCACAAGGCCCTGCCCGAGGAAGGGCACGTCCGCCCGGGCGAGATCCTCCTGGGCACCGACAGCCACACCTGCACCGCCGGCGCGTTCAGGCAGTTCGCCACCGGCATCGGCAACACCGACGCGGGGTTTGTCCTGGGCACCGGCAAGCTCTGGCTCAAGGTCCCGCCCACCATGAAGTTCGCCTTCCACGGTGAGATCCCCGCCTACCTGACCGCCAAGGACCTGATCCTGGCCGTCATCGGCGAGATCGGCGTCGACGGGGCGACCTACCGCTCGATGTACTTCGCGGGTGACGGCATCAGCAGCCTGACCCTCGAAGACCGGATGACGCTGACCAACATGGCCATTGAGGCCGGCGGGAAGAACGGCGTCTGCGACGTCGACGAGAAGACGCTCCAGTACGTCCGCGCCCGCTC
>DATBFY010000709.1:0-5383 GCA_036558265.1 Tepidisphaeraceae bacterium | reverse complement strand
GGGCAGTCGGCAGTTATGGCCGGCGGTCTCCTACTGCCCACTACCTACTGCCGACTGCCGACTTATTTAGAAATTCCCATGGCTAATCTTCGACCGACATTTCACGAATCGTGGTATCGGGTGGCGGACCTGCGGGCGCGGTTGCGTCCCAGTGCGCAGATCTCGCGGCAGCACTATCGCGGCGAGCGATGGTACGTGGTGCGCGACCCGGCGGGCAACCAGTATCACCGGTTGTCGTCGGCGGCGTACCGGTTCGTCGGGCTGCTGGACGGCTCGCGGACGGTCGCGGAGGCGTGGGACCTGGCGGGCGGCGTGCTGGCGGACGACGCGCCGACGCAGCCTGAGGTGGTGCAGATCCTGTCGCAGCTTCACGCGGCGAACCTGCTGGACGCGAACATCACGGCGGACGCGGGGGTGCTGCTGCGGCGGCACAAGCAGATGATGAAGCGGCGGCTTCAGGGCCGGCTGATGAACGTGCTGTTCCCGCGCATCCCGTTGTGGGACCTGGACTCGTTCCTGGTGCGGTGGATGCCGGTGATGCGGGCGCTGTTTTTGAACCAGATCGGGGCGATCCTGTGGCTGGTGGTGGTGATCGCGGGGATCGCGGCGATCGCGCCGGAGTGGGGGCGATTGAAGACGGCGGCTGGGAACGCCATCGAGCCGGGGAACTGGCCGTGGCTTTGGGCGACGTTCGTGATCATCAAGCTGATCCACGAGCTGGGGCACGGGTTTACCTGTAGACGATTCGGCGGGGAGGTCCACGAGCTGGGGATCATGTTCCTGGTGTTCGTGCCGGCGCCGTACGTGGACGCATCCAGCGCGTGGAGCCTGCCCAGCAAGTGGCAGCGGATGCTGGTGGGGGCGGGGGGCATGATCTTCGAGCTGTTCGTCGCAGCGATATGCGCGTTCGTCTGGAAGTACACCGACCCGACGACGCTGGTGAGCAAGCTGGCGTACAACACGATGTTCATCGCCAGCGTGTCGACGATCATCTTCAACGCCAACCCGCTGCTGCGTTACGACGGCTACTACATCCTGTCGGACTGGCTGGAGATCCCGAACCTCCGGCAGAAGTCGATGGAGTACTCGCTGGGGCTGATCAAGCGGCACATCTTCCGGATCAAGAGCCCGATCCCGTTGCCGCCGGTGGGGCAGCGTTTCTGGCTGTTCGTCTACGCGATCGCGTCGGGCATTTATCGCGTGTTCGTGGGGATCATGATCATCCTGGTGGTGACCAACCAGGTGCCGGTGCTGGGGGTGCTGATGGCGATCGGCGGCGTGATCACGTGGCTGGTGGTGCCGGTGGCGAAGGTCTCGCACTACCTGCTGCTGGATCCTGAGCTTCACCGCAAGCGGTCGCGGGCGATCGCGTTCTCGGTGGCGGTGGCGGGTGCGATCCTGGTCCTGATCGGGCTGATCAACTTCCCGATGCGTTTCGAGGCGACGGGGATCGTCGAGCCGGAGCAGAAAGTGACGCTCCGCGCCCGCACGCCCGGGTTCGTGGATCAGATCCTGGTCAAGGACGGGCAACACGTGCGCACGGGGCAGGCGCTTGTGACCTGTTACGACAAGAACCTCGAGTCGGACATCGCCAAGAAGGAGGCCGAACTCAAGGCGGTGCAGTCGATGATCCAGCAGGGGATCGTGCAGAGCCAGGCGGACCGGATCCAGTACGAGATCCAGCGGCTGGCGCTCAAATCCCAACTGACGATCCTGTATCACCAGCGTGACGACCTGAGCATCAAGGCGCCGTTCGATGGCCAGGTGGTGGCGCCGATGATCCACGAGCTGAGCGGCAAGTACCTGCACCAGGGGGAGGAAGTGGCGACGGTGGTACAGTCGGATCCGCTGGTGGTTCGGGCGACGCTGGATCAGAGCGTGGCGGCGCTGTTGTTCATGGACGAGCCGGTGTGGAACCCGTTCCCGTTCCTGAAGAACAGCAACTCGTACGCGGCAACGGGCGACGACGTGGCGAACCGGCTGTTTGAAGAGAAGATGCCGTTCGCGCAGGAGCCGCCGGAGGCGCGGCGCGAGATCGGCGAGCCGGTCCGCCGGATCACGATCCCGCGGACGAAGCTGATCGCCGGTCAGGAGGGGACGGTGGTCGTCGATTTCGAGAACAACCGGTTGTCGAAGATCACGGGGACGTTCAAGGAGCGCGGGGCGTTCGACGCGCTGCTGCAGGCGCACAGCGAGAAGGTGGGCAAGCCCGATGCGTCGCCGGCGGCGAGCAGCCAGCCGATGCCGACCGGACAGCGCAAGGCCCACTGGATGGCCGAACATGACATCGCGGCGCTGGACATCGACCTTGTGGAGCAGTCGGGCGGCGGGGCACCGCCGGTGACGACGCTCACCTATCGCATCCTGGGCCAGAAGGTGGACGTGCGCCTGGCGGACGCGCGGAGCGAGAACCTGGAGGCGCGGGTGCTGACGCGGATCCCGGCGGCGTCGCCGAACGTGCCGCACCCGGCGATGACGCACATGGGCGGCGGCGACCAGCAGAACGACCCGCGCGACCAGTCGGGCACGAAGGTGCAGGTGCCGGTGTTCGAAGTGCGGCTTCGCCTGGCGAACGCGAACCTCGAGCATCTGCCGGGACAGCGCGCGTACGTGCGGTTCACGATGGAGAAGGACCGGCCGCTGCTGTGGCAGTGGGCGCGGAAGTTCTGGCAGCTCGTGCAGACGCAGAACGCGTCGAACAAGTGGCTGTGACGCGATAACGGGCGACGGCGATGCCGACGGTACTGCGGATCGATTCTTCTTCTATTCGAACGAGAACGACGAGCCGCCGCACATACATGTGAGTCGAGGCGGGAACGAGGCGAAGTTCTGGCTCGATCCGGTGCGTTTGCGGCGAACCGGGGTTTTTCCCGTCGCGAGTTGACGAAGGTCCGGCGTATGGTCGTGGAGCACCGCGAGGAGCTGTTGCAGGCCTGGAATGATTACTTCGGCGAATGACAAGTCGGCCCCTGAGGCAGTCGCGGTCCGCGTGACGAATGACACCCTGGCGGTGGACCTGGCGGACGGTCGGACGATATCCGTCCCGATCGATTGGTATCCGCGGCTGGTGCATGGGACCGCGAGGGAACGCGACAACTTCGAGATCGGGCCGCTTGGCATTCACTGGCCGGATCTCGATGAGGACGTGAGCATCGCGGGACTGTTGGCGGGGCGGGCGTCGGGCGAGACGCCGACTTCGTTGAAGCGATGGCTCGACGGACGTTCCGGGGGCACCACGAGCAAGAGCAAGAGGAAGAAGTAATGTCTGCCACCGCATCCAACGCCACCAACGCATCGAACGAACTGTGGTCGATCTTCGACGCCCGTCGGGTGAAGGCCCCGGAGCTCAAGGGCCTGGACGTGCTGGCCAATGGTGTGATCGGCTGGGCGAAGAACCGCCGGCGGATGCTGGCGCGGCTTCGCCGGCAAGTGGCGCGGATCGAGGGGTTGGAGAAGGAGGTTCACGAGATGGCGTCGGCGCGCTTCCGGGAGGAAGTGCAAGTGTGCCGGGACCTAGCGCGGCGGGGGCGCCTGGAAGGGGCGGCGCTGGACCGGGGCATGGCGATCGTGCGCGAGGCCGCGTGGCGCGCCGTCGGCATGCGGCCGTTCGCGGTACAGCTCATGGGGGCGCTGGCGATGATCGACAGCAACATCGCCGAGATGGCCACCGGTGAGGGCAAGACGCTGACGGCGTCATTGGCGGCGAGCGTGTGGGCGTGGCACGGGCGTCCGGTACACGTGCTGACGGTCAACGATTACCTGGTGGAACGCGACGCGCACGAGATGGGCCCGGTGTACAAGGAGCTGGGGCTGCGCGTCGGGGCGGTGATCCACGAGACGACGCACGAGGAGCGGGTCGATCACTACCGGCGGGACGTGGTTTACGTCACGAGCAAGGAACTGGTGGCGGACTTTTTGCGCGACCAGATCGCGCTGGGGACGCTGCGGAACGCGGCGCAGACGAACGTGCAGATGCTGATGGCCCGCGCGGGTGCGTCGGGGCGGCTGATGGTGCCCGGACTGTTCCGGGCGCTGGTGGACGAGGCCGACTCGCTGCTGATCGACGAGGCCGTCACGCCTCTCATCATCTCGAACTCTCCGGATGACGACCCGAACGAGACGTACTACCGTGCCGCGGCGGAGCTCGCCAAGCACCTGGAGGTCAACCGCGACTTCACGATCGACTGGACCGTGCGGAACATCGACCTGACGCCGCGCGGGCAGCACAAGCTGGACGACATCTGCGAGACGGCAGGGCAGGCGGGGTTCTGGCAGGGGCGACGGCGCCGCGAGGAGCTGGTCACGCTGGCGCTCACCGCGAACTATTGCTACGTGCGTGACGAGCAATACCTGATCGACCCCGAGGGGAAGGTGGCGATCATCGACGAGTTCACCGGGCGCGTGATGGCGGACCGGTCGTGGCGGCACGGCCTGCACCAGGCGATCGAGGTCAAGGAAGCGGTGAAGGTCACCGCGGACAAGGAGAACCTGGCGCGGCTGTCGTTCCAGCGGTTCTTCCGCCAATATCCGCACATGGCGGGCATGACGGGAACCGTGTGGGAATCGCGTGCCGAGATGTGGCAGATCTACGCCCGCCCGATCGTGCGCATCCCGACGAACAAGCCGTGCATCCGCAAGCACCTGCCCGTGCGCATGTTCGAGACGATGGATCAGAAGTGGGAGGCGGTCGTCAAGCGGACGATGCAACTGCACGAGAAGGGCATGCCGGTGCTGATCGGCACGCGGTCGGTGCTGGCCAGCGAAGAGGTGAGCCGGCGGCTGACGGCCAAGGGGACGCCTCACCAGGTGCTTAACGCGACGCAGACGGCGCAGGAGGCGTTCATCGTGGCGCAGGCCGGTCAGCGCGGGCAGATCACGGTCGCGACGAACATGGCCGGCCGCGGCACGGACATCAAGCTCGCCCGCGGGATCGCGGAGATCGGCGGGCTGCACGTCGTGTCGACCGAGCCGCACGGCAGCGGCCGCGTGGATCGGCAGCTCTTCGGCCGCGCCGCCCGCCAGGGGGATCCGGGCAGCGCCCAGATGTTCTGCTCGAAGGATGACGACCTGTTCATCCGCCATGCCAAGCAGATCCGCCACGCCTGGCGGGCGATCGGCCCCAGGCGCCTGATCCGGATGGCCCAGGCCAACGCCGAGCGTCTCGCCCGGTTCAACCGCAAGCAGGTGCTCAAGCAGGACGACTGGATGGACCAGTCCCTGCCGTTCTAACGCGGTTCTCCCCTATTCCCGATCCGTCAAATCGACCCGGGCCGATCCATCGATCGGCCCGGGTCGATTTGCGCGCGCGAATTACGACCGATCCATGCAACACCCCTTCCCGCCGGGCGATAACCTCGCCAAACCCGAGTGGGTTGCAAGGAAT
>DATBFY010000708.1:0-3378 GCA_036558265.1 Tepidisphaeraceae bacterium | reverse complement strand
GCGCCGAACGCCAGCGCCAGCCGATCGAGCAGGCCGAACAGGAAGGAGGCGTCCGCCGAGTAGGTGACCGTGACGCCGATCGGTCGGCCGTCGGGCGTGCGGGCGACGCCGCGCACGTAGACGTTGCGCATCGGTTTGCCGTCCGCGAGTTCGGAGAACCAGCCGCCCAGGGGCGTGACGTCGGTCAGCGCCAGTCCCCCGGCGGTGGGCGACAGCGACACGCCGTTGTCAGCCTTGATGACGTAGCGGTCGGCGCGGGGATCATCGGCGGCGGTGGCGCGCGGCGTGCGCGCGGGTTGCGCGGCGGCGGCCGACATCGACGCGCGCGTCGTCGGACCCAGCGGCACCCGCGCCAGCTCGGGCGCCGACGACGCCTTGACCACCAGCGAGGCGTCGAGCTGCCGCACCAGCGCCCAGCGGACGATCAGGTAAGCCGACGCGCAGCCGACCACCAGGATCGCCCAGACGCTCAGGAGGATGGCGAGGGTGATGCGGCGGGTCATGGGAGACGGCGAAGCCAGAACGATGAAACATGAAGCATGAAGCACGCGGTGACCGTGCGTGCGCCGTGATCTTCATGTTTCATGTCTTCATGTTTCACGATTCCAACTCGCGTTCGTTCATGGTTCCACACCGAGCAGATATCCCTGCCCCCGCCTCGTGTGGATCAGGCGGGTGGGGAACTCCTTGTCGATCTTGTTCCGCAGGTAGCCGATGTAGACGTCCACGACGTTGCTCGTGGTCTCGTCGTGCTGGTCGTAGAGGTGCTCCCAGATGTCGGAGCGGGAGACCACCTGTCCCTGGCGGTGGGCGAGGTACTCCAGCAGCGCGTATTCGCGGGCGGAGAGTTCGATCGCCCGGCCGGCGCGGCGCGCCGCCTTGCGGGCGGTGTCGATCTCGAGGTCGCCGACGACGATCGTCGCCGAGCGCTGACCGTGCCCGCGCCGTACGATCGAGCGCACGCGGGCGAGCAACTCGTCCCAGTTGAACGGCTTGACCAGGTAGTCGTCGGCCCCGACGTCCAGTCCCTTCACCCGGTCGACGACGGCATCGCGGGCGGTCAGGCAGAGGATCGGCGTGCGCACCTCGCGGCGGCGGAGCGTCTGGATGATGTTGAACCCGTCACGACCGGGCAGCATCAGGTCGAGCACGATCGCGTCGTAGGGGTTGGAGGCCGCCAGGTGCAGCGCCTCGTTCCCGTCGAAGGTGAGGTCAACGGCGTAACCGTCATCGCGCAGGCCGTCCGCGATCGAGCGCGCGAGTGACGGATGATCTTCGGCAACGAGGATGCGCATGCAAAATCGACGAGAAAAGGTCGGGGACGCAACGGCGAGCAGGGGAACCGGTCGCTACGGCGATCGGATCGGCTGGTCGATGTCCCTCAGGCAGTCCTGGTAACTCATGGATTCGACGGACCCGTCGGCCATGGCGGCGTTGATCTGGCCCTTGACGTGCCAGTCGGGCAGCGCGTCGAAGACGACGACGGCCTTGGGGCGATGGATCTCCAGATTGACCTTGCCCGCCAGGGTCGTCAGGGGGTTGGGCGTGTCGCGCCAGTCGTAACTGGAACGCAGCTTGTCGAATAATCCCCCATCCGCCTGGCAGTGAAACGACTCGCGCGAGGGGACGTAGCTGAACAGCAAACTTTCCCAGGATTGCTGGGCGGCAACGGGGTCGGGAAAGCGGCCTTGGTTGTCGTTGGCGTAGAGGTTAAACGCCGTGCTGATCTGGTGGAGGTTGGACAGGCAGGAGACCGAGTAGCCCGACGCCCGGGCCCGGCTGATCACCGGCAGAAGAATCCCGAGCAACAGGGCGATAATGCCGATGACGATCAAGAGTTCGACAAATGTGAATGCGGTGCGTGCGCGCGGCGGAGATGGGGGCGCAAGTTGGCGCAGAGGGAATCCCGGGTGTCGAATCGCCACGGCCGCTCCATGTCGGCCCCCAGATTACGTTCTCCGCCGGCGCCAGGGCGGCGGGTTACTCGGGTTGACTACAGATTATTCGATCTGTCCGGTTCGTCAAGGTCAATTCAGGCGTATCGCGTGTATTTTCATCCACTTAGGTAAGGGTTTTCGCCTTTTCAGACCAACGGACAGAGCCGGGGGGGCCAATTCACGAAAGACCGGAAAAATACCGGGCTTGCGTTAAATGACCGGCACAGAGCGGTGTATTGAGGAGCGAACGGTCTTGTTGCGCGCCGCGGGCGGCGTGCGCGGCGGGTGTGCAGAAGGATTACGAACCGGGACGGACGGCGTGCGTCAATCGTTTGGTTTATTGCTGGTTGGATTGTTGACGTGCCCGACAGCGGTCTGGGCAGCAGGGGCCGGGGAGCGCTTTGCGCGGGTTGAGGCGTTCGTCAGCAAGCACTGCGTGGAATGCCACGGTGGCAAGGCGAAGAAGGCCGACATCGTCCTGAACGCCTACCACAACGAACCGGCGATGCTCGAAGACCGCCAGGTCTGGCAGAAGGCGATGGAGATGGTGGAGGAGGGGGAGATGCCGCCGCACAAGCGGCCGCAACCGACCGAAGCCGAGTCCCGCGCGTTCCTCGACACGCTGGGCGCGATGTTCGACGAGGCCGACCGCACCGCCCGGCCCGACCCCGGCCGCGTGACCATCCGCCGCCTCAATCGCTCCGAGTACAACAACACGATTCGTGATTTGGTCGGCGTCGATTTCCAGCCCGCCGAAGATTTCCCGTCGGACGACATCGGCAATGGCTTTGACAACATCGGCGACGTGCTCTCGATCTCGCCGGTGCTGATGGAACGCTACCTGGCGGCAGCCGACAGCATCATGGCGCGGGCGATCCTGGTGGATCCGCCCAAGCCGCCGATCCACCGCACGTCGGCGCGCAACCTCGAGCCCGGTGGGCGGAACGTGCCCCAAGGCCGATTCAGACCGCTGACCAGCGGTCGCTTGAGCACGGGGCTTCGCGCCAGCCAGGAAGGGGATTACGTGCTGCGGGTGCGGGCTTACGCGCCGCGGGTGGACGAGGAGGCGCCGCGGATCGGCGTCTCGATCGATGGGAAGGAAATTCGGCAGTTCGACGTCAGTGGCGACGACGAGAAACAGGTGCAGCCCTATGAGATGAAGCTGGTTCTCGAACCGGGCGAACATCGCTTTGCGGTCACGCTTCTCAACGCCACCGACGACAATCCCAAACGCACGGTGTTCGTCGAGTCGATCTCGTTGGAAGGGCCCGCCGATACGCGACCACCCAGTCAGCGCCGCTTGCTTGCCTGCACGTCGGGATTATCCAAGGCTCGACAGACGCGCGAGGTGCTGTCGCGGTTCGCCTCCCAGGCGTACCGGCGTCCGGCGACGAGCGACGAGGTCGAGCGGTTGGCGCAGCTCGCCGAGCGGGTCCAGGCC
>DATBFY010000707.1:0-6967 GCA_036558265.1 Tepidisphaeraceae bacterium | reverse complement strand
TGGCGATCGGGCGCACGGCGATGCCCAAACTCCCCTCCTCGCGCCGCCAGGTCTTCCTGGGGGCGGGCCTCTCCAACACGACGCCATTTGTGAGCTCGACAGTGAAGATTGTTGGAACGGATGTCGTGATGGATGGTTCGGCTAATTTTGCGATCACGGTCGCGAAGGAATCGAAGGTGGAGGGGGCCGGGGGTAAGCCGCCCCGGCATGAGGTCAAGCCGTCAACGCCGGTCGGCCCCAACCCTGCGCCCGCGACGCCCAAGATCGAAGACAAACCCAAGGGGCCTAAACCTGAAGCGCCGGCGGGTGGGGCTGCGGATCAAGAACCGGCCAAATGAGGGGCGAACCACGGGCGAGCCGCCCGTGCCACGTTGGAGTCCGTATGCGTCGTCTGATCCTTGCGTTGCTTGTCGGCCTGGCCGTGCCGGTCTGGGCGGTGAACACGTCGCACTGGGTTCACACCAGCGAGGCGGATTTCAAGAAGGGGACGTTCAAGAACGTCGTCGCGACGAACCTGGGCGACCTGAAGTTGTCCCGCGCGATCAAAACCATCCTGGAACAGGATCCGAAGGTCAGCGCGGTCTACTGCCAGGCGGAAGGGCCTGACGGGGCGGTCTACGCCGGCACGGGTCCTCACGGCGTTCTGCTTCGGGTCAAGGACGACAAGGTCACCCAGCTTTTCGAGCCCGACGGGATGACCAATATCTTCGCCCTGCTGATCGACGCCCAGGGGCGGTTGCTCATGGCGACCGGGGGCGAGAAAGGGCAGATCCTGCGCCTGGCCAATCCCGGCGACAAGAATGCCAAGCCACAGGAGATTTTTTCCGCCGACGGCGTGCAATACGTGTGGGCCGTCCAGCAGACGCGGGATGGAAACCTTTACGCCGCCACGGGGCCGAACGGGCAGATCTTCGAGATCAAGCCGGACGGCAGCAAATCGGTGCTGCTGGACAGCGACGAGAACAACATTCTCTCGATGATTTCGGACGGGAAGGACACGCTTTACGCGGGGACCGACCCAAATGGCCTGGTTTACCGCATTAACCGCAAGACCAGGGAAGTCTTCGTGGTCTTCGACGCGCCGGAAAGCGAAGTGAGCGCGCTGGCGCTGGACGCCAAAGGCAACCTCTACGCCGGCACGGCGGAGGCCAGCGAGAAGCAACCGGGCGCGCCGGGGGTGCCTGGGCAGGAAGAAGGCGCAAAGGAAAAGGGTGGTCGGCCCGAGGGCACCGGCGGCGTGCCGATTCCCGCACAACCGCCGGAGAATCCCAAGCCCCCTGCTGTGCCTGATCCCAATCCGGGGGAGCCGAATCCGATCCCGAAGGCCAATTTCATGATCGGCGACGGCTGGGCGAAGGTTTTGAAACTGACCGACGACGACGGGGATGACGATCCGAATCAGCCGGCGCCCACTCCAACTCCGGGTCCGGGCAAGCATCCGGCGCCCGCCAAGCCGGGGCCGGTGAATGCCGCGAACCAACAGCAGCAGCAACAGCAGGAAGCGCTTAACCCGCAGCCGATCGATTTCGGCAAGCCCAAGGCGGAGGGCAACGCCATTTACAAGATCGATCCCGAAGGGTTCGTCCGGGAGATCTTCCGCCAGCCGGTCATGGTGATGTCGATGATCGAGCGCGGCGGGGTGTTGCTGGTGGGCACGGGGAGCGACGGACTGGTTTACCAGGTGGATCCGGCGGCGGAGGAGACGGTCGTCCTGGCGAAGGTCGATCCCAAGCAGATCCTGAGCATGCTGGCGACGAAGGACGGGCGCATCCTCCTGGGCATGGCCAACGTGGGCGGCATCGCCTCGATGAGCAGCGGCTTCGCGGATTCAGGCACGTTCACCAGCCCGGTGCTGGACGCGACGCAGATCAGCCGTTTCGGCAAGATTCACCTGCGCGGCTCGTTGCCGAAGGAAACGTCACTGACCGTGGCGACGCGCAGCGGCAACGTGCAGGACCCGGACAAGACGGGCTGGTCAAACTGGAGCGAGGAGACGCCTGCGGCGGCGTTCGTGCAGATGAAAAGCCCCCCTGCCCGTTTCCTGGAATACCGCCTGACGTTCTCCGGGAAGGACAAGGGCGCGAACGAGTCACCCGTGGTGGACGAGGTGGACGTGGCGTACCAGATGCCCAACCTCGCGCCGGTGGTGAAGTCGATCAAGGTGGGTGGCGACGCCAACAAGTTGGCGGCGATGCTGGCGACGGGCGTGGAGGGATTAAGCCCCGCGCCGGCAGGCACGCCCAACGGCACCGGCAAGCCCCGGAACACGATCGAGTCGATCACGTGGGAGGCGGAGGACGCCAACGGGGATGCGCTGCAGTACAGCCTTTACTTCCGCACGGGGAGCAAGGCGCCCTGGATCCTCCTCAAGGACAAGCTGACCGAGAACAGCTACCAATGGGAGACGCGCTCGGTGGCGGACGGGCGGTACGAGATCAAGGTGGTGGCGTCGGACGCGCTGGCGAACGTCGCGGGTCAGGGACGGAGCAGCTCGCGGATGAGCGACCCGATCGTCGTGGACAACACGCCCCCGGTGATCGGCGATCTGAAGAGCGAAACCAAGGGCGGGTCGGCGCGCGTGACGGCGACGATCGTCGATCGGACGACGACGGTGGCGTCGTTCGAGTACAGCGTGGACTCCGGCGGTGACTGGCAAGCGGTGCTGCCATCGGATAACATCTTCGACGGTCCCGAGGAGCGGGTCGATTTCACGATCGGCAAGCTCGCGCCCGGCGCCCACCAGATCACGCTGCGGGCCGGGGACGCCAAGGGAAACCACGCCTACGAGACGCTGCTGGTCAACGTCGAAGCGCAGGCCGGCAAATGAGTTACCGAGGACGCTGACGCGAAAGACAGGACTGAGTCGCGATGCATTATCCGCATAAGAAGAGCAAGGTGAAGCGGGCCCGCAAGATCGGTTTCCGCGCCCGGATGAAGACCAAGAAGGGTCGGCAGACCATCAACCGCAAGCGCCGCGCCGGGCGGAAGGTGCAGGTCGTGTGACGGCGAGACAGGCACCGGCGGGAATCGGTCGCATGACCTCGGGGGGCAGGAATGCCCCCACTCGGTCATGCGAGACAGACAAGAATGTCTGCCCCACCGGTTAGCATTGCACAACACATGTCATGCGCCTGGGGATCCGAGGCAAACTCGTGGGCACGCTCCTGCTCGCGGGATTGTTGCCGCTGGCGCTGGCGCTGGGGGTCATCCTCTTCGGGGTCGTCGAATTGCGGATCCAGTCGCGCGGGCGGGTCTGTCGTGCGCTGGCGACCCAGCAGGCGAACCACCTGTCGAGCATCCTGGCGGCACAGGTGGAACTGGCCAACCTGATCAACGGCCTGCCCGGGACCGTCGAGTTCCTGGAGAAGGCCAACCGCGTGCCGCCGCTTACAGAGGATCAGATCAAGCGGATCGAGGACTCGTGGCCCGCGCTGCGCGAGAACCAGGGGATCCTGGCGCAGATTCTGAACAACGAGTTGGCGGCGCGGTGGACGTCGGTGGCGCGCGCCAGGCCGAGGTTCACCGAGGTGATGATCACCGACGCGACGGGACGGCTGGTCGCGGCGACGGACAAGACCAGTGACTTCTTCCAGGCGGACGAGGAGTGGTGGCAGTCGTGCTGGAATGGCGGGCAGGGTCGGACGCTGATCTCGGACGTGATCTTCGACAAGTCGGCAATCCCGCCGGACGGCGGACCGCCAGGGGCCCTGGTCGCGGACCTGTGCCTGCCGATCTACGACCATCCCGGCGGGGACGGTGCGGCGGCGCCGCCGCGCAAGGTGGTGGGCATCGCGAAGATCTCGCTGGACGCGACCTGGATGCTGCGGCAGGTGGACGTGGGGGTAGGCGGGGACGAGGTGCCCCGCGCGGCGTGGCTGGTGCGCAGCGACGGTCGGGCGGTGAACGGCGCCGCGGCCGCCGGGGCGGCAATGCGACCGCCGGCCGAGGTGCTGCCGCCCAAGATCGTGCGGCGTTTGACCGAGCAGGCGTCCGGGTGGGTCAAGGACGACGAGCTCCCTGGGTACGAGCTGGTGGGCTTCGCGCGGGTGGAGCAGAGCCGGATGATCGAGCAGGCGGCGGCGCGGTGGCACGTGATGGTCGCGTCGAGCGTGCACGAGACGGTGGCTACGGTTTACCAACTGGCGTGGGTGATCCTGGGACTGGGGCTGGCGGTGATCGCGGGGTGTTTCCTGGGCGGGCTGGTGATCGCGCGGCGGGGGATCGTGCGGCCGGTGCTCAAGCTCGAGAAGGCGGTCAACCAGATCACCCGCGGCAACCTGGATTATCGCCTGAGCGAGGCGCGGGGAAGGGGCGAAGTCTTCCGGGACGACGAGATCGGGCGGTTGGCGCGCGACTTCAACGTCATGGCCGACCAGCTCAAGCAGCACGTGGCAGACCTCGAGCGCGCCGACGAGCTCAAGCGCCAGTTCATCGACCTGGCGAGCCACGAGCTGCGGACGCCGGTGACCTACATCCTGGGCGCATCGCAATTGGCGCAGCGCCAGCAGAACGGCAACGCGTCGCCGATCCTGGGAAAGGTCTCGGCCAAGGCGCAGCGGTTGAACCGGATCGTGGAGAACATGTTCAAGCTGCTGGCAAGCGACCGGTTTGAGCGCGGGCTGCGCCTGGCGGACGTGGACGTGGCGGGACTGATCGAGGCGGTGCGCCAGGAACACGAGCCGTTCCTCAAGGAACGAAAGCAACACTGGCGGATCGAGGTGACGCCAGACCTGCCGCACGTCCATGCCGACGCGGATAAGGTCCGCGACATCCTGGGCAACCTGGTGAGCAACGTCATTCGGTTTTCGCCCGATGGCGGCGAGGTCGGGATCCGCGCCGCGCCCGCGCCCGACGGCGACGGGATCCGGATCACGGTCAGCGACGGCGGTCCGGGGATCCCGCCCCAGGACCTGCCGCACCTCTTCCAGCCGTTCTACACCGGGGGCGAGGACGCGGTGGCGCGACACAGCAGCGGGGACTATCAGCACATGTCGCGGGGGATGGGCCTTGGCCTGAGCGTGGTGAAACGATTCGTCGAACTTCACGGGGGGCGCGTTTCGGTCGATACATCTGCTGGAGGCGGCACCCGCATCCACGTCTTCCTGCCAGCCAGGCCGGCAGCGGAGCCGGACGCGGAGAACGGCAAGCCGCCGCGACAGACCTCGGGCCAACCGGGGAACGCCTGACCGACCGACCGGGATCGCTCACGCACACGTCAACGCACACGCTCGAGAAAGCGGGAAGGTTCATCATGGCCACCACGGGCATGGACTACGAGACCCAGGATTACAAGGTCCGCGACTTCGACGGGGTGACGGTCGTGCGGCTCAAACACGCGAACCTCACCGGGGTGCTGGAGGTCACGCGGATCGGTGAAGAGCTCAAGGCGATGATCGACACCGGGGTGCGGCAACTGGTGGTCGATTTCAAACACGTCGAACATTGCGGCAGCGCGGGGCTGGGCATGCTGATCGCGCTGCACAAGAAGCTGCGGTCGCTGGGCGGGCGGATGGTCGTCTCGCACCCGGAGAACATCGAGGAATTGCTGCGGGTGTCGAACACGCGCTCGATGTTCGCCACGGCGGCGGACCCACGCGTGGCGGCGAAGATGCTGCACGCCTGAAAATGGTCCGTTCTCCGCCGCACCCCTTTCGTGCGATCCTGTGGTCCGCGGAAAGGATGGACCATGGGTTTTGACCAATATCACGAGCCACCGGACGAGTTGCCGACGCAGACGCGCACCTTCGCGCGCATGATCGCGTCGCTGATCGAGGAAGCCGAGGCGATCGGCTGGTACGAGCAGCGGCTTGCGGTCGAGAACGACAAGCAGGCCCGGGCGATCATGGCGAACGCACAGAAGGAGGAGTTCAAGCACTTCGGGATGGACCTGGAGTTCTTGTTGCGACACAAGGAGGACTGGCGCAAGGAACTCAAGCGCATCCTGTTCTCGAAGGGGGATATCGTGGAGCTGGGCGAGGAGGCGGAGGAGGATGTGGATTGACCGCCGCTACCGATCGAGGGCTTCGAGGATCTGGCGGACCTGCTCGCGTTCGGCGTCACCATGCGCGCGGAAGGGCTCGGCCATTCGGTGGGAACAGATTCCCAGGTGTGCCAGGGCGGTCTTCATCCCTCTGATGACGGCGGGAATCCCCTGGCCGACCCGGTAGATGCCGCCGAGGTGATTGACGCGGGATTCGAGCGCTTGGATGCGCGGCTGATCCTTGTTGAGGATCGCGGCGTACAGCTCGGCGAACAGCCGCGGCGCGACGTTCGCGCCCCCCGCCACACACCCGTGCAGGCCGGCGCGCATCGCCGGGACGAACAGTCGCTCGATGCCCACCAGGAGGCTCCAGTCCTTCCGCGGCAGCCGACCGGCGATCTCCTCCAGGTACGCCAGCTCCCCCGAGCTGTCCTTGATGCCGACGACCTTGTCGATCTCCGCCAGTCGCAGCACGGTTTCCACTTCGAACGCCGCCTTGGTGAGCGCGGGGATGTTGTAGAGCAGGATCGGCAGGTGCTGCCCGGCGGCGACTGTCCGCACGTACGCGATCAACTCGTCCTGGTCGGGCGGGACATAGTACGGGACGGTAAGGACGACGGCGGCGGCGCCGGCGACGGCGGCGTGGGACGCCAGTGCGAGCGTCTCATCCAGGCATGTGTCGGTCACCCCGACGACGAAGGGGATGCGGCCCCGGATCAGGCGGGCGGCGCGGGCGATCAGGTCACGGCGGACGCGCGGGCCCAGCGAGGCCAGCTCGCCGGACGTGCCCAGCAGGAACAGGCCGTTCACTCCCCCGTCGATTACGTGTTCGATCAGGCGCTCGAGGCCGGGAAGATCAAGCTGGTTGCGGCCGGCGAGCGGCGTGACCAGCGGCGGGATCACGCCACGCAGGGGGAGCGAGTTGGGACGACTCGTGGCGTGCGACATCGAGCGGGATCTTAGCAGGGAAAAGGGGACATCCAGAAT
>DATBFY010000706.1:0-10353 GCA_036558265.1 Tepidisphaeraceae bacterium | reverse complement strand
CCGCCGCGGCGCCGCGCGCGATCCCTGACGCGCCCAATGCGATCCGCACGGCGGCCCAGATCGAAGCACTCGAGCGCGACAACCTCCAACAGGCGCTCCAGGCGGCCGGCGGGCGCGTCGCCGGGCCGGGCGGGGCGGCCGAACTCCTGGCCATTCCGCCATCGACCCTCCGATCGCGCCTGAAAGCCCTGGGCCTCCCGCGTCCGCCGACCGGCTGATCGCCGCCGCTGCTGCCCGGTTCGGGTCACTTGACTCACGCATCCGCGCGAACCCTCGCGCCCGCGGCAGCGCGAATTCTCGCGCCCTCGCGGAGATTCGCGCCGGCCTGGGCACGTTGTGAATTCGCGCAACCCCTTTTCCAAAAGGTACTAGCGGGGATTGTGAGCGGCGGCACGTCCGGTGCTTTCCACCCCGACCGCGTCGTCTGGTTCCCGCTCGCTCCCCAAGAAAGGAAATCATGCTGCGTCGCTCGCTCGTCCTGGCCTATGCCATCGTTTCATACGCCCTTTTCTTCGTCACCTACGTTTACACGGCCGGCTTCCTCGGAAACCTGGTAGTGCCCAAGTCGATCGACTCGCCGCGGGATGTGTCGCTCGCCCGCGCCCTCCTGGTCGATGCCGGCCTCCTCCTGCTCTTCGCCCTCCAGCACAGCGTCATGGCCCGGCCGACGTTCAAGCGCTGGTGGACCCGGTACGTTCCCGAGCCCGCCGAACGCATTACCTACGTCCTCTTTTCCAGCCTGGCGCTGATCCTGCTCTTCTGGCTCTGGCAGCCGATCGGCGGCACCATCTGGCACATCGAGAACCCGCTCGGCAGGGGGGCCATGCACGCCCTCTTCGCCTCCGGGTTCCTGATCGTCCTGGTCGCCAGCTTCCTCATCAACCACTTCGACCTCTTCGGCCTGCGGCAGGGCTGGCTCTACTTCCGCGGCCGGCCGTACACACCTCTCAAGTTCGCCACCCCTGCCTTGTACAGCGTCGTGCGCCACCCGCTCTACGTCGGCTGGCTCCTGTGCTTCTGGGCGACGCCCACCATGACCGTCGCCCACGCCTTCCTTGCGATCTGCATGACGGCGTACATCCTGGTCGCGATCCAGCTCGAGGAGCGCAACCTGGTCGAGTTCCACCCCGATTACGCCGGGTATCGCCGCCAGGTCCCGATGCTGATCCCGCGACCCCGCCGGCGCTGCAGCGAGGCGGCCCAAACCCCCGCACCCGCCGCCGCCGCCGATCCCGCCTGAAACACCCATCCCTTCCCAACCCCGCGCGGCCCGGCCTTGATGCCGGGCCGCGTTGCGCGCGGGCGCGCGCATCGACAATGGACAATCGGCCATGGACCATGGACAACACCATCCATGCGCCTCTTCACCGCGATCGAGCTCCCCGACCCCACGCGCAACCACCTCGCCGCCATCATCGAAAAACTCCGGCCCCACCCCACCCTCAAGGACGCCGTCACCTGGACTCGACCCGAGAACCTCCACGTCACCCTGAAGTTCCTTGGTCCGGTCGAAGACAAATTCCTCCCCAACCTGATCGCCGGCCTTCGAAAGATCACGTTCCCCGCACTGCCGTTCACCATCGAACGCTTCCTCGTCCTCCCCGGCCCGGGCCCGGCGCGCGTCTTGGCGGCGACGTTGACCGGTTCGGAAAGACTCTTGGCCGACTTCTTCACCGCGATCGAGCAGACCGTCGCCCCCCTGGGCATCCCGCGCGAACGCCGCGCCTACAAGCCCCACGTGACCCTCTTTCGCGTCAGGCGCCCCAGCCAAAGGTTAACGGCGCCGATCCTCGCGCGCCTCGTCGATCCCGGCCTTTTGCCGGCGCCGCCATTCACCGCGACCCGAGCGACGCTTTTCGAGAGCACGCTGACCCCGGCTGGACCGATCTACGCCCCGCTCGCGCACTTTCCCGAACCTCGTTAGACTAGTATACTTATTCGCATCCCCCCGCTTTATGATTGCCCCGGCCTGCGCCCCGCCCGGGTCCGTCGCCGCCGCGATGTGTCGCCCACCGCCAAAGAACAACAGTCCTAACCCCCCGCCGGGCCATTGCATCTGCGGCGCCAACCCGGCGGCCCACAGGCCGGCCAAGACCACGAAAGACAGCCCCACGGTGTCGCGACCGATCATGACTCCTCTTGCGTCCCTGACATGAGCGCGCCGTGCCACCCAACGCCGGCGACAGCCATCCCGCCGGTCTAACAAAGCCCCATCACCACGCTCATCTGATCAGCGCAAACGGGGGCATTCCGGGGGGCATTTGGCACCGCTCACGCTGGCACGGAGAACCGCAAACCAATGCCGGGCATGCGCTTAAGCTTCAGACGTTCGCCCAGCAACTATCGGCGTGACCAAGGCTCGATCCCCCATCTTCCATGCCAATAGGTCCCTCCCTCAGACCACGCCGGCCCCGGCCACATATTGATCCCCGAACCGGCCCCGTCATGGCGGCAAGCGCTTGGTCAAGATGGACTTTCGTTCGAAAGCCAAACGTTCCCGGTCTCGGCTCCACCTGCGGCCTTGATCGCCGCTGCCACTGTCACCGGCTGAATGGGGGCATCCTCTCTAATCGCTGTCTGAATGAAGAATCGGAATTGCTGGAGGGCGTTGCTCATCGGCTACCCCTCGTCAAACTCGGGTAGGAAGTTACGTGCCAACGTCTGCATGTCTGGACTCAGCGTCTTGATGATTGGCCCGTAGTAGCGGTGATGAACGATGTACCAAACCGGCAATCCGCGAGACTGCGGGTTTCCGATCGGGTTCTCCGTGCTTCCGTTCCACCGCATCGCAAGTACGGGCCGGTTGTCCCATCGCCCGAGCGCAAGAACGCTGTCATCCGGCTTCTTGGGGTCGAACAGAATCTTAATGAGCGACCACCGCCGCTGCGGGGACACAACCTCTTCCGGAGGAATAAACCTAGCCATCGAATTCTCCTGGCGGGGACAGATTATCGATTCGACGTCGAACATATAATATGTCATATTATCGGCAAGATCAAGGGCAAATCGTGCGAACCACATGACGCACCGCGCCGGCGCGACATAATTAGAGGTGAGAGACTTAGTTGATGGAGCTCAAAGACGGAGTTACTCTGGACGTCCGCCAATCGAACTGCTCGCGACCCCGACCGCAATTCGCCGCACAAAGGACCAAAGCCATGGCTACGAAGCGCAGCGTGCTTGGTAAACTCGTCTCTGACCTTGCAGAATCGCTTCAAGAAACACAGCCCGCTGGCATTTTCACACTCGTGGATATTGCCTGTACCCTGGGTGAAAAAACATGCAGGCGCCTGGTTGCCGAGACGTTTACCATTCAAGCGAAAGGGGGGATGTGGAGGGCCGATGGTAGCCAGCGGACGCTTGGCGGAATCTTCATGTATCTGGCGAGTCAGGTGCCAGGTGACCGAGAGACATCGGTTTTGCCTGCGTCACAACCTGCGAACAATGACATAGCTGCCTTGCTTCGAACCATCGCCGCATGTGCCTACGAGGCGGCAGCGATGATCCCCGGAGGTCCGAACAGCATTCCCGAAGCAGCGCAACAGCGAATAAACAATCTTCGATCCATGTGGGGTTCTCTCGCGGCCGCACTGAAAATGGGAAAAGCGGCGACCCCCATTCGTTCCGGCAAGACACAACCGACAAAACCCAAAATAAAGGCGCTGAAGCGATTTGGCGCCGCCCCGGCCAAGAAAAAGCTGGCCAAGAGCGTGCGGAAATTCTCTCAGATTAGCGCGAGACAGACACCTCAATCCGTTCGTGTGGCACCTCCCAACCTTGGCTTTGCGAGACCCGCATATCTTGCTAGTGGCACCGGGTTCATTGTCAGAGGTGTCGGCGGGAAGAAGCCCGGTAGCCACAGGGAAGGAAGGCACGGCTAGTCTAGTCTAGCTGCCGCGCGCGTGCCGGTCACCACCCTCCCAAAGTCCCCATGCCCCGGGTTGATCAGGTAATTGCTGTCCCCCGGCACCACCACGCTCGGCACCCGCAACACCACCGACGCCCCCGACGCCGCCCAATCATCCCCGATCGCCCGCACGCCCGCAGGCGTCGGCCGGCGCTTCCAGTTCGCCGGCAGGCTCTTCACATCCACCACCGTCACCATCGCGTCATCAAACGTCACCGGGATCAGCCGGTAGTGCCTCAGCAGATCGCTCGCCTCCAGGTGTACCAGCATCTCCAGCGCCGCCAGCGCCTGCGAGCCGGCCGTGTACACCATCGGCGTCCCCTTGCTGTTCCACCGTCCACCGAATCGCCGCGCCCCCTCGCCGTCAAACGCCGTGCCCGCAAACCGCGCCTTGACGATCCGCCAGGCCGTGATCGTCGTCAAGTGAACACCCCGTGCTCCAGCCGCCCGATCAGATCCTCCACCTCCCGCGCCCCGATCTCCGTTCGCGAAAAATCGAGAGGCGATTGACCGTCCAGCTCCTTACTCGGCGTCGTCAGCCAGTGCCGCGCCCCATCCGCATCCCCCTCAAAGAGCTCCATCGCCTTCTCAAAAATGCCACTGACCCGAAGCAGCCGTTCCGATTCCTCGCTGCTCAGCCGCCCCTTGGCCTTGCGCCGCATCAGCGTCCGTTGCGGGATGCGCACCAGGTCCGCGATGCTCCCCACCGATAGCCCGCTCGTCTTGTGGAAACGCTCGATCGCCGCATATGGGAACCCCTTTTCCACCAGCCCGACGACCCCGGACAGGCTGCCCGTAGGCAGTCCCAGGCTGCGCCCACCGACCGGACGTGCCTTCGCGCGACGCACCGTGAACCGTCTACCTTGGACCGGCATATTCAACCTATCGCCCATCCCCAAAGTTTACGTAACCACTGCCACATTGTCCACGATAGCGTGCCACTTGGCACCACCTTACGCCGGGGCAGAGCGTCGGGAGCGCAACCGACCAAAGCGCCGCCCCAGATTTGCCTAAAGGGACTTGCAAGTTTCCCCCTATCCTAAAATTCCCCAAATAAATTCCTAATTCCCCCTTGCTCCGTTAGCCGATCGACATATACTGTACAAAACCTGAACAAGGACGGTTTGCGTGACTGCCGTCGAGTTCAGCAGGCGGTGTGCGGGAGACAGTCGTCTCCCCAGGATTGCCCGGTTTTCCGCCGGGTCCCTGAACGACTGCACAGCCGCCACAAGTCACGCGAATGTCAGGGTTTCCCGCAGTCTGTGCTACAAAATGCTACAGATTGCTACAACTCCGACAAAACATCGCGCCGGCTGACCCAGATACCCGGCGCCACAAAGGAGTTCGCCATGGCGAAGGCCACCCCCGCCGCCGAAAAGTCGGACAAGGAATCCGTCCGCCCCGAGTCCACCCGCACCGTCAAAAAGGAAGTCCCCCAAAACAATCAGCCGCACAATGATCACCCCCCGCGCGACCCGGCCCGCGAGTCGGCCCTGAGCCGCGCCGTCCAGCAGATCGAAAAACAGTTCGGCAAGGGCGCCGTCATGCGCCTGGATTCCGACAAGCCCCCGCAAATCGAGGGCATCCCCACCGGCTCGCTCTCGCTCGACATCGCCCTGGGCGGCGTCGGCATTCCCAAGGGCCGCGTCATCGAGATCTTCGGCCCCGAGTCCTCCGGCAAGACCACCCTCACGCTGCACATCATCGCCAGTTGCCAGAAGGCCGGTGGCGTCGCCGCCTTCATCGACGCCGAGCACGCCCTCGACCCCTCCTGGGCCAAGCGCCTGGGCGTGCAGCTCAACGACCTGATGGTCTCCCAGCCCGACACGGGCGAACAGGCTCTCGAAATCTGCGAGCTTCTGGTCCGCTCCAACGCCGTGGACGTGATCGTCATCGACTCGGTCGCCGCCCTGATCCCGCGGGCCGAAATTGAGGGCGAGATGGGCGACAGCCACGTCGGTCTTCAGGCCCGCCTGATGTCCCAGGCGCTGCGCAAGCTCACCGGCGCGATCAGCAAGTCCAAGAGCACCGTGATCTTCATCAACCAGATCCGCGAGAAGATCGGCGTGATGTTCGGCAACCCCGAGACGACCACCGGCGGCCGGGCGCTCAAGTTTTACAGCTCGATCCGCATCGACGTCCGCCGCACCGGCTCGATCAAGGAGGGCGAGGTCGCGGTGGGCAACCGCACCCGCGCCCGCGTGGTCAAGAACAAGATCGCCCCGCCGTTCCGCGACGCCGAGTTCGACATCATGTTCGACCGCGGCATCAGCTACGAGGGGGACCTGTTGGACCTGGCGGCCGCCGCCAACATCGTCGAAAAATCCGGCGCCTGGTACAGCTACAAGGACACGCGCCTGGGTCAGGGTCGCGAGGCGTCGAAGAACTTCCTCTTTGACAACAAGGACCTCGCCCAGGAGATCCGCCAGGCCGTCCTGGCCAACCGCGGGATCATCGCCGAACACCAGTCGGCATCCGCCAAGGGCGAGGCCGGCGGCGACAGCCCTGAATAAGGCTCAGCTTGCGAGCGGCTGCCTCAAACATGGGCAGCGCGAACGATCCGGCCGAGCCTGCCCGCGGGCTGTCCCTTCGGGCTGCACCGGATTCCCGCAAACTCTGGAGGGGGCATGGTTTGGACCAACAGCACATTGTTGACGCTGCTGGGTGAAGCCGCTCACGAAACGAGCAGAAAATCTGATTCCGCCCGGGCAATTTTTGCCGCCCGGGCGGTTTTCTTCATTTATAGTCCCGCTACCTTAAAGCCGAAACCCCATCCGACCGATGGCCGATAAGTAGGCGTGACGAGACCGCACCGCAGTCCTGTGAAGGGCATATGCGTAACTGCGGCCTGCCAGACGGCGTCATGCCCAGATTCGGTCCTGACGACCGGTGGTTTTGTGCCATGCCGACCCGCGAGTGGAGCTGTATGGGACGCGTTTTTGTACTAGCGTTGCTGGGGATCGGGGTGTTCTCGCTCTCGTGCAGCCGGAACTTCCTTCCGGCGCAGACCGCCGCCGCGGGCAACGGCGCCATTACCGCCGCCGCCAATGATCCCGCCGACCCCGCCGAAACCCAGCAGCTCGGCGGCCTCGAAGCCCGCTTCGAATCGCTCGCCAAGTCGCTGGCGCCCAGCGTCGTGTCGATCTCCGCCTCCTCCCAGGCGTTCGACTCCGACGACCTCCTGCGCTGCGAGGACATGAACCCCGAGAAGCTGGACTCGCTGCTCGACCGCACGACGCGGATGGTCGGCACGGGCCTGGTGATCGACCGCGACGGGTACGTGCTGACCAACGAGCACGTCGTCGGCGAGGCCGAGAACGTCTGGGTCACCACCGACAACGGAAAGGTCTACCCGGCGCTGGTCGTCGGCACCGACCCGCGGGCGGACCTGGCGATCCTCAAGGTCCCGGCCTCGAACCTCCAGCCGGTCAAGTTCAGCACCGAGAACCTCCACCGCGGCCAGTGGGCGATCGCCCTGGGCAACCCGTACGGCCTGGCGACCGCGGGGCAGGAGTGCATCTCGATCGGCGTGATCAGCGCCCTGGACCGCTCGCTGCCCAAGCTCTCCAAGAAGGAGAACCGCCTGTACAGCGGCTTGATCCAGACGACCACGCAGATCAACCCGGGCAACAGCGGCGGGCCGCTCTTCGACATCAAGGGGCGCGTGATCGGCATCAACACCGCGGTCATCCTGCCGGAGAAGAAGACCAACGGGATCGGGTTCGCGATCCCGATCACCCCGGAGTTGCTGGCGAGCATCGATGACCTCAAGCAGGGCAACGCGATCGTGTACGCGTACCTGGGCGTGAGCGTCTCGACGCCGACCGCCCGCGAGCGGCGCGACGCCGGCTGCGACGTCGAAGAGGGCGTGCGCATCGAGACGGTGGACAAGGGTTCACCGGCCGCGGGCGTCCTGAAGGAGAACGACTTCGTCGCGCGGATCGACCAGATGCCGGTTCACGACAGCGACCACTTCGTGCGGCTGGTCGGGACCCGCTCGACCGAGCGGGCGACGCAGATCCTGGTTTACCGGGACGGCCGGCCGACGGTGCTGGCGGTGAACCTTGGGCGACGGCAGTCGGTGGCGACCGCCGTGACGCGCGAGAGTCGGCGGATCCGCTGGGAGGGCATGGTCCTGGGCCCGGTGCCCAAAAACTGGCAGACGGCGGCCGGCAAGGGCGACGAGGCGGTCGCCGCCGACCGCGGCCTGGTGGTGCTGGCCGTCGCCGAGCGCAGCCGCTTCGCCCGCCAGGGCGTGCACGAGGGGGACGTGATCACCCAGATCGCCGGACGGTCGCTGGCGGACGTGACCGACCTGCAACAGGTGCTCAACGACCTGCCCCCGAGCGAGCGCGACATCAACCAGATGAAGATGGTCAGCGGCGGCGGCACGCGAAAGGCCTCGGCGGTCGCGTCCACGCACGACTGAGCCATCGGCGGCATCTGACGCGAGACATCGGCCCCGGACGGGGCGGCAGCATCACCTGTCGCCCCTGCCGGGGCTTTCGGTTTTTTGGCGCGGGGTTCAGGGCCGCTGAAGCGACCCCGCCGGCCGGGGTTGTCTCGCCTGTCAGGGCGCATCATAATGCCGCGTCTTTTCCCAACGACGCGCGCCTTGGTGCGCTAGACTTTGTTTCGCGCGACACGCCTCACATGAAGACCAGCCAGCAAATCCGCCAGGAGTTCATCGACTTCTTCACCAAGCAGCACGGGCACACGTTCGTGCCGTCCAGCCCGGTCGTCCCGCTGGACGATCCGACGCTGCTCTTTACCAACGCGGGGATGAACCAGTTCAAGCCCATCTTCCTGGGTCAGGAGAAGCGCGCCTACACGCGGGCGGCCAATACGCAGAAGTGCATCCGGGCGGGCGGGAAGCACAACGACCTGGACGACGTCGGCCGCAGCCGGCGGCACCACACGTTCTTCGAGATGCTGGGCAACTGGTCGTTCGGCGACTACTTCAAGCGCGGCGCGATCGAGATGTCGTGGGAACTGCTCACGAAGGTCTGGGGCCTGGACCCGACGCGCCTGCACGTCTCGTGCTTCGAGGGGGACCAGAAGAACGGCGTGCCGCGCGACACCGAGTCGGCGGAGATCTGGAAGGAGGTCGCGCGCCTGCCCGATGACCACATCCACTATTTCGGCAAGGACAATTTCTGGGAGATGGGCGAGACCGGGCCGTGCGGGCCGTGCACCGAGATTTACATCGACCGCACGCCGGACAAGAGCGGCGGGAAACTCGTCAACGGCGACGACCCGCGCGTGATGGAGATCTGGAACAACGTCTTCATCCAGTACAACCGCAACGGCGACCGCTCGCTCAGCGTATTGCCGAGCCAGCACGTGGACACGGGGATGGGGTTCGAGCGAATCACGCAGGTTCTGCAGAACGTCGACAGCAACTACGAGATCGACCTGTTCCACCCGTTCTGGGATGCGCTGGCGAAGCTGTCGGGGTTCAAGTACGCGGGGCAATATCCCCGGAGCAATGCGGCGGATCCGGTCGCGGAGGCGGCGAACCTGCAGTTGCGGCACGACATCGCGTTTCGGGTGGTCGCGGATCATGTGCGCTGCTTGACGTTCGCGCTGACAGATGGCGCGGTGCCGTCGAACGAAAAACAAAATTACGTGCTTCGTCGCATCCTGCGTCGCGCGGTGCGGTTCGGGCGGCAGCAGCTCGAGCTGAAGGAGCCATTCCTGCACAAGCTCGTGCCTGTGGTCGCGGACGCGATGGGTGGCGCGTTCCCGGAGTTGAAGAAGAATCCGGCTCACGTGGCGGAGATCATCCGTGATGAAGAGGTGAGCTTCGGAAGGACGCTGGATCGCGGGATCGCGCTCTTCGATGAGGCCGCGACGCGCGCGAAGGACAAGATTGTCAGCGGCGAAGACGCGTTCAAGCTTCACGACACCTACGGCTTCCCGATCGACCTCACGCGCATTATGGCCGAAGAACGCGGGATGAGCGTCGATCTGGCGGGTTACGAGAAGCTGATGGAGCGTGCCCGCGAGATCGCCCGCGCCGGCGGCGAGAAGGGGGATGCGCGGCTGTGGGAACTGCCGCCCGATGTGATGGCCAAGCTCCAGGGTTCGGTCAAGCCGACGGACGACTCGGCCAAGTTCAACGCCGCGCCGATCGGGGCGACCGTCGTGGCGATCTGGGACGGCGCGCGGCTGATCGAGACGACCCACGGCGCCGAGGCCGCCGGGCAGGGGGTGGCGGTCATCCTCGACCAGACGAACTTCTACGCCGAGATGGGCGGCCAGGTCGGCGACACGGGCGAGCTGCGCGGAGCGGGCGGCGGGATCTTCGACGTGACCACCACTCGGTCGGCGGGCGGATATGCGCTCCACGTGGGGCAGATGATGGAGGGACACCTGAAGGTCGGCGAGCACGTTACGGCGACGCTTGCGGGCGTGCGGCCGCGCACGGAGAAGAACCACACCGC
>DATBFY010000705.1:0-4257 GCA_036558265.1 Tepidisphaeraceae bacterium | reverse complement strand
CGTTCATGCCCAGCATGATGGTGAGGACAGTAGGCTTGTAGGGGAAAACGTCGCGCGGAAGGCGGACGTCGATCGGACCGCCCGCGCCGCCGTTGACGCGATCGCCGCCCCAGCCGGAATGCACGAATGCGATCTTCATCTTGGGGAAGCGCGTAACAACGTAGCTCTCGGTGAAGGTGGTGTAGAGGCGCTGGTCGGTGATGCTGTCGCCGTAGAAGACGACGGTGTCGCCGTCGTGGAGGTAGAAAGCGGGTTGGGCGGCGAGGGCGGCGGCGAAGGCCAGCGCGAAGAAGGTGCGGCGGAGGATCGTCATCCCCAAGATTCTATCGCGCTCCGGAAATCTTAAATGTGTACGCCTCGGCGGCCGGGAGCGAGGCGGAAAGCGACTCGGGAACATGGATGCGCAGGCGGCCGGATTCCAGTGTCGATTCGACGGGGCGTCCGCCGAGCAGCGTCACCTTGACGCCGAGCGGCGCGTCGAGGCCTTCGACGACGAGATCGCCGGCGGGGCGGCGCGGGACGATGGCGTAAACGGCGCCGGGCTTGAAGGTGAGGAAGGCCTCCACGCGCGCCGAACCCGCGGGCGGGGCGTCGACCAGTTTGGTGATGTCGTACTCGGCTCGGTACTCCTTCTCTTCGAGCTTGGGAACGGCGCCGGCGCTCCAGACGCGCGAGTTGCGCCATTGCTGCGTGCCGTAGATGGCTTCGCCGTTGGGACGGAGCCAGTCGCCGATCTGGGCGAGGCGCTGCTCCATGATGACGGGGATGCGTCCGTCGGCGGTGGGACCGATGTCGAGGAGCAGGTTGCCGCCGCGGCTCACGATGTCGATGAGCATGAGAAGAAGCTCGCGGCCGGTGTGGTAGTCCTTGAGGGTCTCCATGCGGTTGTAACCGTAGGAGTAGCCCATGCCGCGGCTTTCTTCCCACGGATGCGCGCCCTGCTGCATGCCGGCGGTGTACTCGGTGGTGTAATAGCCGCCGTGCTTGTGGCGGGTGTCCTTGCCCCAGCGATCGTCGATCACCACTTCGTCGCGCACCGGCGATTCGTTGAAGAGCCAGGCGAGCAACTCGGGGGAGCGCCAATCGGCGCTCGGGAGGTCCCACTCTCCGTCGGAAAAGATGATGCTCGGCTTGGCGTGGGTGACCACGTCCTTGAACTGCGGGTGCATGTGCTCGGCGACGTAGCGCTTCTTGTCGGAGAGCCAGAGCGGGTTGTACCACTCGTAGAGCGAATAGTAGATGCCCATGTGCAGGCCCTGGCGGCGGCCGGCGTTCATGAGATCGAGGAGGAGATCGCGCTTTGGGCCGGTGTCAACAGCATTCCAGGGTCGTCCCCAGGCGCGGTTGGCCTGAGCGTTGCGCCAGAGGCAGAAGCCCTCGTGGTGCTTGGAGGTGAGGGCGACGTATTTGGCGCCGGAGCGGACGAAGACCTCGGCCCAGTGATCGGGATCGTAGAGCTCGGCGCGGAAGAGCGGGGCGAAATCGAAGTACTGGAAATTGGCGCCGTAGACGCGCTGGTGGAACTTCCAGGTGAGGGCGCCGTGTCCGGTGGGGCCTTTGGCGGTTTTGCCATTGGTGAGGGAATTCCAATACCACTCGGCGTAGGGGTTTTCGTCCTTGACGTTGACGGCGGCGTAGGAGGGGACGGAGTAGACGCCCCAGTGGATGAAGATGCCGAATTTGGCGTCGGTGTACCAGGAGGGCGAGGGGCGGCGGTCGATGGATTCCCATGTGGGCTGGAAACGCGCCTGGGCGCGGAGGAAGGGTGGAGCGGCGAGGGCGGCGGCGGCGCGGAGAAGGTCGCGGCGAGTGTGGGTCATGGGGGGAGTATATAAGAAAGACAAAAGGGGGCGGGGGTCGGGGACGGGGGCCGGGGGAAGGCGGCGCGCTGCGCGCGCGTCTATTATATGGTGATGAAGACGCGGCGGAGCTGGCGGGAGAAGATGAATAATGCGAACCTGCCGAAGGTGGTCGACATACCACCGAAGATGCAGAAGCGCTACGGCACAGGCACGATGCTGCTGCCGAACGGGAGCGACGTGGAGGCGGTGATTCGCGGGGTGCGGAAGGGGAGCGTGATCACAGTCGGGCGGATTCGCGAGTATTTGGCCGCGAAGTATCAGACCGATACGGCGTGTCCGCTGGTGACCGGGATCTTCGTGCGGTTGGCGTCGGAAGCAGCCGAGGAGGAGGCGCGGGCGGGGAAGACGCGGATTACGCCCTATTGGCGCGTCGTGCGCGACGACGGATCTTTGAATCCGAAGTTCCCCGGGGGAATTGCGCGGCAGGCGGAGCGGCTGCGCTCGGAAGGCCGCCGGATCGCCGGCGCTCGGGTCGTGATGACGGCGGCCGTGGGCGCCAGGAGCTAAACTACTTGGCCGCGGATAAACGCTGATCAACACCGATGCAACACAAGTTCTTATCTGCGTTCATCGGCGTTCATCGGCGGCCCGGAATCGTTTCCCAACAAACTGCTAATGCACCTGCGCGGCGACGATCGATTGGATCTTCGAGAAAACGTTGTTGACCGTGGTGCTCAGGCCGGGCATGACCGCCACGGCCGCCACCGCGACGAGCCCGGCGGCCAGCGCGTATTCCACCAGGTCCTGCCCTTGCGTGTCGTTCCAGAATGCCGAGAGTCGTTTTTGGAGCCAGTTCATGATTGCGTTCCTTTCTGTTCGATTTAGTGCCCTGCTTATTAGTGACGATCCTGGCGCAACCGGCCTTGCTGCCGATCAGCCGGTTGGAAACCGGCTGCAGCCAGGATTCGATTCCCCACAAAAGGGAGTTGGAGCTAGGTCACGCTCGATTGAATGATCGAGCCGATCTTCGAAAAGACGTTATTAACCGTGGCGCTGAGGCCGGACATGGCAGCCACAGCCGCGACCGCCACCATGCCGGCGGCGAGCGCGTACTCCACCAGATCCTGTCCCTGGGTATCGTTCCAAAACGTCTGCCAAAACCGCTTCATCGAACCACCTTCCTGTCCCCGGCGGGACGCTAACAGCAAAATTAACAGCACGGATCACGTTACAAAATGGGCGAAAGCTTCGAGTTCCTCCGGTGATTTGCCTCAGTTCAACCATTCGGTTGTCCTACAGCTTCAGTGAGACCAGACTCAGCAGCGACTTCTTCTTGTCCGGCGGCGCGGCTTTGCCCGCGAGATCGGCGGCGAGCAGGCGAACCGCGCGGCCCAGACGCGATGCCGAAGCGACCGGCTTCCCGCTGAGGACGGCCTCGTCGACCGCGCCGGCATCCTCCGGCAGCACGGCAAACGGCTTTCTTCCGAGAGCCGAGGCGACCTCGTCGCGCGCCAGGCCGTTAGCCGCCGAGTGGCGGTTCAGAATCAGGCGCACACGGCCGAGGTCCACGCCTTTCTGCTCGAGCCATTCGAGCGAGCGCCGCGCCGCATAGAGCGCCGCAACTTGTCCGGTGGAGACGAGCAGGGTGGAATCGGAGAACTGCAGGAAGTCGAGCGCGGCCGGGCTGGCGCCGGCCGTGTCGATCACCACGGCTTGGTAATGCTCGCGCCAAAAGCCGAACAGTTCGACCGCCGCCTGGCGGCCGAGGTCGAATCCGGCGGCGGGATTCTCGGGCGCGGGCACGACGTCGATTCCGTTTGATCGTGTGACGATGTGGTTCCACAGGTCGGCGTCGAGGCGGTCGCGGATGGCGTCGCCCAGGTGGAACTCGGGTTTCAATTTCAGGAGAAAGGCGACGCTGGCGGAGAGTGGGTCGGCGTCAACCAGAAGCACACGAGACTTCCCGACGCGTTGTAGTTCAACGGCGAGCGCTACGGCCAGTGTGCTCGCGCCCGACCCTCCCTTGCCGGGAACGACGGCGATGGCCGATGTCGGTTTGCGCGGTTGCGGCGGGGTGCGGGTGCGGCGCAGATGCTCGAGCGCGGCCGCGACCTGCTCGGCCGAGGGGTCGGAGAGGAATTCGCTGGCGCCGCCGCGCAGACAGCGCAGAATGAGATCGCCATCGTGCCGCGGGTGCAGCGCCACCACGGGAACCGCGGGCGCCGCCTCGGCGATCAACAGCATGGCGTGCTCGGGGTTGGAAGCGACGTCGAGAAAACAGACGTTGGCCGCCTGTTGCCGGGTGAGCGTCGCGATCGCGCCCATGCGCGGATATTCTGCCAAGTGGCATCCCGCCGCCGCGCCGAGTTCGCTCAGCGCCAAGCGGATGCGGCTCGAGAGGGCAGCGTCCGGGCAGACGAGGAGAGGCTTCCATTGGACAGCGGCGTCCATGTGT
>DATBFY010000704.1:0-9123 GCA_036558265.1 Tepidisphaeraceae bacterium | reverse complement strand
GGAAACCCGCAAGTACTCTCCCGGGGTGACCACGCGCATGGCCGCGCCCGCGGCGGGCCGGCCGTCGGGCAGGATCACCCGCGCGGCGAAACGGTCGGGCGGCACGAGGCGGAATTCGAGTTTCACCGCCGTTTCGGTACGGCGCATCACCCGCGACGCGGCGGCTTTGTAGCCCTTGGCCCGCACCTGGATGCGGTACTCCTTGCCATCGAAATAGGGGGGCAAGTCATAATCGAAAGTTCCATTGCCGAACCGCCGGGCGTTCGAATGCTGCCAGTACGGGATGGATCCCTCGTCCCCGAACGTGACGGTGAACTCGGCGACGGGCAGGCCCGTCCGGTCGTCGATGACCCTGCCGCTGGCGGACGGCGGCGCCTGCGCCGGCTGCGATGCGGGCGCACCCTTTGCCGGCTTGAGCCCCGCGATGCACGCGAGCGGCACGATGATCGATAGCGTGACGAACCGATACGTTCCCCGCACGCGGCTGCGCTCGACCATAGGGGTCCTTTCGTCCGGTGGTGGGGGATTGTAACCGTTGTCGGGGTGACAGGGTCGCCAGTTTGTCGAGGTCGTCACTTCGGTAGAACACCCAGCAACGCATCCGCCCGCGCGCCCCAGTTGTGCGCTTCGACGCCATAATCCACGTCTGCAAGCTCACGGGACATCGCATCTTCGATTGCATTGGCGAACGCATCGGCGGTCGCATTGACGTAGGTGGCCTTCTCGCCTAGGACCTCCGGGCTCTCTCCGACGCGGTTGGTGATGACCGGCCGCCGCGCCTGGGCATAGGCGAACGTCTTGCTCGGGCAGCGCGCCAGGTTGAGGATCGTCGGGCGGATCGGGAACAGCAGCACGTGCGCGTGGCGCAGGCGACGCCACAGTTCCTCGCCGGTCGTGTAGCCGGGGACGTCCACGTTCCAGAGGCCCTGTTCCTTGACGAACCCGCGCCATTTCTCCAGGTCCGGGCCGTGGCCGAGGAAGATGATCGGCGGCATGCGCCCGCGGGCTTTGAGTTGGACCGCAGCGTCGAAGAGCAGGTCGTGATCGTACGCGGGGTAGAGATTGCCCATGTAGACCGCCGTGCGCTGCGTAAACGGCGACGTGGTCGATGGGTGATCCGGCAGATAGGCGGCGTAGGGGATGTAGGCGGCGTCCAGACCGAAGCGCCCGCGGAACTGCTCCTGTAGATACCGGCTCGCGACGACCACGCGCACCGAGCGATTGCGGAGCCACCGGTCGAGATACCTCTCCATCGCGTGCTTGACCGGGCGAGAGGGGCGCATCGCGGGCCACTCATCCCAGTCGCCGACGACGCGCCAGCGACTACCCCAGAGCGCGGCGGCGGTCTTGGGGGCGGGGTTGAGCACGTGCACAAAGTCGGGCTTGAGATCCTTGAGCGTCCGCCGGCGGGCGGCGATCTGCGAGAAGCCCCCGAGTTTTGACGTGAAGACGATCCTGGCCTTGGGATCGAGATTCAGGCTCTTGCGATTGTATTCGACGTCATCGACGGCATACGTCACGTCGATCCCGCGCGCGATCAGCTCGCGCCCCAGCTCGCGCGGGCGGACCATGCTGGCATTGCCCTCCCAGGAACCGGTGCTCAGGAATACATAGTGCATTTCGTAGCACGGGCGCCTCGCCCGTGTCGGAGAGGAACACGGGCGGGGCGCCCGTGCTACGGAACCTGCTCAATCAGTCGAGCCTTCAACCAGCTCCTTATAAATCTGTGCCAATGGTTTGGTGATGTTCCACGCCGGATAATCCCGGCGGAACTTGCCCATGTCGCTGATGTAGCAGATGTGGTCGCCCTTGCGGTTCTGATCCACGTAGGTCGTCTGCATCCGCTTCCCGGTCAACCCTTGAGCCGCCTCGATCGCCTCCAGCATGCTGCACGAGTTGCCGCGGCAGCCACCCAGGTTGTAGACCTCGCCGGGCCGCGGGTCGTTGGCGAACGTCTCGAACGCGCTGATCACGTCGAAGCTGTGGATGTTGTCGCGGACCTGCTTGCCCTTGTAGCCGAAGATGCTGTACTTGCCCCCCTCCCTGGCGACCTTGAAGAGGTAATTCAAAAAACCGTGCAGCTCGACGCCGCTGTGGTTCGGCCCGGTCAGGCACCCGCCCCGAAAGGTACCGGTCTTCATGCCGAAGTACTTGCCATACTCCTGGGTCATCACGTCCGCCGCCACCTTGCTCGCGCCGAAGATGCTGTGCAGGCAGCGATCGACGCGGAAGTCCTCGCGGATGCCGTGAAAGTCCTCCTCGCGGGCGTACTCCCACCGCGTGGGCAGCTCCTTGAGCGGCAATTCGTTCGGGGCGTCGCCGTAGACCTTGTTCGTGCTCATGAAGATGAAGACCGGGTCGCACAGCGCCGCGTCCCGCGCCTGGCGCGTGGATTCAAGCAAATTCAACGTGCCGACGGCGTTCACGTCGAAATCGTCGTAGGGCCGTTTGGCCGCCAGGTCGTGACTGGGCTGGGCAGCGGCGTGGACGATCAGGTCGGGCCGCACGTCGTCGATGAGTTTTTTCATCGCGGCCCGGTCGCGGATGTCGCCGTTGATCGAGTTGAAGTTGCGCGTCTGGCTGAGCAGGCGATTGAGGTTCCAGGTCGTGTCGCCCCTGGGCCCGAAGAAGTCGGCGCGCATATTGTTGTCCACGCCGACGACCCGCCATCCGCGGCGGTCGAAGTACGTGACCGCCTCGGAGCCGATCAGCCCGCTTGAACCTGTCACCACGACGGTCTTCATCGCTTACCTCAGCGCACCGCGCGCGGTGCCCGCGGGCACTTATAGGACACTGGGCGCACCGTGTCACGCGCGCGCGCCGTCTCCGGCCTCATGCCTAATATCGGTCCGATCCCACCGCCCGAATACCTCTTCGACCGTGCATCCGCTCCACCGCCGCGCGTCCCGCCGAGCCGCGATCTCCCGCCCGCTCAGCATCTGCATCGCCTTGTGCATCGCCCGCCCGGCGTAGTGCCGCGGCCCACCGCCGTGGTATCGCGGATACGCGCGGTCGAGCGTGCCGAATTCCTCGGCGTACCGCTCCCGTAATGTGGACCACTTCTGCCCCCCGTGTACGCGGAACCCGGCAAGATATGCCGGCACGTGCCCCCACCTCGCACCCGCGTCGAAGAAGCGGAACCACAGTTCGGTATCGAGCACGCAGTGCAGGTCCGGTCGGATCCCACCCACTTTCTCGTAGAGCGAGCGTTTGAAGAAGCAGGTCTGCTGGTTCACGTGGGTGACGCCCCATCGCGCCCATCTCGCGCTCTCGCCGGGCATCCGGTGCGCCGAAACGATGCGCGAGTTCTCGTCCATGCGGACATGCCAGGCGGTCAGGACGTCCCACTCCGGATGCACCTCGATCGCTCGCGCGATGTGCTCGAGCGCGCCGGGCAGGTAGACGTCATCCGAGTTGATCCACCCCAGCCAATCCCCCGTGGCGCGGGCAAATCCTCTGCGGATGGCGTCGCCCTGTCCGGCGTCCGATTCGGATACCCAGTGATCGATGCCATCGGCGTAGCGCCGGATCACGTCTGCCGAATCATCCGTGCTCCCACCATCGAATACGAAGTACTCGTGAACCTGGTCGCGCTGCGAGATCACCGAGCGCAGCGTCTGCTCCAGGAACCGGGCCTGGTTGAACGAGGGGGTGACGATGGAGATCTTCATGCTCATACGTCCAGGTTGCCGGGCGGGCGTAATCAACCTCACCCCTGCGCATCAAGCCCATCCAGTATCGGCAAATGCTCAAGCCGGCCCGCTTGCAAGCCGAGAGTGTTCAAGGCGACATTGCGCCCTCAGAAACTGACGCGCGCCCGCCAGGCGGCATAGACGTCGCACCGGCTCTGTCTTATCTTTCGCGGACGAACATGCAAAAGCACTACCTCATCACGGGCGGGGCGGGGTTTATCGGGTCTCACCTCTCCGAACGCCTCCTGGACCAGGGGCACAGGGTCACGATCCTCGACGACCTGTCCACCGGGTCGGAGGCGAACATCGCCCACCTGCGCCGGCGCGCCGGATTTCACGTCGTCCGCGACTCGGTCGAGAACGAGTCCACCATGAACGTGCTGGTCAGCGGGTGCGACGCGGTCTTTCACCTGGCGTCGGCGGTGGGCGTGCAACTGGTTGCCAACGAGCCCATTCGCACGATCCGCACCACCGTCCACGGCACCGAGGTCGCGCTGGACGTCGCCAACCGCTTCGGCAAACCCACGCTGATCACCAGTTCGTCCGAGGTCTACGGCAAGGGGACGCGCGTGCCCTTCGGGGAGGACGACGACGTCGTCATGGCCGCGACCGCCTTCAGTCGCTGGTGCTACGCCTACAGCAAGGGCATCGACGAGTTCCTGGGGCTGGCTTACTACAAGCAGTACGGCATGCCGGTCGTGCTGGTGCGCCTGTTCAATACGGTCGGGCCGCGGCAGATCGGCATGTACGGCATGGTGCTCCCGCGGTTCGTCTCCGCCGCACTGACCAACCAGCCGCTGACCGTCTACGGCGACGGCACGCAAAGCCGCTGCTTCTGCCACGTTGCCGATACGGTCGGCGCCCTGATCGACCTGATGAACAACCCCGCCGCCGCCGGGCAGGTCTACAACGTCGGCGGCGACGAGGAGATCTCGATGAACGCCCTGGCGCAGCGCGTCATCGACCTGACCGGCTCGTCGAGCAAGATCGTCCACATCTCCTACGAACAGGCTTACGGGCAGAAGTTCGACGACATGATGCGCCGCGTGCCCAAGCTCGACAAGATCCGCGCGGCGATCGGGTTTAACCGAAAGTACAACCTGGACCAGATCATCAAGTCGGTGGTCGAGGATCAGAAGCGCCGCCTGGACAACCGCGCGTGACCGCATCCTGCCTCGCGGGTCAGACGTGCCTTAGAACCCGATCTTCTGCAGCATCCGCTCGTACCGCTCTGCCCAAAGCTCGGCGCTGTGCGCCGAGGCGAACTGGCGCGCGTGCTGCCCCATCGTCGGCAGGCGGTCGTAGTGGTCGTGCATCCACTTGAGCGCGTCCGCCAGGCCGTCGGCATCGCGCGTGGGGACCGTCAGGCCGTTGTGGCAGGCCCGGATCAGATCGACCGTGGCGCCCACCTCTTCGGTGCAGATCGCCGGCAGTCCCGCCGCCATCGCCTCCGCGAGCGCCACGCTCCACGCCTCGTACCAGCTCGCGATCACGAACACGCCGTGCCTGGCCATCACGCCCGGTTGGTCGGACGGCTGGCAGAAACCCCAGTCCTCCGCCCCGGCCTCGGCGGCGATCAGGCCCTGCATCGGTCCCTGCCCGCAAAACGTGAACGGCCACGGGTCCGACACCATCGTCCGATACTTCCGATACGCGGGCAGGAGGAAGTCGAAGCCTTTGAGCGGCACGTACCGGCCCATGAAGAGGAACCGCCTGGGCCACGGCCCGTTCGCCACGCGCTGCTCGTAGGCCCCGTCGAAAAGCGGGAGGTCGAACCCGTACACGCCACGGAAGATCTTGCGCTCCGGCACCTTCAATCGCCGCGCGAATTGCCACGCACGCTCGCCCGCCACCACCACCGCATCCATGCGATCCACGTAACGTCCGATCCGCAGTCGCGCCATCCGCTGCTGCCACGTGTGCTTCCACGGGTTGTCCATCCCCATGATGAACTTCGTTTGCGCCAATTCCGGGTACCAGCACAGCCGCCGGTAACCCGGCTCGTACCAACCGGGGATCATGACCGCGTCCGGGCGGTGCGCGGCGACGATCGCCCGTACCGCCTTGGGATCGAATCGCTCCTCCTGTGTCAGCAGGCGATAGCTCAGTCCTTCGAGCAGCGACTCGTTGAACCGCTGGTGCGCCTCGGTGCGCGGCGCGAAGACGACCACCTGGAGCTCGATGTCCCGCCGACGGCCCGCCAGCGCCCGCCAGCACGATGCCATGTACCCCGTGAGATCCGTCCAGCAGATGACCAGGCGCATCGATCCAGTTCCTTTCCTGCGGGCACGCATTCGTGTGCGAGGGGCCGTGAACTATAACGCCCGGTCTATGGTTGCCAAGCGCGGTCACGGGCGGCCGGTTCGTCTTGGCAATTGTCGGATGCTGAACTATAAACGCCCCCCGCCGCCCCGCGCGGGCACGTCTCAGACGGCCGTCGTCGTCATTGTCGTTCGGAGCCCCCTGCCCCGTGATCCGTTGCGTTCATTACCTTCCGAGCATCCGGCTGGAAGAGGGCGGCGTGGCGCGCGCCGTCCTGGATTTCTGCGGCGCCTTTGCCGCCCTGGGGCACCCGACCAGCCTGATCACCGGCGACGCCGCGGACGTCCCCGCGGCCTGGATGAGCGCGTCCGCCCAAGGCGCGGGCACGCCGCGCGTCGTGAAGATCGACGCCCCCGGGCGTACGCTCGGGTTGCTCCGCCATCGCGCCAAGTCAAACGCCGCCGAGGCGCTGCGTGATGCCGACGTGCTTCACCTCCACGCGCCCTGGCTCCAGAGCAACCTCCAGTTGGCCTCCCTCGCGCGGCGCACGGGCCTCCCCTACGTGCTGTCTGCCCACGGCATGCTCGACGACTGGTCGATGTCGCAGAAACGCCTCAAGAAACGCCTGTACCTCACCCTCTTCGGCAATCGCCTGTTCCGCAACGCCGCCCGCATCCATTGCACCGCCCAGGCCGAGCTGCAACAGGCCGGCCGATGGTTCGGCCCCGAAAAGGGCGTGGTCATCCCGCTGATCATGGACCCGGCGCCGTTCCGCGACCTGCCCGGCCCGGAATTGGCGCGAGGGCGGTTCGCCCCGCTTCGCGGCGACGAGCCCAAGCTCCTCTTTCTCAGCCGTGTCCACCCCAAGAAGGGGATCGAGCTGCTCCTGCGCGCCGCCGCCGAGCTTCGCCACCGCCGGGGGCGACCCTGCACCGTCCTGATCGCCGGGCCGGGCGAACCGACCTACGTCGCCAGCCTGCAGACCCTGGCGACGGAGCTCGGGATCGACCAGGCCACCCATTTCCTGGGCATGGTCCGCGGTGCCGAAAAGCTGTCCCTGTACCAGGCCGCCGACTGCTTTGTCCTGCCTACCAGCCAGGAGAACTTCGGCTTCGTCCTCCTCGAAGCCATGGCTTGCGGAACGCCCGTGGTCACCACCCGCGGGGTGGACATCTGGCAGGAACTCGAGGGCGCCGGCGCGTCGATCGTCGAGCGAACCGCTGACGCGGTCGCCTCGGCGATCGAACGATCCGTGGCCGATCCCACCGCTGCCGCCGCACTGGGGCAGCGCGGCCGGCAATGGGTGCCCGACTACATCGAGCCCACGCGCGTTGCGCGAGAATACGAAACGCTCTATCGCTCGATCATGCGAAAACCAGCCTGACGCTGCGCGATCGACCCTAACGAAAGCGAGGCGCCGCAGGGCGCCTCGCACATACGATTCTCAGTTGCTGGAAAACGGGCGATTCAGCAGCGGTGGCGACGGCGGATCAATCCGACGATCGCCAGGCCAGCCAGCGAGATCATCCCCGGCTCGGGGACCAGGTTCTCCACGCTCCCCTGGTCGTTTGTGGCCACGAAGTCGAGCTGGATCTGGCTCACGCTGCTGGCGGTGGTGCCGTCGTAGAACATGATCGAGTCGATCGTGTGCGTGGTGTTCGCCAGACCGCTCGCGCCATGCCCGCCACCGATGCCGGTGACCGCGCCCCAGTCGGACGCGTTATCCAGGTTCCATTGGTAGAGGTGCCAATTCCCGTCATTGTTCACCGTCTGCTGGACACCGCCGTCCATCGAGGCGGCAACGCCGTCCGCGCCGTCGAGCGCCAGGGAGACTTTCCAGCCGGAAGCGGTCGTCTTCAGATACAACCCGATGTACCCGTCAGTTCCTGAAGTCACGTTAAACGCGGTGTTGTTGGCCACCGTGCCGCTGCCCGACAGGAAGCGCACGCGCTGGCTGTTGGTCGTGGCGTCGTGGTTGAAGACCAGTTGTTCGGATCCCGCGCCTTCGACGGCATCGGTGGTCACCCGATCCGCCGTCGAGGTGGTCAGCGTCGCCGTTGTGGTGCTCGAGAACGTGGGCTGAAGGTTAAAATGCCCTTCGGTCAAATTGAAGTCATCAAATATGGCAGAGGCCTGGGCAAATCCCCCGAATCCCGTCAGAACAGCGGCAGCGAGGAAACTGAGTTTCTTCTTCATGTTCCGGCCACTCCTCTCCAATGCCCATGACTTTTTGGCGATCGGGGGAGTATAACCTTGCTATAAGAATTTGCAAGATAATTATAGAAGACTTTAGCGCAATAAATGCGCGGATTTTCTTTACCCTCAATTATTTCAGTATTTATGGTGGTTAGGCGAGCCAGTCGCGAAGCGAGTGGCTCAAGCCCCTTGGCCGAAGCGCGGAAGCCACGCTGAAGACCGCCTTCGGTTGTGGCTTGATTGCTGGCCGGGGTTTGGGCACCGAAGCGCCGGGCTTGGAGACCACTTTCACCTGTTTGGCGGGGGCCTTTGCCGCCGGCTTTGACTTGGATACCGCCATCACGATCGGCGCCGAAGCCCCTTCGCTTGGCGGGATGACGGGGGCGTTTACTGCCGTGTTCATGTCGGCCTGGACCTCGCTTTGGCTCAACGCCCGGCCGTACACCCGGATCTCGTCGATCAGCCCGTCGAAATACTCGCCCCAGACCGAGTCGCCGCCGATGCGAATCGGGCTGGTTGAGCTGGTGATGGCACCGGTGACGGCTTGGGTGCGTACGAGGGTGCCGTTGACGTAGAGACGTAGGTTGGCGCCGTCGTAGGTCGTCGCCAGGTGCGTCCAGGCGCCCAGCGAAAGCGCGGAAGTCCCGACCGAGCTGACGTCGGTGCTGCGATTGATGTAGCCGGCCGGCGGGTTGTCGGTGTTGTCCGACGCGTAGAGCGCGTAAGCCAGACCGGCCGGGCGCTCCTTCATGATGATGTTGGTCCACCCGTCGAGCGCGTTGGGCTTGACCCAGGCTTCGAGGGTCATGCCGGTGGTGAGGTGGAAGAGGGCGTTGTCGGCGACGGTGACCCAACTATTGGCGCCGTTGAAAGACAGGGCGCCGCCGAACTTGCCGGCGGTGGTCCACGTCGCGTTGGCGATCGTGCCGACAAAGCCGTGGCCGGACGCGTCGCCTGCGGTCGTGCCGGCGGC
>DATBFY010000703.1:0-4261 GCA_036558265.1 Tepidisphaeraceae bacterium | reverse complement strand
GATTCCCACGACGTCCCGGACGCGGTCGAGCTGGAGATCGGCAGCGTCGCCAAGTACTTCCGCCCGCCGGTGCGGGATGTCGGCCTCCTGCCGCTCAACGACTTGCTCGCGCGCTCGGGCTGGATCGACAAGATCGTTAAGGCGCGGTTCGCGCCCTGGAGCAAGGAGGGCGTGATCTTCGGCATCCCGCACGACGTCCACCCGATCGCGATCGCCTATCGGCAGGACCTCTTTACCCAGGCGGGCATCGACCTGCCGGCCATGAAGACCTGGCCGCAGTTCCGCGACGCCTGCCTGCGCTTTCAGGATTACTGGCGACAGCGCGGCGTGCCCAACCGCCACGCCGTGGAGATGATTGACAGCTCGGCCGACCAGCTCATCCCGATGCTGCTCCAGCGTCACCTGAACCCGATTGACGGCGAGGGTCACATCCAGCTCACCGACCCGCGTTTCGCCGATACGGTCGCCTTTTACGCCGAGTGCGTCGCCGGGCCGACCCGCATCGCGTCCCAGTCCACCGCCGGCGCGGGCGGCATGACCCGGGATCTGTACGACGGGAACCTGTGCGCGTTCTTCACCCCCGACTGGCGCGCCGATGACATCAAGCGCTTCGCGCCGGAGATGGCCGGTCATCTGCGCATGATGCCCATGCCCGTCTTCGAGCCCGGGGACGCGCGCACGGCGACCTGGGGCGGCACGATGATCGGCATCCCGCGCAACGCGAGGGATCCACAGGCGTCCTGGAAGCTGGTCGAGTTCCTCTACCTGAGCAAGGAGGGCGTGGCGGCCCGCCGGCGTTACAGCAACATCCTTCCGCCGGTCATCACGATGTGGGACGATCCGGTATACCAACGGCGCGACCCCTACTTCGGCGGACAGCAGATCGACCTGCTCTACATCGAGCTGGCGAAGGAGCTGCCCGCGCGTTACGTGACGCCCGCGACCTCGACCGCCACGTCGGGCCTGACCAAGGTCATGATCGACGCCGCCGACTTCGTCGAAGGCCGCCGCGGCGACCACGCACAGCTCGTCGCGCAGTGCCAGGCCTGGCTCGGCGAGGTCGCCCGCGATGTCGAGCGGCGGATCAAGCACGGGACCTTCGACCCATGAAGCGGGCCGTCCAGTACCCAACTGCCGAGGCGCAAATCGGAACACGGGCAAACAAGTCTGCTCATGCCACGCTATGGTCGTTGCAGGCCAGGTTCGCGCCGTACCTCTTCGTCGCCCCATTCGTCATCCTCTTCTGCGTCTTCATGCTCTACCCGCTGGGGCGGAGCATCGTGATGAGCCTGTACCGCACCTACGGACCGCGCACCAGCCAATTCATCGGCCTGAGTCATTACCGCTTCTTCCTGACCGATTTTCTCCTCTGGATCGCGGTGGCGAACACGATCCTGTACACGCTGGCGATCGTCAGCCTGCAGGTCCCGCTGTCGCTGGGGCTCGCGCTGCTCCTCAACAGCCCGCGGGTGCGGCTGCGGAACCTGTTCCGCTTCGCGTTCTTCGCGCCGTATCTGGTCGGCAACGTCTTCGTCGCGGTGATCTTCATGCTGCTGCTCGCCCAACGACATGGGCTGATCCCGCGCGCCATGGGCTTGTTCAATTCCGATTGGCTCGAGACCAGTTGGCTGGGCGACCCCGTCAACGCGCGCATCGCGATCATCCTGGCGAGCCTCTGGCTGTCGGTCGGCTGGGGAATGGTCTTCTTCCTCGCGGCGCTGCAGGGCGTGGACCGGGAGTTGTACGAGGCCGCCGAGGTGGATGGCGCCGGCCGCTGGTCGCGGTTCTGGCACGTCACGCTACCGGGGATCAAGCCGGTGACAACCTTCCTGGTCGTGACGGGCACGATCGGCGCGTTCCAGCTCTTCGAGCTGCCGTACATCCTCTTCATGCAGCACGGCAGCGCCGCCGGGCCTCGGTGGGCCGGCCTGACCATCGTGATGTACCTGTACCAGCAGGGATTCGACGCCGGCGACCTCGGGGCGGCGTGCGCGCTGGGGTGGTTCCTGGTCATCATGATCCTCGCCGTCGCCCTGGCGCAGATCCGCCTCTTCGGCGCCGGCAGGGAGGAGTAGCGATGATCCGGCGAACGATGACGGGCATCGTGCTGCACGGGATCCTCCTGGCGCTGGCGGGGGTCTCGCTGATCCCGTTCGCCTGGCTGGTCTGCGCCACCTGCAAGGGCGCCGACGACTTCTTCAGCTACACGTTCCTCCCGTGGGATCACCTGGACCGGCTGACGCTGGACAACTACCGGCAACTCTTCGCCCAGGAGCCCTTCGCCGTCTGGATGGTCAACTCGATCTTCCTCGCCTCAGCATATACCGCGATCGTCGTAACCCTGAGCAGTCTGGGCGGGTTCGCGCTCGCCAAGTACCGCTTCCCCGGCCGCAAGCCGCTGATGCTGGTCATGCTGGCGACCATGCTCGTACCGAGCCAGGTGCTGCTGTTGCCCAACTACGAGCTGATGTACAAGTTCGGCTGGCTCGACTCCTACGCGGCGATCCTGGTCCCCAGCGCCGTCAGCGTGTTCGGGATGTTCCTGTTCCGCCAGGCGATGCTGGCCGTGCCGGATGAGCTGCTCCAGGCCGGGCGGATCGACGGTTGCTCGGAAATGCGGTTGTGGTGGGAGGTCGCGCTGCCAGTGGTGCGGCCGATGATCGGCGCGTACACGCTGCTGAGCTTCATGAGCGCCTGGAACAGCTTCCTGTGGCCGCAGGTCATCCTGCAGGACCCGGCCAAGTACACCCTGCCGATCGGCCTGGCGAACATGATCGGCCTGCCGCAGTACCAGTCGGCCTACGGCATCCTGATGGCCGGCACTCTGCTGTCGATCCTGCCGGTGGTGCTGCTGTTTTTCGTGCTGCAGCGGGACTTTGTGGCGGGACTGGCGAGCGGGGCAGTAAAGGGCTGAAATCGCGGGATAAGCGATCCGCTGGTGACGGGTTACGCATTTCCCCCACATCGGGCGATATTTGTCGGGGAATTTTCTTGCGAAAACGTTGCCGCGCATGGTATTAAGGGTGTGTAAATGGCAACGGCTCCATGCTTCGGAGGATGGACCGTTTGAGGGGCATTTCATCGGGTTTCGCGCGTTCACATCTGTGGCCATCGCCTGCCACACCACGCGCGGTTCGAGAGGAGAGTTGAGATGGGCAAGATCTCGCTTTTTGCGCTCGTGGGCCTTTTGGCCACTGGCCTGTCGGCTCACGCGGCGCTTACCACTTTCACATACACCCAGAGCGATGCCGCTACGGGATCGGGCACGATCCAGGGCTTTACCTACGATCCGGGTGACGGTGGCGGCCCGATTACCTTTGGTGCGACTCCCATGCCGGCCGCCACGGTGTTCAATCCCAACCCCGGCCTGACTCCCGCTGGTTTCATCGGCGCGCAGAACGCCCAATCGGGGGGCGGCAACGAAGCCAATACCGCCGTGGGCTTGACCTTCAGCGGTTCCGTGACCGCAACCGGGACCCGCGGTGCCCAGACTTACACCATCCAGATCCCCCTCGTGTTCGCGCCCAAGCAGACGCAGACTCCCGACGTCAACGACTACACCTGGAACGTGACCTACGGTGACAACGCCGGCGCCGGTGGCACCGACGCGGTCACAGGCGCGAACATCCGATACGCCATGTGGTTGAGCCGCGACACCGTCGTCGATGCCGTCGACACGCCCAACCTCTTCCAGCGGTACACCCAGCTCACCCAGCCGCTCGCCGTGGGTCAGGACACCCTGACGAACACCGACACGACGACCGCCCCCATCAAGGACGCCACCGATTCCGGCGATCCGCAGGGCGTGGACGCCGCCGGCCGCGATCTCGCCTTTTACTTCGGCTGGCGCGACACGGGTTCGCTGAGCTCGGGCGCGGTCCTGATCGATGATTTCACGATCGGCGGCGCGCTGGTCGCCAACGAGGCGACGCTCAATCCACCCGTCCCCGAGCCCGCCAGCCTGGGCTTGTTGGCAGGAATCGGCGTGTTGGCGCTCCGCCGCCGCGGCCACCGCGATCGTTGACCATTGATTTGATGTTCCAGACAACAGGAGAGTGCAGAGATGCGTAAGACGTGGATTGCCCTCGCGGCAATTATGATGTGTGGTTCGGCGGCGCGGGCGGCACTGATCTCGGTGTCGCAGAACGCCGTCGGAAACCTGGACCCCATTCCGCCCCAGGTCGAGGCGACGCCCCTGGGTGAAGAGTCGTTTGCCTTCGTCGATCGTTCCCACGAATTGACGTCGGCGCGCTATACCCCG
>DATBFY010000702.1:0-10942 GCA_036558265.1 Tepidisphaeraceae bacterium | reverse complement strand
TGGTCTCGGCGGCGTGCCGGTAAGCTCGAGCGCATCGAACGTCCCTTTCCCTACGGCTTCGCTCCCACGGAGGCCATCCATGAAGTGCGACCTCTGCGACTCCGTCGCCGTCGTGCACGCCACCGAAGTCAACGGCGGAGTGACCATCCACCGGCACCTCTGCGAGCGCCACGGCGCTGAACTGGCCGAACTCGCCCAAGCGAAGCCCATCGACGACACCCCCTTGGCCTTTGGCGCCGCCATAAAGTCGCTCGTCGCCGAAACCCACGCAATGGCGGGCCTCGCCGCCAACCTCCGGGGAACCGCCAATTTCATCCGCCGCCACGGCCGGATGCCGGCGACGCTCGCCGATCTTGAAGAAGGCATGTCGCTCTGCGCGCCCTTTCCAACCGTCGAGATCCCCGACCCCAACCTCCGCACGTACCTGGAAGAATCCGACGCGTTTCTCCAGTTCTACGATAACTGCGGCTACCTGGCTCCTCGGCCCGACGGGTCACCGCCCAAACTAGAATGACTCGCGAAAAAAGGGGACATCCAGATTATTCTGCGAGCGACCTCCGAAGCACCACGTCATCGAAGAATAATCTGGATGTCCCCTTTTCGCCGCGTTTTGCCGTCACCCGCCAAGAGAAAGCACCTTGCATACAGATTTTCATTGCCACCCCACAATCGCTCTCGATATCCTCCCGCCCATGCCCCGCAGAGCACGCGCCGCACTCGGCGGCCTGGTCTACCACGTCCTCAATCGCGGCAACGAACGACGCACCATCTTCCACAAGCGCGGCGACGCCCGGGCGTTCATCCAACTTATGGCCGAGGCCAAGCAGCAGGTGCCGGTGCGCCTCCTGGCCTTCTGCCTGATGGGCAACCACTGGCACCTGGTCCTCTGGCCCGCTCACGGATGCGACAGCGACCTCTCCGACTTCATGGCCTGGCTTACCAACGCCCACGTTCGCAGATATCGCAAGCATTACAACAACGATGGTGCCGGCCACGTTTACCAGGGCCGCTTCAAGAGCTTCCCCGTTCAGGGCGGTGGGCCGGGCGAGGCCAATGTCCACCTTCTGCGCACGATCCGCTACGTCGAGGCCAACGCCCGCCGCGCTGGCCTGGTCGAGCGCGCCATCGATTGGCCCTGGTCCAGCCTCGCGTGGCACGCGCAAGGCAACCCGGGCGGCCTGCTCGACTCCCCATCGACCGCCCCGATCACTGGGACGAATTCGTCGAGGAAGTCCAGCCCGCCACCGAATTGGTCGAAATCCGCCGCTGCGCCCACCGCGGTCGGCCATACGGACACGACGGTTGGGTCCGGCAAACCGCCGGGGCCCTAGGCCTCAATTCGACGCTCCGCGAGCGCGGACGGCCGAGCCGAAAGCTGAACCCCGAGCCACGACAAGATTCCCAATGACTCGAATGTCCCTTTTGCTTCGACCATTTTCTAGAAGCGAGTCGCGCGTCGTTAGCACCCTTTTTGCAGCGATCTGCATGTTCATTGCCCACGGATGTGACCACCGGCAGAGCATGAATGGTGCGACCTCGCAGCCATCAGCGACCACAACCCGGTCCGCTCATTTGACGGAGACGATCACAATCGATTTTGACAGGGCCGCGCGATTTGGCGTGTCGATGAACTCGATCGCGCGGCAGCTCGATGATTTTCGAAAGGCCCATCCCGGATGTAGCGTCGCCGAACTCAGAGAAATGAAAGTCCATTCCGACGCGGGCACGTCCGTATGCAATCTAAGGGATATCGCGGTGATTGACCGCGCGGCGCCCTGAAAAAGGACATCCGGACTTCCAGATTATTCGGCCATCCCCGTCCCAGGAACACACAGCCATGGGAATAATCTGGATGTCCCCTTTTCGCCGTCCGACGATCAGCGGCAACAATCTTCCACCTTCCCAGAATTCTTTTGAACCCTCCCCCCGCCGCGCGCAACATCACTTCCGTCGCCCGCGCCCGCGCGACACACGATGCCCGACCCGCGCCAGACCGTTTACGAGCCCGTCCTCGTGCTGCGCTGTCAGCTCGGCGACGGCGCGGCGTTCGCCGAGATCGTCGCGCGCTATCACCGCCGCGTGCACTACTACCTGAAGAAGATGCTCGGCTCGGCCGACCGCGCGGACGACGCTTTACAGGAGCTTTGGATCGACGTCTTTCGCTCGATCCCGACGCTGCGGGACGCCCGCGCGTTCTCGTCGTGGCTCTACCGGCTGGCGCGCGACCGCGCCTACCGCGAGATCCGCCGCAGCCGCCACGCCGGGCCGCAACCAGCGAGCGCCGAATCGATCGACGACGTACCAGCCGATTCGGACGATGACGCGTTCTCCCCCGAGGACGCGGCCCGCGTCCACGATGCGCTCGACAGGCTCGGAACCGAGCACCGCGAAGTCCTGTTGCTCCGGTTCGTCGAATCGATGACCTACCCGCAGATCGCGGCCATCGTCGGCTGTGAGCTGGGAACCGTGCGCTCCCGCCTGCATTACGCCAAGCGCGCACTTCGACGTTTGCTCGAGAGGAACCAGGATGAGCAGCAGCCACGAATTCGCATCGCAACTGAGTAACCTGGGCCTGCCCCCGGCGATGGACCCCAGCGCGCTGGCCGCGCGGGCGCTGGCGCGCAACCGGCGCCGCATCCGAACGCTGGCGACGCTGACCATCGGCCTGTGGACGATCGCGTTCCTCATGGTGCCCAGCCTCTGGATGCCGTTTGCCGCCAAGATGAAGCACGATGCGCACCTGCTCGTCGGCGACGACGGCAAGGTGATCCCGACCAACATGGAGACCCTCGCCCGGCTGCTGCACGACCTCATGAATCACGTCGCGGTCGTCAGCGGCTTCATCCTGGCGGTCATGACCCTCGCATCGCTCCTGGCGGCGATCAGCACCGTCTGGCTGGTGCTGACCGTGCGGCGCGTGACGCTGGAGCAGGTCTCGATGGGCCTGGCGCAGATCTCCGAACAGCTCAAGCGCATGCCCCCCGAGAAATAACGGCCGGAAAGGCGGCGACGTCGGACCATCCAGCTTCAACTTTATGGGTGCAAGTACGTCGGCGGACGGCGTTAAGCCGTCATCCTGAGCGCAGCGAAGGATCTTGCTGCGAGGGGTAGTTGACGTCCCTTCGCGGTCAGATCCTTCGTCGGCAGAGCCTCCTCATAATCAGGATGACGATGCGCCGTTCACGCGTGAAGTTGATCCCGTTTCTCCCGTGCATCCCACTCCCCGTTTGCGAGCTACACTACCCTCTCATCCGCCAGCCTGCAAACCGCCCCGTTCCCCCGCTCGATCTGAATCGTCGGATGCTCGATCCCGAACCGGTCGTGCAACTGCTTCCCCACCTCCGCCAGGAACGCGTCCTCGTCCTCAGCCATCTCCGGCTTGATCAGGTGGGCCGTCAGCGCCGCCTCGGTCGTGCTCATGGCCCAGATGTGCAGGTCGTGTACCTCGCGCACGCCCGGGCACGAGGCCAGGTACGCCCGCACCGCGTGCGGGTCGATCCCCTCCGGCACCGCGTCCATCGCCAGGTTGAACGACTTGCGCAACAGCCGCCACGTCCCGATCGTGATCGCCACCACGATCGCCAGGCTCACCACCGGGTCGATCCACGCCCACCCGGTGCGCCGGATGACCAGCCCCGCCCCCACCACCCCGACCGACACCGCGGCGTCCGCCGCCATGTGCAAAAACGCCCCCTCGATGGTCACGTCGCGGCTCCGCCCCGAGAGGAACATCAGCGCCGTCACCGTGTTGATCACGATCCCCACGCCCGCCACGATCATCACCACGCCCCCCTTCACCGCCGCCGGCGAGGAGAACCGCCCGATCGCCTCCCACCCGATCGCCCCCACCGCGATCAGCAGCAGGATCGCGTTCGCCAGCGCCGCCAGGATCGAACTCCGCCGCAGCCCGTACGTCCGGTGCGGCGACGGCGGCGTCCGCCCCAGCCACATCGCCCCCCACGCCAGCAAAAGACCCAGCACGTCGCTCAGGTTGTGCCCCGCATCCGCCAGCAGCGCCAGCGAGTTCGCCGACAACCCGTAAACCACCTCCAACGCGACGAACAGCACGTTCAGCGCCACCCCGACCGCAAACGCCGTGTCATAGCTCGCCGGCCCGTGATGATGGTGATGATGAGTGTGATCGTGACCCATCGCGTTCCGCCAAAGAGCTTCTGAGCGAATCAGGTGGTACGCAACCTGCCATCGTATGCCCCCAGGCTAGCGCGGAACGAAACGACCACCCCTTTTGCCTTTTGCCCTTTGACTTTTGCCTTCGCTTCCCACCACCACGGACAACGGACCACTGACAACTGACCACGGACCATCAATCAAACTCATCCCCCTCAAACGTCCGCCCCAGGTACGCCTCCTTCACCCGCGGATCATTGATGATCTCCCGCGGCCGACCCTCCGCCAGCTTCAAACCGTCGTTGATGATCAGCGCCCGGTCGCAGACCTCCAAGGTCCGTTCCACGTTGTGGTCCGTGATCAGCACCGACTTGCCGAACTCGTCCTTCAGCCGCCGGATCTCCCGCTGCAGGTCCTCCACCGCGATCGGATCCACGCCCGAGAACGGCTCGTCCAGCAGGATGAGCTTGGGAGACGTCACCAGCGCCCGCGCGATCTCCAGCTTGCGCTTCTCACCCCCCGAGCAGCGGCTGGCGATGTTGTCCCTCACGTGCGTCAGCCCGAACTGGTCCAGGAGCTGATTTGCCCGGCGGATGCGCTCCTGCCGGCTGATGTTCAGCGTCTCCAGGATCGCGATCAGGTTCTGCCAGACGGTGAGCTGGCGGAAGATCGAGTGCTCCTGCGACAGATATCCCATCCCCCGGCGGGCCCGCTTGTACATCGGCAGGTGAGTGACGTCGTACCCGTCGAACGTCACCACCCCGCTCTCCGGGCGAATCATCCCGATGATCATGCGGAAGGTGGTGGTCTTCCCGGCCCCGTTGCGCCCCAGGATCCCCACCACCTCCTGCTGGGACAGCACGAAGCTGACCTCATTGACCACGGTCCGGCCGCTGTAACGCTTGATGAGCTTTGTAGTTTCGAGCAGATTCATGCGGTCGGCCGCGGGGCTCCATGGGTCGAGAATCGAACCAGTTTCCATGGTCGGGCTGTAAAATCAAGCAGGCCCCGGATTGTGGATAACTTGTGGACAAGAGTGGACCGGCGCCAAGCGCATGATGTGCGCTTTCTGGTAAAAAGTCGGTGCCGTTTTCGGACATTTTTGGTCCGGAAGCTCATCACGCCAATAAACCGCCTATTCTATTAGTGTAACGTTACTTACGCGCGTCCGACAGGGGGGATCAAGCGGGGATGCCATCAGAGTTTCCCTGACAAAATCGGCGCATCGGATTCTGCCCTCAGGAATCGGATCGGTCTGTTGCCAGGGTCATGTGGATAAGTCGTGCTCGGACGGGGATTTTGAACAATTGATAAAAAATGAATTTTTTGCGGCTCATCAACCTTTCATGGTATTTTCCTGCCCGAAGTCGCCTGCGGGCACAAACAGGCGGCCCGTCGGGGACAAATGGGCTCCTCACGGGCAATGTGCCGCGTACACACGGGTAAAGTCGTCTTCAGTACGCCTTTCCCTCACGTCTTGAAAGGAGTGGCTGAAAAAATGGCCACCGGGAAGGTTAAGTGGTTCAACGATCAGAAGGGCTTTGGCTTTATCGCCGCGGCCGACACTAATCGTGACGTGTTCGTCCACCACACGGTGATCGAGGGCGACGGCTACAAGACCCTCGAAGACGGGGAAACCGTCGAGTACGAGGCCGAGGACGGCCCCAAGGGCCTCAAGGCCACTCGCGTCCGCCGCAGCATCAACGCGCCGGCCTAACGCGCTGCCGCCGCAGAATCTGCATGGATAGCCAAACCCACCGTCGCGGAGGCGGTGGGTTTTCCTATGGGTCATTTCGCGACAACTTGTGGCTTGGGCTTGGCCTCCTTGCCCGCTGGCGGAGGCTCCGCCCATGCCCGAATCCGCGCCAGTCGTCCCATCGCGGTCGTTCCCTCGTCCACCAGGGCCAGGTAACCGGCGTACCCGATGCCCTTCAGGCGGGTCACGAACGTCTGCACCGTGGCATCCTCGCCCCCCCGTACCCGCGCGTACTGGATGCGGCTGTTGAGCACCGGCACCGACACCAGCGGCGACTCCCCCGCCGCCACGCCGCAATCCAGATCCCAGCACGCGGCCACGTTCGGATGGTTGATCGACTCCAGCAGCATCCACAAGTCCCGCGCCCGCCGGAAGTAGAGCGCATTCTCCACTACGATCGTCACCCCTTGTCCGGCCGCCCGATCCGCCAGCGGCAGCAGCCAGCTTGCCATCTCGACCGCCGCCCCATTGGCGCTCAACCCCGGGTGTACGAGCGTATCCAGGATCCGCACCCGCCGGCATCCCAACCGCCCGGCCAGTTCGAGCGCCGCCCGCAGCTCACCCGCGGCGGCCATGCGCTGGCGCGATTTCTTCGGCATCGAGATCCGCGTCGCCAGGCAAGCGATGGCCACGCCGGCGGCGTCGGATCCCGCGCGGACGGCCTGCGGGTCACCCGCCAGCGGATACCCCAACTCCACCGCCTCAAACCCCCACTCCTTCGCCCGGGCCGCAAGGGCATCAAGACCGCCCGAAGGCGCGGCGAGACTGGCAAATGCAAATTTCATGCGCGCGGCGACCGCCACCGGTCACACGCGCGCAAAGGTAGAGGCGCGATACACAAGGGTCAAGGAATCGCGACTGCCGCCCATCAACAGTCCGCTCTCCCGGCAAAATGCGCAAGCGGCGACCACGGGAGCATCAGCCCCGTAGACCAGAATCTGAAGACCCGAAAGGCCCGCGCCAACATCCTGCAATCTCGATGTGCGCCCGTGACGCGCGCGGCGCAACCCCCTCCGCCCGAAAATCAAAAAATGTTTCACCCGAAAATCCCAGCAAAACCCCGCTTCCCGCCATTTTGATGGCGCCCCGCGCGTCACCCGCGCGCAATCCCGCGCCTTAGGTGGAGGACATCACCGTGAACGCGCAGGAGCGTCTCAAAGTCCCGCATGTACATGCGGGGCTCTCGCGCGCAATGACGATCCGCTCGACTCCCCAATTCTCCCCAAAACTCCCCATCCTGAAAAAAATCGCGCGCGAAACCGCCCCGCTTAACACCCCACTCCCTCCAGCGCCAAACGAACCCAGATCCCCCTCCTCCTTCGTGCCCTTCGTGCGCTTCGTGGTTCAAACTTCCGGCTCACCGCTCCTCCACGATCAGCGGCCGCGTGCTCTCGATGATCGACAGCACCTCCTTCTGCTCCTTGTTGGGCACCTGCAGCTTGTCCAGGCTGGCCTTGAAATCGCCCACGCTGGCGTCGAACTCGGCGTTGGTGATGTGCAGGCCCGTGTGGGCCTGCTTCATCTCCAGGCCGTCGTATTGGGCGGGGCCGCCGGTCGAGAGCGAGAGGAACTGCACGATGTGCTTCTTGAGCTGTGCGACGTTGTCGGGGCTGGCGTTCCACTCGACGGACTTGCCGCGGTGGACGCTGAAGCCGCCCTGCTTGACCCCCTTGCGCTCCCAGTTGACGCGGGGGTCCGCCAGGGCGCGGTTGACGAAGTCGTCCACGATGGCCTTGATCCGTTCCTCGCCCCCCAGGCGGTCGTACAGGCTCTTGAGCTCGTCGGATTTGACGCCGGTGGATTTTCCCTCCGCGGTGACCTTCGCCGAAGTCTTTTCCCCGGCGCCTTCGCCGGTGCCGCGGAGCTGTTCGCTCTTGGCCATGCGCTGGTCGGCGCGCTGGTCGGCCTCGCGGCTGCCCGAGGTGAAGAAGTCGTGGCTCTTCTCCTTGGGCCCGGCGCCGCAGCCGGCGAATCCGAGGAGTGCGACCACGCACATTGGGACGACAAGGACTCGAAGATTGTGGAGGTTCATAGGTGTTCTCGCTGTTGGGGATTCACGGCGACTGGTCCGCCGAGATCGGCTCGTCGGGAGACGGTGGCTCGAAGTGGATGCCGTCGGCGTCGTTGCCGCCGTTCTGAAGACGTGGGAGATAAGCGCGGACGAACGCGTTGCGCAGGACGTTGCCGATCGTCGCCAGGAGGTCGGTCGTCGTGCCCACCTCGTCCACGCGGAAGGGGATCACGGTGCCGAACTGGTCGCGCGGCTGGTTCTTGAAGATCGCCGTGGCCGCGCCCAGCACCGCCTGCCAGAAGAACTGCAGCACGTCGTCTTCCTTGAGGTCCTTCTTCAGTGCGAAGAGCTTGAGATTGCGAAACAGCGGCTTGACGTAGCCGGCCATCTGACCTTCCTTGGCGTCCACCTCGACGACCAGGTCGAACCAGCCGCGCTTGAAGTCGAACGAGCCGTATGCCAGGGCGACGTCGTTGATCTTGGTGACGTCCAGGCCCAGCAGGCGCGTGGCCATGTGGAAGGTGGGACGATACGAGAAGGGGTCGAGCTTCATGTCGAATTCGAACTTGGCCTGGTCCATCGCCATCGCCCTTGCGCGAACGGTGGTGATCATGGGAGTGACGTCGTCGTAGATGTTCGTCAGGTTGTCGATCGTGGCGTCCAGGTGACCCAGGTACACGTCCACCGGCTCGGCCGTGGTGAACGTTCGGAAGTGAACGGCGCCGTCGCGGACGTCGGCCCGGTTGATCTTGAACGGGAAGAGGTCCCGGATGATCTGCAGCCACGGTCCGCCGGCGCCCGTCTGGCTGTCGGCATCGCTCGGTGCGTCCACGAAGTTGAGCTCGGGCTGGTCGATCAGCATTCGTCCGACGAGCCGTCGGTGAAGCAGGGCATCCCACTGCAGCGCGAACTCGACCCGCTTTGCGGCGAACAGGGGGACCGGGACGTCGCCGGTCATCTTGAGAAGCCGGATCTCGTGAATGGCATAAGCGCCGCGCAGGAGGTGAAGGTCGATCTCCCCGATCTTGCCCTGGTAGATCTGGCTGCGGTCGAGCGTACGGTTGACGTACCAGCGTATCGCCCAGGGCATCATCGGCCGCGCGATGGCGATCAGGACGATGAAGAGGAGGACCGTGAAAAGGGCCGCGCGCAGCAGGGTGCGCCACAGCGGCCTGCGCTTGCGGCGTCTGGGCTGCTCCGCAACGGTCTTATCGTCGCCGGGCTTTGGATCGGCGTTCTCGCCCATGCGGCTCAAGGGCAGCAAACGGCGCACCGAGCCCGGCCGCTGTCTGGCGAAGGCGGATGAGCCTTTCGCATTCGACCCCTTGGAGCGCGGGACCGGTCAGATTGGTGCCCGCGCGGCGTTTTGTCGGTGGGGGAAATTGGGCTTTTCGCAGGGTGGAAGGAGGCGCGTGGCTCGGATAAACTGCGTGACTCAGGACAATTAAAGATTCTTGGAGAGGTGTCCGAGCGGCTGAAGGAGCAGCACTGGAAATGCTGTATCCGGCTTAAACCGGATCGAGGGTTCGAATCCCTCCCTCTCCGTTGCCAGACCCACGCCTCCCGCAAGCTCTGCTGATCGCTGAGTTTACGGGACGCGCTTTTATTGGCACAATCGCGTGTGCCAAAACTGTGCCAACTTCACCGCCTCTAGAGCGACGTTGCTGGCCAGCACGGTTGACGTTCACGATCTTGTTCACGGCGTTTTGCATCACCGATTGCCGATCGCTTAGGCGACGGCGTCCTCCTCACTCTGCGGACCCGCCGGGGGCCACCAAGGCCGCCCGGGCGGCGTCCGTCAATATCTTGATCTTATCCATGTTGCGCCGCGACTCGACGTCGCGCAGGTGATAGTAGTGGCGCACCATCTTGCTGTCGGCGTGCCCCAACCACGTTTGCACGACCTGTTGCGGGATGCTCTCGTTGGCGCAAGTCGAGCAGAAGAAGTGTCGGAACGAGTGCAGGCGACCGTCGACAAACCCGCATTGATCGCGCTCGGCAGGGAATTTGAGTGAGAGGGGGGTGATCACGTCCCGGATCAGGCCGTTTCTGACCGTGTCCGGCTTCAGTACGCCGGCTCGCGGGCCGTGAAACACACGACCGTCCTTGTGGCGGGGCAGGCGCTCGAGCACCTGCCGTAGATCCTGATGAACGGGAAGAACACGGTCACGGTGGGACTTGGTCCGATTGCCCGATGCCCGGCGATCGCGGGTGCCTTGGCGCTGTTCGTCCTTCAACCGGATCGCCGTCAAGCCTTCATCGAGATCGCCCCAACGAAGCTGGGACAACTCACCGATGCGCAGCCCCGTATGGGCGAGCGCGATGATGACGTCGCCGAGCCAGCTCAGGTCAGGCGTGATTCGGCAGTGCTCGACCATCGCGCTGACCTCTTCCTGCGTGTAGCAGTAAGCCGTCGTGCCGGACGGCTTTCTCAGTTCCAGTGTGCAGGAGCAGGCGGGGGGTAGCAGTTTTGCGTCATCGATGAGCCATTTCATCGCCTGCTTGAGTGTCGTGAGTTCGAGGTATTCGGTTGCGTACGCGTAGCCTTCCTCGTCGAGCCAGGTACCGTACGCGATCAGCAGGCTCTTGGTCACGGCGTTCCAAGTGCTCACGCCGCGGCTGCGAGCGAAGGCAAAGAACTTCTCGAAGACCGGGCGGTACCGCTTGACCGTGCTGGCGCCGGCGCCGCCGGTAACGGCAGGCCGGCCGACGTATGCCATGTACCTGTCCCGGCCGTCTTCCAGGGATAATAGGGTGCCCGGTTGCTCGTTCAGGATGCCTTGGTCGGCCAAGCCCAACTTCACGGCGCGGACCAGGTCGAGACGTTTCAGGTTCTCCAGGGCCTCCCGGCGGTCATCCGTGCCCAACGAATGCCGGCCGGCGTCCTGGGCGTTGCCGGACCGGCCGTCGGCGTAATAGGTGCCGTTTCGCGAATAAACCAGCCAGCGGAAATACTGACACTGAACCGACTGCCGTGCAGATCGCTTCGGCATACAAATCGTTCCACTCACTTGAAAAGGGTCTTGCAGATCAGGATGCCATCCATC
>DATBFY010000701.1:0-4455 GCA_036558265.1 Tepidisphaeraceae bacterium | reverse complement strand
CTCCGGCACAATCCGCAGGATGCTGCCGTCCTTCTGCACCATCACCGTCGAACTGGCGTCCACGCCGGGGCTGGCCCAGTAGGCGAGTGAGCTGCTGCTCGTCCCCTCCTGCACGTGGAGCACGATGAACAGTGGTTTCCCGCCCGAGCGGTTGGCAAAGCGGGAATTGATGACCTCATTCGCCTGCTGTTTACTCAGGCCGAACCGGGCGTAATCCTTCGACAATTCATAGAGCACCGGCTTCGGCACATCCGGCGCGCTCGGGATTGCGGTCATGCCGGCCCTTTCTCGGCATCCTCCCCCGCCGCCAATGCCGTCTCCTCCTCATCGCCGTTCCCGTTTTCCTCGTCCGTTTCCTCATCCGGAGGAGGCGCCTCCTCCGGTTGTGGCGTCAGTTCGTCGTCGTCCGCAATCGGCGGCTGCTTCGGATCATCGTGCATCGTCATGTCGCGTCACTCCTGCTCAATCGTTTCGTGCCCTGACGGGCCGTTTCCGCGTGTCTGGGGCCATCCTAGCAGGGCGTCGCCGCCGCCAGCGCCGCCTGGGCCAGCGCCGTCCAGGTCGCCACCCGCGCCTCATCGGCGGCCACCTCGGCGGCGATGGCGGCGGCATAGGGCGGTGACAGGCGCTCGACCGGCACGGCTTGCCGCCGCCGCAGCGCCTGCGTCGCCTCCTCCAGTTGGCGTTGGCTGATGATCACATCCATCGTCTCCTCGGTCATGTCGTCCTCCTAGCCCACGCTCACGATCTGGGTGCGCGAAGCCTGCGCCGCCTCGCTCAACCAGACGATGCGCTGGGGGAAGCGCAGCCAGCCCGCCATCCCGGCGGCATTGCCGTCGCCCCCGTCGCTGGCATCGCCCAGCGTATTGCCGCTATAGACCCGCGCGTGCCGGCTCGCCGTCAGCACATTGCTGAAGCGATGGCCGGCTTCGAGCACCAGACGATCCCCCGCACTGACACTCACGCTCGAGAGGGTCAGGCTCGTCCGCTGAAAGACCTGGACCGTGGCCTCAACCGCCTGGACGACATTGGCCGCCAGCGTCCCCCGAACCGAGCCGTCGCTCTGCATCACGTAGAGGTGATATTTGGCGAAGGCGTCGGCGTCGGCCACCGTGCCGAAATTGCTCCCGACGACCGCGGCCGTGCCGGCGGCGATCGTTTGCGCCGCCAGTTCCTCCGAGACGAAGCGCGTATTGAGCACGTCGACCGGTGTGGCGCTCGTTTCGCTGACCAGGTTACTGAGTTCCGCGCCGCTCTTGCTCCGCGCCAGCGCCTTGTTGACCGCCGACCCGCTCAGATCCCAGGTGCCGCGATTGGCGGCGGGCGTGGCCGGGGCGGCGGCGTTGGCGAAATAGACATAGGTCGGGGCGAAGACCAGATCCGCGGAAAAGGTGAAAAAGGAGCCGCCGGTACTGTTCGGGCTGAGGAGCGACTCCGTCCCGGTCAGCTCGCCGAGGCGCGCCCCGCCGTAGGTCAGGGTGCCGCCGCGGCTCGTCGTGTGCGTGTTCGTCGCCCGGTAGCCGGCTTCGACCACGATCCGATCCCCGGCCTGGGCGGCGACACTGGAAAGCGTCTGCGTGGTCATCACCCGGCCGCTGACCTGACCGAGGCCATTCGCCACCCATTCGCCGCTATCGCTGAAGTCCGCCAGCAGGGTGCCCCGGACCGTATCGGAATCCCCCGTCGTCACCCAGACGTGGAGATGGAGCACGAAATCGGCGTCGGCGTTGGTCTCCAATGAGGCATAGGTGTAGTCGAGCGTGCCGGCGATCGTGGTGTTGGCGCGCAGGGGATCGCTCACCCCACGGTAAAGCGCGACATCCCAGGTCGGCGAGGCGTTGTTCTCGGTGTCGGCCACCGTCAGCACATCGCCGCAGAGACTGGTGTGCAGGCGCATGGTGACGAGGTTGCTGCTATCCTCCCAGCCCCCTTTGAGCGTGGCCGGGGTATAGAGCGCCGTGGCGTCCGAGGTCGGATAGAGTTTCGTCATGTCCGCACCACCGTCAATGCCAGCGTCGCCCGGGTGATCGTGCTCGCCGAGTCGACGTTGACCCGGATGATGTCGCCCGCCGCCACCGCCCAGCCGCTGCCACCGGCCAGGGACGTGTCCTGGCCCTTCGTCGCGGCCGAGATCGTCGGTTTCTCGGCCCCGGTGATGGTGTCGGCCACGGTTGGGGGGTAGTTGGCGTAGGTATCCTTCCACAGATCGAGGACGAGGCTGCCGCTGGTGTCGCCCAGCAGCGTCCAAGCGGTGATCGTGCCGGCGAAATCGAGCGCCAGATCGGCTTTGACGCCGGTCGTGATGGCGCTACCCCCGCCGTCGATCAGGACATTGAGCGTCGTCGTCCGCAACGCCGTGCTCGCCGCCGCTGTGATCGTGTTGGCGGCGTCGTCATAGGTGAAATCAATCGAGGCGGAATCGGTGAGGATAGCGCCGACGGCGTCTTGGGCTTGCTCGTTGGTGTAGCCCGCGACCGGACCGCCGACCTGGACCCAGGTAATTGGGCTGTCGTCCGTCAGCATCCAGATCGAGTTATTGTCCAGTTGCCGCGCGCCCTTGCCCACATCGGTCACCGTAAACCCGACCGCCGCCGTCCGCGCCGTGGCGTCGGCGTACTCCCAGGCGTAGGCCCGGTGCAAATCTTCGGCCGAGCTTATCGTGCCATGGAACGCCATACGTCAGCTCCTCATGCGCTCGGCAACTGCTCGACCACCGGCAGGTCGAGCAATTGCACGTTGCCGCCGGAATTGAGCACCCGCCAGGTCGTCGCCGTCTCGCCGAGCAGGGTCAGGAAGGCCCCGCGCGAGCTCAGGGCTTGGCTGGCCACCCCGTTCGCGCCCGGTCCCCACAGCCGGTCGCCGCCATCGGCGAGGACCGTGACCGAGCCATTCGGCGAGTGCCGGCAGACGGTCAGCAGCGCCCCGATCCGCCCGCTGGCCGGCACGAGTCGCACCGTCGCCGGGCCGCCGGCGTCGACGATGATCACCTCATCATCGGGCAGCATCGTCGTATCGCTTGTCACCCGGCGGATGGCGAGCAGGATCTCGGACTTGGCCAGGGCGCGGACAGCCGGATCGAACCCAACAATCTCGCTCGGGGGATGGGTGTGGGCCGGGACCGGATGGGCATGGCTGGGCAGATCGTTGCCGGTGGCGATCGAGAGCAGGCCGGTGCCGGTGGTGCTCTTCAGGACGCCGGTGGGCAGGGTCGAGAGCGCCTGCTCGTTGGTCAGCTCGTTCGACGGCCGCTGGGTGACGTAGCTCGCCATCGGTGAGGCCCCAATCGGGTCCCAGGCGGTATTGGCGTCGTTGCGGCGGCGCAGGCGGAAGGGCATCGACGAAGTGTCAAGCCACCACATGCCGGGCAGGACCGGCCGTTTAGGCGCGACCGAACTGGGATAGCTCAGCGGCATGACGTGCTGGCCCGGATCGGCGGGATCAGCCGCTTGAATAAACTGGACCACGCCGTCCTGCGGCCCAACGCTCATCTACTCGAGCTCCTCTAACGTGTAGACCAAATCCCCAGCCCCGGTAAAGACGAAGTCTCCGCCCGCATAGCGAATGTAAACCGGCGAGCGGTACTGGCCCGTGGCCGCCCCGCCCGTCGCCGGTTCCCAGGACGCTTTGCCGGCAACCACGGTCAGGACCTCGCCGTCGGCGCCAATCCCGAGCCGGGTGGCGGCGCCGCTCGTGCCCCCCTGGATCAGATCGCCGGGGGCGGTCATCGGATTCTTGAAGCCGACATCCGGCCGGGTCTCCGTGCCCGTCCCGGCGCCGCTGGTCCCGGTGAAGACCGGGGCCGCGCGTTCGAGGCCGATGGCGCGGCGGATGCGGCGGGCGATGTCGTCGGCGGTTTTCTTTTGCTCGGTCATGACAGGTTTACCTCAGACGCTCTCCACGAACGGCGGGATGTAGTCCGGGTTGGCTTCGCAGGTGGCGTAGCCGACCTGGGCCACGCCGCGCAGGCGCACCTGCCAGGTGGTGGGATCGTCGAGCTCCTCATCGCCGCCGGTGACCGGATCGAGCCCCTGCGCCGCCAGGATCAGGCGGTGCATCGGATCGGCACAAACGTCGTAGTGCTGATCGTCGCAGAGCAGATCGATCGATGCGTCGACGCAGATGCTGCGCAGGTCCTCCATATAGCCATTCGCGTCGCCGATCGTATAGGTCACCCGCTGGTATTCGCCGCTGAAATCGAAGGCGAAGGCAAACGGCAGCCACTCCCCCACCGGAAAGCCGCCGAACTGGGCGATGCCGCCGTTGTTGCAGGTGCGAAAGACCTCCTCGCACTGATTGGGCGGCCCGTACGGACTGTAGTGATAGCTGCTGTGCTCGCTGCTGGCGAAGAGCCCAACATCGAAGGTTTCGTCATCGGCGGTCCCGGCCGCGCCGGTAAAGGTGTAGGTCCGGCCGGGCACGGCGAGGAGCTCAATCAGCAGATCGTTGGTGGCGCTG
>DATBFY010000700.1:0-6988 GCA_036558265.1 Tepidisphaeraceae bacterium | reverse complement strand
GAAATGCGACGAGCCTTCCAATCAACGTCTTTGCTAAAGGTTCGCGCGGATAGAGGCCGTGAGCGATGTTGATGTGCCGCGCGTGGACGTCATTCTCGACGAACGCCGGTGGTCTGCGTGCCATGTACGTGCAGAGGATGGGCGCAGGCGTCCGCAACCCGACCGACCACCACGCGCGTCGTTTCTCGGCGACGTATCCCCTATCCGCGCCCTTGGCCTTCGCGATCACGAGAAAGGAATCGACAAGGCGACGATCCGCCTTCTCAAGGACGTCCAAATCGACGGGCAGGTCTACCACGCGCCGAAGGCGCGTCGCATCGGCGAGTCGCGTGCCGGCGGCGAACAGCTCCCGGGCGCGCGTGACCGTAGGGAACAGCACCTGCTGAGGCAGCTCGACGGTCGGGTCTGCGATCCAAACGTCGTTTGCCCCAGTGACCTGGCCGCGATGAACGCGGCATAGCTCACCTAGTTCGACGTAGCCCTTTGGAACCCGCGAGCCCGAGGTGGTGAAGATGCTCCATCGAGACTCCGACTCCAGCCGCTCGGTTGAAACACGCTTCGGCTCGGGCAGCTTTCCCAAGGCGGCGGCGCTTGCAACGCGATAAAAGCTAATTGTTTTTTGCGGCTTACCAAGGAGGAATGACGTGATGCATGCCGTCGTCGTGGCATTGGGAAACGGTTGTGCGGTTGGTTCGACGACCGTGACGCTCCTGACACCGAGTTGTCGGATTGCTAGCTTTCTGAGCAATTCGCCATAGTTCACGTCCATCCACTCCGCCGCAGTGATGTACGCGCCAAAGTCACCGGGCTTTGCGAGCAGCGCCGTTGCCAGGAAGAAGTGCAGATGTAATCCACACAACTGGCTCACCGGGAGGCCGAGCCCGCGCGCCTTCTGCGTCAGCCAATGCTTCCATTTCGGCTCGATCTGATGGTGCCGCACGTATGGAGGATTTCCCACGAATAGCGTGGGGCTGAACTGCTCGTGCAGCTTGAGGTCACGAAAATCCAGAAGTTTGACCTCACTCCGCCCAGCGAGATTGAACGCGGACAGATTGCCCCGCGCGATGATCGAAGCGACCGGGTCTACGTCAATCCCAACTAGCGATGCACGTGGAAATCGGCTCGCCGCGTCCAGCAGGAAGCGCGCCGACCCGCATCCCGGGTCGACCACTCGAGCGGGCGGCTGATGCACGGTGCACCAATCGAGCATCGCACGTACGACAAGGTGGGGCGTGTACGTGGCGCCAAGTTGTCGGCGGTGTTCGCGCGAGCGGATCTCGCAGAACGCGTCCCCCATCGGGTCACCGCCGGCGAGGATGCTGGCGCGGAACTCGTTGACCAAGGTGCGGCCCGGCCGCGGAAGGTCGCGGAGAAGCGCGCGCTCGCTCTGCCCCCAACCCGGCACCTCCTCCGCACCGAGTTCCTTTGCGATACCCAGCAACTCGCGCTCAGTGATTTCGGGCCCGAAAAGTGTCTCAGCCTGGAACACGCGTCGGCGCATGACGTGCAGTATAACGTGTGTTCTTTCGTGAAGCACGGCTGACCGGAACCTGGCACATCGCTGACTACCGGCACTAAATTAGGCAGCGTCGTCTAAGGAGCGAGCACTCTGCGAGCACCCGCGAGGCACATCGCCTCACGGGGGCGCGGTGGACCGGCCTCAGGAAACTTGCGCAAGCCTCTGTTGCGTGGAAGGGATCTGGCTACCTCCCCTGCACACCCTTCCCCCACTGGTTCTCCGTCGGCGCCGGGGGCGGGGGGAGCAGGGCCTGGCGGGCCCGGGCCTGGGCGGGCGTCGGGGCGGGATTCAGGCAATTCGGGAAGGCGGCCAGCAAGAGTTGGGCCTGCGTGTCTCGGCCGGCGCTGGCGATCAGCTTCTTGACCTCGCCCTGGAGCTGCGCGAAGCGCACGTCGTCGGCGACGGGGGGCGCGAGCCAGTCGGCCGTGGCGGCGGGCAGCTCGGGCAGGCGGCGGTTGGCGTCCAGCGTCCGCTCGCGCAGCACCCCGCGATCCAGGCCGCTCACCTCGTCCTTGTACAGGTGCTCATAAAGCCCGCCGAAACGCGACGGATCCCACCCGGCCCGCGTGTAGACCTGGAACGCCACCGTGTCGGCCGCACGCTCCTGGGTGGGCGTGAACTGCAGCGTGGCGAACGGGACGAGCAGCGCCGGCTCGCCGCTGTAGCCGGGATTGGGCCGCAGGTCGTCCTGCACGTGGCGGAGGTAGAGGTGGGCGTAGGCATGGCAGACCAGGGCGGCCAGCTCCTCCTCGCTCAGGCACTGCTGGAAGAGGCCGTCGTAGAGGTAGATGTGCCGCCCGCCGCTGGGAAAGATCGCGGGCTCCGGGCTGTTCACCAGGTGCAGGTCGATGTTCTTGGCGAACATCCAGGCGTTGCCGGCGTTGTCGCCCTCGGCAGCGGATCGGATCGTGCCCTGCTGGTCAAGCTGCCGGGCCGCGCCGGTGACCCGCGCCATGACCTGCTCGAAATAGCTCCGCAGCCGCGGGTCGCGGTCATCGATCAGGGCGGGCTTGAGCCGCCCGTGGAGCTGGTCGGCCTGGCTGATCAGGCTCTGGTCGGTGGGGCTGACGACGGCGCCGCCGCACCCGGCGAGCACGCCGGCAGCCAGGAGACAAACGAGCAGGATGACGTTCGACTTCACGGCGCCGACAGTCTAGCCCGTTTGAGGCAAGGTGACGAGGTCCGCGGCCGCGAATGCACAGCCCACCGGACGCGCGCGACCGCCTACGCGTGCGCGTGGGCCATCTGCCGGCAGCTCTCTGCGCAACGGTGGCACTGGTCGGCGCAGCGGCGCATCTCGGCGTCGGTGCCGCCGGCCATCTGCTCGCAGTCGTCGCCGCAGCGCTGGCAGACCTCGGCGCACACGCCGCAGGTCAAGGGGTGCAGGTCCGACCCGCGGATCATGAAATCGGCGCTGGTGCGGCAGATCTGGGCGCAGTCGGCCATGAGGCGGATGTGGTCGCGCGCCGCGTGCCTGCCGCCGATGCCCAGGCAGTGCTGGATGGTGGCGATGCAGGCGGCGTGGCAGGCGGTGCACTCTTCAATGCAATGCTGCAGGTCTTGTGGGCTCACGTGGGAACTCCTTTCGCGAGGAGTTCAGATTACGACGGCCGCGCGCGGGGCCGGAACGGAAGATTTTTGAAGCGGGCTGGGCGATTCAACGCACGCGGATTCATTTCGCGTCGATCGTCACCGCCATCGGGTCGGCCCAGTTCTTGTGCTCGTCGGTATAGTAAAGGTAAGCGCGGCTCGCCGGGCCCGTGTAGTGGCCGGGAATGGCGGCGGTCAGGCTCAGCGGAAGCTCCACCTTCTCATTGGCCGCGAGGCTGCGCCAGTAGAGCACGACTTCGCGCCCGATCACCTCATACGCCGCGATCTTGCCCGACTTGACCAGCTCCTTGAGCTGGTCGTGCCGAACCTCCAGGCCTCCTGGGATGCCGATGATGGCAATGGGCGTGGGGATCGTCTCGTTGGCCGTATTGGTGACCGTGACGGCCGCTTCGGTCAGCGCGCCTTCGCTCACCTCGCGGTCGCGGAGCGTGGTTTGCAAACGGACCTTACACGCGTCGGATGAGTTGGGCTTGACCGTGTTGTAGCGGACGGCGATCGAGAACGGCATCGACGCGCCCTTGTCCATCTTCAGCGCGATCGTGTGCTTGCCCGGCGACATCATCTCGCTGACATCCGCCAACTTGAGCGCGCCCTGGCTCTTCTCGTCGAACGCGACGGCCGACCCCATGTTCTTGCCGTCCACGATCACCTGGATCGTGCCCGGCGCTTTCGGGTGGGCGCGGAGCTTGTCGTACGTGACGATCGCGCGCAAGGAGAGGATCGTGGACTGCGTCGAGCCGAATCGCCCGCCCTTGCAGGCCTCGCAAAGCCACTTCATCGACTTTTCGACATTGCCGGCGAACTGGCTGTCGCGCATCCACGCGAGCGTCGCCAGGGCGGTCGTCTCGATCTGCAAAGCGTCGCCGCCCGAGCCGATGACGGAAGTCGTCGCGCCATCCACGTTGCCGCCCTCGGTCTGCTTCGAGGCCAGCTTATCCATGAACGACCTGGCCGACTCGGCATCACCCGCGAGCGCCATGATGTTGGCCGCCAACGCGATCGCGTAGCTGTTCTTGCTCTTGCCGATGTTCTGTTTGATCCAGCCGATCTCCTTTTCCAGCGTCTTCGGATCGGCGTGACACTCCAGCAGCGCCCACGTGTTGTAGCCGTTGGCGCACTCGGGGTCGGCGATCCAGGTGTGCAGCGTGTGAGTCTGCCGCTTGTACCCGCCGCTGCCGTCGCGCGACTTGAGGACGAATTGTCGCGTATCCTCGAGCATCCGGCGATCGACCTCGCGAACCAAAGCCATGTCCGTGAACTCCAGGAGGCCATACGACGACAGCGCATCGTGACCCGGATCGGCGCCGAACCACTCATACCCCTTGGTGGTCTTGCACTCGAAGCCGACCAGGCGCGTGTACCCTTCGTCCAGCAGCGTGCGGCTGCGCTCGATCAGCTTCGGATCCACGCCCTGATGGCTCATGAAATACTGCTGGGCCATCACGAGCGGATACGTGGTCGAGCTGGTCTGCTCGAAGCACCCGCTGGGCGACTGGATGAGCGCTTCGAGCGCCTGGGTCAGGTTCGCGAGCGGCGTCGGGTAGAGCGCCAGGTCCGACTTGGCGCTGGCGGCGACCACGTCTGCGGGGATCTCGATGTCGAACGAGACGGTTGCGTCCGGGCCGATCAGGCCGCCGCGCGCAAACTCGATCGGGAAGCCGCGCGGCATGACCTTGAGCTTGCGCGTGAGCGTGTCGCCATAGCTGGCATCGCCGCCCCGGATCGTGATCGCAAAGTCGCCCGCGATATCGTCGATGCCGACGAGCTGAAGATAGCGCGTGCGCTGGCCGGCCGGAGCCGTAAACGGCTTGATCGGGCCGAAGCGCATCCCCTTCGGCCCGGTGAGCTGCGGCGAGGTCGGGCCGATCGGCTGATTCGTGCCGTTGACGAACACGATCGGGAGTTTCAGCTCGTCGCCCTGCGTGACCTCCAGGGGCATCTTCGCTTCGACGTAGAACGGCTGGACCGATTGGATCGTGCTCGACGACGAGCCGAGAGATCCGTCGGAGGCGAACGCATCGGCGGAGGCGCGGAAGGACGTGACGGCGTCGCTGGTCGTGAAGGAAAAGGCTCCCGTCCCTTTTTCGTCGGTCTTGATCGCCGTGTTCCAGTAAAGCGTCTCGGTGAAATCGACGCGGTCGTTGGGCTTGCGATCGGGGCGGACGGCGTGGGCATACTCGCGCACCAGGACGAAATCCTGCCGCCCGCCAACGGCACTGGCCAGCGGCCCCCCGGCGGCCTGGGCGCCGCCGGCGGCGATGATGCCCGCCGCGCGACGGTCGCGCCCCTGCGCCTCCTCCAGCCGCGCCTCCAGTTTTCGATCCGCCCGGTCGGCCATCGGCTTGGCGACGGCGGTTTGGGCGGGGCGCTGGTCCTTAAGCTGCTCGACGCCCGCTTGCTCCAGGTTTAGCACCATGCGCTTTGCGTCCAGTTCCTTGTCCCGGACTTCCCGGCCCAGTTGGCGCGCCGCCCAGAAGTTATCCACGGCGCCGTTCCTCACGCCCAGGAGGGCTGCTCCCTCCGGCTCCAGGCCGCCGCCGAACGCGAACGCGCGCGTCTTCGTCAGCTCCGTCTCGGTGACGACGCGCAGCGCCAGCACGCGCCGAGCGTCATCGCCGTGCTTGGAGATGAACTCCTCGGGCTTGACCATCGCGAACCGCCGCCAACCCTGCGTGCCCAGCAGCAGGTCGGTCGCCAGCGGGGCCTTCGGGTTTGCGGGGTCGAGGTACACGTGCGCATCCGCCAGGTCCTTCACGTCGGACTCCAGCAGCACCATGACCGGCAGGCGCGGCGCCTGCTCGCGCTTCTCGATCATTTCCAGCACCGAATCGTCCGTAACCGTCAAACCCACCATCGCCGAGACCGGCTTGCCGGCGGCGTCCGTCGTCGTGATGGTCAGCCTGGCAGTCTCGCCGGGCGTATAGGTGGGCTTGTCAGCCTTGATGTCGATCTTGATCGACTTTTCGGGCTGGCGGAAGACCAGGCGCTCGGCGACGGGCTGCTTGGTCTTCTCGTCCCAGAGCGTGGCGATCAGGACGCCGTCGGCTGCCTCGTTGGGTTGGAGATCGACGGACTCCGTCGCGGCGGCCTCAACGTCGCCGGTGGGGAGATTCACGACCTGCGACGCCAGTTGCCGGTCGCGCTTGGCGAGGGTGATCTTGTACTGTCCGCCGTTGATTCCGGTGACGCGCAGGCGGACAGGTTTGCCGGGGGCAACGACATCGTCCACGGACGAGAGGACCGCGCCGCTGTCCTTCACCGGTGGGAGTGGATAGGTCGTCTTGATGCCCGAGGGCTTGTTGATCTTCAGCGTATATTTCTCGCCGGGCCGCGGCGTAAAGGAAAACCGCCCGCGCCCCTCGTGGGCCGTGGCGAACGACGCAACATCCGTCCCCTTGCTATCAACGATTACACCCTGCAGGTCAGCCGGCTTGTGCGCGGGCGTGAACGCCTCGATGTAAACACGATTCGGCAGACGGGCAACCAGGTCCCCGCCTTCGGGATAGATGGAGAGGTCTACCGTCTGGAGGAGGATCGGGATCGTCTTCGAAGCCGTTTCAAGCACGCCGCCATCTTCGATCACGAATGCCAGCGACCCTTCGCCGCGGGCGATGGTCGGCGGGAGTGGAAACTGGGCCGACGTGTCGCCGCGCTCATCGATCTTCGAGTCCGTGCGCGAGATTTCCGTACCGTCCAACCGCGCGATCGCGGTCACCTTGGCGCCGGCGGGAATCCCGCCCTCAGCCCGATCGACGTGCACCGACGCGTTCACGGTATCGCCCGGCCCATAACCATCGCGGACGAACACGATCTGCGACTTGAGGCGCGGGGCGCGGTACGCGCGGATGTCGAACTTCC
>DATBFY010000699.1:0-13926 GCA_036558265.1 Tepidisphaeraceae bacterium | reverse complement strand
AAGGCAGTCGGATCGCGGTGCCCGCCAGCGGACCGTCCCCCGCAAGCGTCAGATCGTCGGGCAGATCGACGACAAAGACCTCGGCAAACGGCTTGCCGTTCGTCCCGATCACCTCACCCTCAAACGCAATCGCCCGACGCTGCCGCGAACCGTCGGCACCGACGTAACCGTCCAGCCCGACCCAGGCGTCCTCGAACGCGCGGCGGATCTCGTCCGAACCCGCCTTGGGATGCGCCGTGGTGCGGGTCACCAGCACCGAGAAACCCGCACCGTCATGGTTCCGCGCATGGCCCTTTCCGACCTTTACCGAACGCCCCAGCACGCTGACGCCGACGTTTCGCTCGTCCGGTGCGACCAGGGCATCGTTGTAAGTGAAGCTGACCCACCGGCCGTCCGATCGAAAGACGTGAACGTGCGACCCGCCCCGCAACGCGCCGGGCGTGAACGGTTCGGCCAGATCGCGAGCGTCCAGGTTGATCGCCTCGCCCGGTCGCGCGCAATCGACGATGACCCCCTGCCGGTGAGCCGGCCCGTAACGCCAGTCGGGCGTCGGATTCTCCGGGCCGAGGATGAAGACGACCTGATCGCGGGTGGGGTGGAAGGTCACCACGCCGCACCTGGCTCCGTTGGCGGCGCGGTAGAGCACCTGCACGTCCCCCGTCCACACGTTGACCCGCTCGATGCGGTCGCCGTCGAATGATGTCCCCTCCGCATCGCTCCGAACGTCGTAGACGATCCACTTGCCGTCGGCCGACCAGACGCCGGTGTTGGTGAGGATGTGCCCGTGCGGGCCGAAGGTAAGTTGCCGTTCCACGCCGAATGCTCCATGCGCCCCCAGCGCCGCCGTCGCCGGCAACATCATGATCGCGAACATGCGTGCCGCTGCGTTCACGATTCGTCAGTCCGCCGGCGCCAGAACCTCTCTGACGGTCGTCGCCAACGCGTCCAAAGCCACCGCGGACGACCTCGCCAGGCGGCGCAATTCCTGAACCAGTTTTGGGCTCCGCAGAGTCGCCTTGATCAATGAGCCGACGCGCAGCGAACCGTAGGGATCGATCAGTTCCAGGGCCGCCGGGTTGAGCGATTCGGCGGCGGTGTCACTGATCGCGCGCAGGCCTAAGAACGGCAGGTTGAACGACTTGGCCGCACGCTTGACGGCGGCGTTTTCCATCTCGACCAGCGCCGAGCCGGTCTGTCCGAAAAGCTGCGACTTTTCTTCGGCGGTCCGAACAATGTGGTCAGCCCCGTGAAACCACACGCGCTTGTAGTTGAGTCTGCTGGCGCGCCAAGTGGACGATTGGTCCATCAGCACGTCGCCGACCTTGAGGCTCGGGTCCAAGGCCCCGGCAAGACCCGCCATGATAATGCCAGCCACCGCCTGTCCAGAGAGGTCGGGAATGCGAATGGCACCCATGCCGACGACGTAAAGCTCCGTGCGAACACGACATCCGGGAAGTTCGACGGGAGTGTTGCCCCGGGGTGTGCGGGCCCCGAACGCCCGCGCGATGGCCCGGGCCTCGCGGCGCAGGGCGGTCAGGACGAAGTAGCGCGGGGTCGGCACGGGTGAAATTTACCCTATTTGTCCCGGCCGCTAAAGCGGCCTCGCCGGTGCATCCCTCCCAGACCGCCGCGTCCGCGGCAGTTGCTTTGCAGGGTTAGGCACTGCTTGTATGCTACCGCACGCTATGGGTGTACCCGTCTCGCAAATGTGGACCGTTGCAAGCTATGTGATCCGGCAGAAGCTCGCCGGACGCAAACGGTATCCCCTGGTCCTCATGCTCGAGCCGCTCTTCCGCTGCAACCTGGCGTGCGCCGGCTGCGGCAAGATCCAGTACCCGGCCCACATCCTCAAGAAGCAACTCACGCCCGAGCAATGCTTTAAGGCGGTCGAAGAGTGCGGCGCGCCGATGGTGAGCATTCCCGGTGGCGAACCCCTGATGCACCCGCAGATCAAGGAGATCGTCGAAGGGCTGGTGGCGCGGAAGAAGTACACCTATCTCTGCACCAATGCACTCCTTCTGAAGGAAAAGCTCGACCTCTTCACGCCCAGCAAGTACCTGACCTTCAGCGTCCACCTCGACGGCCAGCGCGAGCACCACGATTTCTCGGTCTGCCGCGAAGGGGGATATGACCTGGCTGTCGAAGGGGTGAAAGAGGCCATCCGGCGCGGATTCCGGGTTACCACCAACAGCACGCTCTTCGATGGCGCGGACCCCGGGAGCGTCCGGGCGTTCTTCGATGAAATGATGGACCTGGGCGTCGAGGGGATGATGCTCTCGCCGGGCTATTCCTACGACAAGGCGCCCGACCAGGAACACTTTTTGGCGCGCGAGAAAACCAGAGATCTCTTTACGCTGATCCTGTCTAACCGCAAAAAACGGTGGATTTTCAACCAGAGTCCCCTGTTCTTAGAGTTCCTGATGGGGCGACAGCACTACGCCTGCACGCCCTGGGGAATGCCGACCTACAACGTCTTCGGCTGGCAGAAGCCGTGCTACCTGCTGCAGGACGGCTACGCCCAGTCCTTCCAGGAACTGATCGAGACGACCGAGTGGGAGCAGTACGGCACCGAGTCGGGCAATCCTAAGTGCGCCAACTGCATGGTTCACAGCGGATACGAAGCCAGCGCGGTGAATGACACGTTCGGGTCGATCAAAGGGTTCTTCCGCACCGCGCGAGCGACGCTGTTCAACAAGTACAAGAACAAGGCCGCGATCGCCGAGTTGGCGAATTATCGCCCGGCGGGGTACGCCACGCTCGTGCAGCTTAACGTAACGGCCAGGGGCGCCGCCGTTCGCGAGGTTGAAACCGTCTGAACATGCCTCCCGAGAAGGATGAGAAATCGCTCCAGGGGTGGATCCCCTCGCTCGCCAGCGAATCCGAGATCAAGGAGGCGCTGGAACGTGCGTTCGACTACCGCGGCGACATCACGCTGACGCTCAAGGACGGGTCGAAGGTCGAGGGTTACCTGTTCGACCGGCGAAGCAACGGGCCGACCTTGGACCATTGTTCGGCGTGGATCTTCCCCAAGGATCGGGACGAGAAGATCCAGGTAAAGTACAGCCAGATCGCGCGGCTGGAGTTCAGCGGTAAAGACACCGCGCACGGCAAGAGTTTTGAAACCTGGGTGAAAAAATACCGCGAGAAAAAGGCGGCGGGGGAAACAGACATCCGCCTCGAGCCGGAAAAGCTGGATTGAGAGAACGCTGGTAGCACGGGCGCCTCGCCCGTGAAATCACTCGGTCACCGGCGCGGCGCCCGTGCTGCGGGAGATGCTGCTTTCGGGAAGCGTGGGTTCGAGAAATCCAAGGGCGTGGGGCGGCTTGATGACGCGCGTGCCGGCGTCGCGCTGCTTGTCCACCAGTTCCTCGTGCAACGCTTTCATCCGTGTCCAATGCACCCGCGGGCGGTAGTGGTGTTCGGCGTGGTAGCCGTTGTTGAACCAGAGCCAGTTGTACAAGCGGTGGTAGGAGCTGACGCCCCAGGCGAGCGGCAGGTCCGGCTTGCCGCCGAAGTGAAGGTAATAGCCGTTCAGATAAGAAAGACAGTGGCCGAAGTAGTAGAACGGCAGGAAGTAACAGATGAACCGCCAGTTGAGGATGCCGGCGACGGTATAGAGGGCCATGAACGCGACGATCTCTAAGACACCCCACCAGGCGATGGTCGGGCCGAAAAGGCGCCGGACGTCACGGAAGATCTGCCTGGGGTCGTCGCGGAAATAGGAGAGGAACACGTAGGTCCAGGGGTTTTCGGGCTCACCGTCGTGACCGTGCTTGTAAATTGACAGCGGGTCGATCGTCTCGCCCGTCTCGTCCGGGCGGTCGGCGTTGCCCATGTGGTGGCGGCGGTGGACGGACTCGTAGAAGACCTGGGAGAAACCGCAGGTCAGGGATTCGATCAGCGAGAACAGGCGGTTAAGCACGCCCCAGCGGAAAAAGCGGTTGTGCAGGAAATTGTGCGACACGCCGTTGATGTTCCACGAGATGCTGATCGAGTAGACCAACCCCAGCGGAATGAGGGCCCACCAGGAGAGCCGCGGGAAGGCCCAGAAAAGGAAGATGACGTAGGCGAGATGGGCAAGGCCGGCGAGCGCGGGGATTACGTCCCACCGGGAATGGGCCCAGAAGGTCGAATCGGTCTTCATCGGGCGGGTTGCTTCCACGACGTGTAAAGTACCTCGGATTTCTGATCCGCGAAACCGTGACGGCGAATGGAGCGATCGGTCAACCTGAATCTCGATGATGCGTGGGACGGGGAAATCCCGGACACGCCCGGAGTCGATGCGCGGGAGTGGGGACCACGGATTCGGTATTTCGCGCCGGAGCGTCTGCTGGCGGAATTTGCCGATCGCGTGCTAGCCCCCCTGCCGCCGTTCGTGATTTATGGGTCGGGAGATTTTCATCATCTGTCCGGGTGGCTGGTGCGACGGGTGACAGAGCCGGTGACGCTGATCTCGTTCGACAATCATCCGGACTGGGACGTTCGGCCGCCGAAGTGGACGTGCGGCGGATGGATCAACCGGGCGCTGGAGTGCGAGCAGGTCAGGCGGGCGGTGGTCTGGGGGTGCGGGAACTTTGAGCTGAACTGGCCTTCGCGGATCTTTGGCAACCGGCGGGTGGCGGTGCACGCCTGGGCGGAGCGGTTCGGGCCGGGCGTGCGACGGCGGTTCGACTGCATGACGCGGGAGGATTGGCGCGGGCGGTTCGGACGGTTCGCCGAGTCGCTCGCGGGGTCGGCCGTGTATGTGACGGTTGACCTGGATTGCCTGAGGGCGGAGGAGGCGGTGACGAACTGGGAGAACGGGTTGTTCACGGCCGAGGACGTGGCGTGGGCGATCGGGATGCTACGGGAGCACTGCCGGGTGGTGGCGGGGGATGTTTGCGGGGCACATTCGCCGCCGCGGCTGGAGCGGTGGACGCAACGGCTGGCGAGTTGGTGGGATCATCCGAAGCTGTCATCCGCCGACGATGTGGGCAAGGTCAACGCGCGGGCCTTGTCGGTGATCTGGCCGGCGATGGTCGGTTGATCAGCGAGTTTCCTGGGTGACGCGGTCGCGAAGGGCGCGGTGGAGTTTTGTGGTTACGGTGCTGCCGCGGCCGACGGGTTGGTTATCCCAGGTGCCCACGGGCGAGATCTCGCGGGTGGTGCTGGTGATGAAGATCTCGTCGGCGGCCTTGGCCTCATCGAGGCGGATCGGGCGCTCGTCCACGGCGACGCCGATCTGTTTGGCGGCGTCGAAGAGGACGGCGCGGGTGATGCCGGGGAGCACCTTGGGGCCGATCGGGTGGGTGACGAGCTTGCCGCCGATCACCGCGTAGAAGTTGCTGGCGGAGCACTCGGTGACCACGCCGTTCTCGACGAAGACGGCCTCGTCGGCGCCGGCGGCGACGGCCTGGTTCTTCGCCAGTACGTTGGGCAGCAGCGCGATCGACTTGATCCAGCAGCGTTTCCAGCGTTCGTCTTCGACCGTGAGGATCTTGACGGGCGGGTTGTTCTCGACGCCTGGGAGCGGGTCGAGCGCGCGGGCGTAGAAGAGGAGCGTGGTGCCTGGGTTTTTCGGGAAGACGTGGTTGCGCGGGGCGACGCCGCGGGTGAGCTGGAGGTAGATCATCCCCTCGCCGACGCCGGACTGGGCGATGAGCTTGGCGATTTCGGACCTGAGCGTCGGGCGGGCGAGCGGCACGGAAATCTGGATTCCGGCGGCGCTGCGCTCGAGGCGCGCCAGGTGCTCGTCAAGGGTAAACGGCTTGCCGGCGTAGAGGCGGATGACCTCGTAGACGCCGTCCGCGAACTGGTAGCCGCGGTCCTCGGGGCTGATGCGTGCTTCGGACAAGGGGAGGATTTCGCCGTTGAGCCAGATCAGGTCCGTCATGAATGTTGCTTTCGTCTAAACCGCAGCGCGGCCAACCGCTGATCGTCGGGGCAGTATCGTAACACCGGCCAGGAGGATGAACAGGCAGACCGCCGATGCGGAAGTCATCAGCCCGACCCGCCAGCTCCACGGGCGATAGCGCAGCTCGACGCGGACCGGCCCGGCACGTTCTGGAAGCGGGATGGCCCGCAAAACCCCGTACGCCGGCAAAATCGGCACATCTTTCGCCATCCCGGTGCGGGGCTCGGTCACGCTGGCGGTCCAACCGGGCAGGTACGTGTCGGCCAGCACCAGATAACCGCCTCCGGACGCGCCGCTGACCTCCATACGGATGACTTCGGGCCGTTCGTCTTCGTTCTTGAGCGGGGGCAGGAACTGCACGGCAGGGGCACGACGGGTGCTGGCGGTGCCGGTCCGGCTCCAGACGCTCTTGTCGGCGTCGGCCAGGGCGCGCGAATCCCAGGCGACGTCGCGATCGAGCAGGACGAGTTCATCCGGGTTGAAGTCCATTTTCGCGACGCGGTCGAGGACCGGCTCGATCGTGTCGTAAACCTGGGCCCTGGGCGCGATCCAGGCGCGCGGGCGGATCGTCGTGGCCTGGTAGATCGTGGCGTCAGGGAGGGTGTCGATGGGCTTGAATTTGTCGGCCGGCGGCGCGGGTTGGTCAGGGGCGGTGACGAGGTAACCGAGGTTGAGCAGGCTCCAGGCGGCGTGGTTGGGATTGGGGAGCTTGGCGAGATAGCCCTGGGCCTCATCCGGCAGGTTGCCAATGCCGGCGTGCGTCCACCACTTGTAATAGCGCAACGAGGCAAGTGCGTCGTAGCCGCGAATGTCGGCAAGGCCGTAGACGGTGGACGTCTCGGGCATGAACGTGCGAAACGTGCCGGCGAAGCGGTTGGGCGGAAGCTGCTTGAGCTTCTCGATCGCGGCGACGTTCGAGGGGAAGTAGGATTCAGCCGGCGCGCCGGGGTTGTAGGGGATGGCGAAGGCGAGGAGGTCGATCACCGCCAGAAGCAGCCACGGCCAGGCGGCGCAGGCGATCGTGCTTCCCTCTTTGCGCCGGTGACGCCAGAGCAGGACGGCGAAGAGGCCCAGCATGGCCGCGGGGATCAAGAGGCGCACACTGGTCAGGAGCAGCTCAGCGTGGACGCGGCGGACCAAGCCTTTGACGTGTTCGAGCGAGTGCTCGTGCCAGGGACTGTTCTTGTATTCTGTTTCGGCCCTGGCGTAGCCGCGATTGAGGATGGGCTTCTTAGCGATCAGGAGGATGAGGAAGGTCAGGATCGCCAGGCCCGCCACGATGCAGGCGGTCCGGGTCACCGTCCTGCGCAGGCGCGGCAGGTCGATGCCGGCGCCCAGGACGGCGGTCATGGCCTGGAGGCCAAAGCCGGCGAGGATGGCCAGGGCGAGCGCGGTGACGACGAGCAGGCGGCCATTCTGTGCGACGTTGAGAGCGGGGATCTTTTGCACCAGATGGTCGATCCCGGGGAACTTGATGGCGATGGCGGCGCAGACGCCGCCAATGATGGTCCACATCAGCACCGGGCGGTGGCGGCGGAGGAGCAGGCCGATCGCGAGGATCGCCAGCACCAGCGGGATGGTGCCGACGAAGGCGGGGGCGAGCTCGTTGGTGTTGGGCAGGTGCGTGGCGCGGCGGAGCTCGAACGGGGAGACGTCATCCGGGAAGCCGTTGGCGTAGGGAAAGGCGATGCCGATCAGGTAGCGCGGGTCGAGGGCGATGGCCTTCTCGTGGGCGAGTCGATCCTCGCGCACGAGGCGAGCGCCCGAATGATGGGCGTACTCGATCAGGGGCAACCACTGGGCGGCGGCGAGGGTGAAACCGAAGGCAATGGCGAGGATCCACGCGGCGGCGCCGCCGATCCATTTCAGCAGGTGTCGGTGGCGCGGCAGGCGGTCGGCCTCCGGCGTCGGCGCGACGAACAACCGCCACACGACGACCATCCCGCACGCCAGGATCAGGTGCACCGATGACGCCGGATGTCCGCCCAGGAATTGCACGGCGAAGACCAGTGTTGCGCCGAGGATGCGGTGCAGGACCGGGCGGGCCAGGACCATCTCGGTCATCAGGATGGCCCAGGGGAGCAGGCAGATGACGTTGGTCTGCGGGTGGTTGAGCCAGACGATGTTGAACCCGCAGAGCATAAAGGCGACGCCGGCGAGCAACCGCGGCACACGGCGCAGGCCGTAGCGCCCGGCCAGCACGTAGGCGCCCAGGCCCGCGAGGAAGAGCTTGAGGGCGGCGGCGATCGTCCAGCTCCAGGTTTCGGGCAGCTTCAGGTGGAGGAGAATGGTGGGGTAGAAGATGGCGGACTGGCCGTTGCCCAGGAACGGCACGCCGAGCTGGGAATAGGGGTTCCAGAGGGGGATCTGGCCCTGGCGGTAGCGATCGACGGCGTAGATGGTCCAGGGGACGAACTGGACGGTCTGGTCGAGCAGTTGCTCGTTGCGGGCGACGGGGTCGGTGCCCGGCGTCCTCCAGGGCGCGGCGAGTTGCAGGGCGTCGGTGGGCGCGAGCACGTAGCCCTTGCGCCAGCCGTGGAAGACCGCGGCGCAGGCGAGCAGCGCGATCACGAGGATGCTGATCGCGCGCATCAGCAGCGTATCGGGCGCGACGGCCGGCGGGGTCACTTCAGTGACCCTGTCTACGGGCGCGGGCGCGGGAACAGGTTCGGGTACTTCGAGCGTCTCCACGCCCTTAGTATCGGTCGATGTCGGGTCCGTTTCGTCCATGCCGGGGTCCACAGAGGTTAGACGCGAGTTGGCGCGCGAGTTTTCAAAAGTCGCGCTCGACCGTAGCACGGGGCACGATTCTGAACAAGCGTGGTGTAGAATCGCCGGCTTCATGCAGGTTACGGAGCGTTCACCGGATCGGGTCTGGGATGAGCAGTCGCTGGCCAATCCTCATGCGGCCGCGGACAAGCGGCAGCGCGTGCAGCGGATGTTTGCGGCGATCGCGCCGAGTTATGACCTGAACAATCGGCTGCATAGTTTGTGGATGGATCAGCGGTGGAGGCGGCGGGCGGTGGAACTGGCCGAGCTGGGGGCTGACGACAGGGTAGTAGATGTCGCGTGCGGCACGGGAGACCTTACGCTGGGCTTTGCGCACACCCTAGCTGCGATCCGCTCGTGGGAGCGCGATATTCGCCCGAACGTGGGACAGGTAATTGGCCTCGATTTCACGTTTCAGATGCTCCCGATCGCGAAGGAAAAACGCACTGTCTGGAGTGCCCGTCGCAATGAACATTTGACGACGAATCACGCTCCGGTAACTCAATGGATCAACGGCGACGCCCAATCCCTCCCCCTTCCCGATGCATCCGCCGATGTCGTCTCGATCGCCTTTGGCATCCGCAACGTCGCCGATCCTGCGGCGGCCGTGCGCGAGTTTTATCGCGTCCTCCGTCCGGGCGGACGGTTGATCGTGCTCGAGTTCTCGCTGCCGACCAATCGGGTGCTTCGGGGGCTGTACAACTTCTATTTCCGCAAGATCCTCCCGCGGACGGCGACGCTGATCAGCGGGGACAAGACGGGGGCGTACAAGTACTTGCCGGAGAGCGTGAACACGTTCATCACGCGGGAGCGGATGATGCAGATGATGAGCGAGGCGGGATTCGGGCAGGTCGAACAGCATCCGCTGACGTTCGGGGTGTGCGTGTGTTATCGGGGGGTGAAGGCTTGACGAACTGACGTGGCATGGGCGGCCCGCCCATGTCCTGCCGCCCGGGGAGGCGTGGTCAGGAAAACACGGGCGAGCCGCCCGTGCCACGAGAGTTTTTCAATCTTCCTGAAAAGATGGCACCGCTCTCACGCCACACGTATCATTGTTGATCAATGGACATCGTCACCGCCATCACCGGCGCCAGCGGCGCGCTTTACGCCCAGCGGTTCATCCAGGGGCTGGTGGGCGCGGGCGTGCGCGTACACCTGATCGTCTCGCCGCTGGGGCGAAGGCTGCTGCACGACGAGCTGGGGATGGAAACGCCGGACCTGGCGGCGCTGGCGGGTACGGCCGACCACGGCATCACGCTTTACAACTACAACGACGTGGGCTCGAAGCTGGCGAGCGGATCATTTTTGCACGATGGGATGGTGATCGTGCCGTGCTCGAGCAACACGCTGGCAGAGGTGGCGCACGGGCTGGGCGGCAACCTGATCAGCCGGGCGGCGGCGGTGACGCTGAAGGAGCGGCGGCGGCTGATCCTGGTGCACCGCGAGATGCCGCTGTCGCCGATCGACGTGAACAATTACCAGGTCCTGAGCCAGGCGGGGGTGATCCTGGCGCCGGCGAACCCGGGGTTCTATCTGAATCCGACGACGGTGGGGGAGGTGGTGGATTTCGTGGCGGGGAAGTTGCTGGATCTGCTGGGCGTGCCGCATGCGATGGAGACGCGGTGGGATCCGAAGAGTGTAAGGCGGCGGGGGAAGACGAAGATGGAAGATCGATGATGGAAGATGGATTCGCTGGCAGAAAACATGACTGACTCGCCATCCTCCATCCTCAATCCTCCCTCCTCGTTTTCGGACGGTGTGGCGCGCAAGCTCGTAGCATTCGCGCGCGACATCAAGATCGCCCACACGGTCTTCGCGCTGCCCTGGGCGGTGCTGGCGACGTTTTTGGCGGCGAAGGAGACGGGGCAGCCGCTGACGGCGGGCAAGCTGGGGCTGATCCTGGTGTGCATGGTGACGGCGCGGACGGTGGCGATGGCGGCGAATCGACTGCTGGACGCTCGGCTGGATGCGATGAACCCGAGGACGTTGCGGCGGGCGATTCCCAGCGGGGCGCTGAGCCGGGCGTTCGTGCTGATGGCGCTGTTGCTCTGTGCGGGTGGGTTCGTGGCGGCGTGTGCCGGGTTCTATTTTCTCTACGCCAACCCGTGGCCGATCCTGCTTTCGCTCCCCGTGCTGGCGTTCGTCAGCGTTTACCCGTTCTTCAAGCGGTTCACGCGGCTGTGTCACTATTGGCTGGGAGCTTGCCTGGCGCTGGCGCCGATTTGCGCGTGGGTGGCGATCGGCGGGCGGATCGACTGGCCGCCGGTGGTGATGGCGGCGGCGGTGCTGCTGTGGACGGCGGGGTTCGACATCCTGTACGCGTGCCAGGATTACGAATCGGACGTGGCCTGCGGCGTCTTTTCCGTGCCGGCGAAGGTGGGGATCGGCAGGGCGCTGTGGATCGCGCGGGCGACGCACGCGCTGTGCGCTGTCGCACTCATTTCGATCGGCCTCGTCTCGCCGACGCTGGGCACGTTCTACTTCGTCGGCGCGGCGATCGCGATCGGTCTCTTGATCGTCGAGCACTCGCTGGTGAAGGCCGATGACCTCTCGAAGGTCACGCTGGCTTTCTTCACGATCAACGGCGTCATCAGCCTGCTCGTGGGGACGCTGGGCCTGATCGACGTGCTGAGAAGGTGATCGCGCGATGACGTGGTGGCAATGGTGGACGCAATCGGATGCGGGCCTGGCGACGCGCATCGCGGCGGGGGTGGCCGTGTTCGTGCTGCTGGCGGTTTGGGATTACCGCCGCAACCGCCAGCGCGCCACGCGCTGGCGCGAATACCTGGTGCTGCTGGTCTGCACGCTGGCGGCGATCCTCTACGGCGTTATCAACGACCAGATCACCTCGTCCATCTCGTGGGAGTATTTCTATTACGGAAAGGACCTGGACAAGGTCCTGGGCCCGCAGACGCCGCCTGACCTGGTGCAACTGCACCTGCAGGCGGCCCTCGTGGGCGTCAAGGCCACCTGGAGCGCCGGGCTGATCCTGGGCGTCGTCCTGCTGGTGGCGAACAATCCGACCAAGCGCCTGCCGCGGCTGCCCGAGTCGTCGCTGCTCAGGCTATTGCCGCTGATCTTCCTGATCACCGCAGGCACGGCGGCGATCGGCGCGTGGCTGGGATACGCGGGATGTCTTACCCGAATGAGCGAAGATTTCCCCGAAATGCTCCGAACGAACCTCTGGCGTCCGAGGCGGTTCATGGCCGTGTACGGGATTCACCTCGGCGGATATGCGGGTTCGCTGATCGCGATGATCGTGGCGGTCGTGGCGATCATGCGGCGTCGCCGTCGTGTTGCCATTTGACGTTTGCCGTTTGACTTTTCACACCCCGCGCCTGCTCTTTGGGTACAATGTCGGCCATGCGCCCCTCCCGTCCTTCCCGCCGCCGGTTCATCCAACTCACCGCCCTCGCCGCCGCCGGACCGATGATCGTCAAGCCGCGGGCGATCTGCCGCGCCGCGGACGGCACACCGCCGCCGTCGGGGCGGATCACGATGGGCTTCATCGGCGTCGGCAAGCAGGGAACGAATCACCTCGGGGCGATCGTCCAGCGCGCGGACGTCAATATCCTGGCGATCGCAGACGTACAGCAGGAGCGCCGCGACAACGCCCGCGACGTGATCGGCAAGGCGACCGGCGCGATCTCCAACTCCAAGAAGGAACCTGACCCGACCAACTCCAACATGCCCTGGGTCGTACAGGAAGGCGCCCTCTCCAGCGCCGGCAGCGGCGGCCCGGCGACCAGCGCCAAGGACGTCCGCTACTACCACGACTATCGCGAGCTCCTCGCCCGGCCCGACATCGACTTCGTCCTCATCGCCACCCCCGACCACTGGCACTCGAATGTCGCCACTGCCGCCTGCGCCGCCGGCAAGGACGTCTATTGCGAAAAACCCCTCACCCTCACCATCCGTCAGGCCAAAGAGCTCATCGACACCGTCCACCGATACGACCGCGTCCTCCAGACCGGCAGCCAGCAGCGCGCCAGTCGCGAGTTCCGATTCGCCTGTGAGATGGTGCGCAGCGGCCGCATCGGGCAGCTCAAATCGGTCACGGTCATCACCGGCACGCCCAGCGTCGAGTGCGACCTGCCCGAAGAGCCGATCCGCAAAGGCGTCGATTGGGACATGTGGCTGGGTCCGGCGCCCTACCGTCCGTTCAACAAGATCCTCTGCCCGCCGGTGGACGATCCGGGCTGGGCCAACTGGCGGCTCTACCGCGATTACTCGGGCGGCGCGATGACGGACTTCGGCGCCCATCACTTCGACATCGCCCAGTGGGCGCTGGCGGCCGACGACACCGGCCCGGTCGAGATCACCCCGCCCGATGGCAAGGACGTGAAGCAGTTGACGTTCAAATACGCGAGCGGCGTCCACCTCTACCACGAATCGACCGGCGAAAGCTTCGGCGGCAAGGGCCTGCGCTTCGAGGGCACCGAGGGCAAGATCATCGTCGATCGCGGCTACCTCGAGACCACCCCGGCCAGGCTCAGGACCGTCCCCACCCATGTGGGCGAAACCTTCCTCTACAAGAGTCCCAGGCATCACGAGGATTTCTTCCGCTCGGTGCACCTGCGCAAGCAACCGCTCTGCCCCGTCGAGGTCGGCGCCCACAGCGTCACCGTCTGCCACCTGGGCAACATCGCCTATTGGCTCGGCCGACCACTCAGGTGGGACCCGGCCGCCTGGCAGTTCATCGGCGATGAAGAGGCCAATCGCTGGCTGGATCGGCCACAGCGTGCGCCGTGGATGGCCTGAAACGTGATGCGTGAAACGGGAAGACGTGAAGCAAGCTCCCTTGCGGGGGCGCCGTGGCGAAGTGACTTGTTTCACGTCCTCACGTCTTCACGTTTCACGCGGTCGTCTCTACCATCCGCATGATGCCGCGTTCGCGATCGAAGCCTTCGGAGATGCCGATCCATGGTGTCGCCAGCCGGCGCCCCCTGCTCCTCGCGCTGCTCGTCACCCTGGCCGCCTATTTCCTCCGCCTGCCGCTCGCCGGCCAGAGTCTCTGGTATGACGAGATGTTCACCTGGCACTTTTACGTGCGCTACGGGCCGCTCTGGATCTCGGGATTGGGCGCGCCCCCGCCCAGCGAGCCGGGCATCCCGCGCTACCTGCCGAACAATCACATCCTCTATTCGCTGCTGGCGTGGGCGTCCACGGCGATCTCGGGGATGACCGAACAGACCTTCCGTCTGCCGTCGGTCCTCGCCGGGGCGTTGTTCGGCGCCGCTCTCGCCTGGCCCCTGCTGCACTGC